>JAFEGB010000169.1 GCA_018240295.1 Pseudomonadota bacterium
CGCCGCCCGCCCGGCACCGGCGCCCGCCACGGCGGCGGCCGCCGAGCCGCCGGCCGCCGGCCCGGCCTTCGTGGAAGCCAACCCCGAGGCCGAGCGCCGGCTGCTGCCGGCCTTCGACACGCTGCTGTTCGGCAGCGACGAGCGCCTGCCGGCCGAGGCGCTGAATCCGGTCGAGCGGCAGGTGTACGCGCAGGTCGAGGCGCAGCTGAAGGCGGGGCTGGCGCCCGACAGCCTGCCGAAGCTGCCGATGACGGTCGGCCTGCTGCTGCGCGAGCTGCAGGACCCGCTCGGCAGCCAGCGGCGCATCGAGGATCTGGTGCGCCGCGACCCGGCGCTGGCCGGCGACGTGCTGCGCATCGCCAACAGCCCCGCCTACCGCACCGGCGAGCAGCCGATCTCCAGCATCGAGTCGGCGCTGCGCCTGATCGGTCAGGAGGCGCTGAAGTCCATCGTCACCGCCGTGCTGATGCGGCCGATGATCCAGATCCGGCCGATCTACTTCCTGATGTTCGGCTCGCTGCTGTGGGATCAGGCCATGGGCAGCGCGCTCGCCGCGCGCCGGCTCGCGCAGGCCGGTGCCGGCGAAGGCGAAGCCATCGACCCCTTCGTCGCGTACTTCGCCGGCCTCACGCACAGCGTCGGGCGCATCGCGATCTTCCATCTCGTCGCCGACACCTTTGCCGCCTGCGGCGCACCGCTGCCGCCGCGCCCGCACGTGTTCCGGCTGCTGATGGAGCAGTACGGCAGCATCCTGTCGGCGACCATCGTCCGGCACTGGGGCGTCGGCATGCAGGTGCCGGTGGCGATCCACGACCAGTCGCGGATCGCGAAGGGCGAATCGCCCGCGGCCCTGATGCCGTTCAGCCGCCTGCTGTACCGCGCCCGGCTGCTCGCGGTCGCCTCGCTGCTGCGCCGCGAGGCGCAGTGGGAGGAAGAGCACCTCGCCGGCGCGCTGGCCGTGCACGGGCTGGCGCTCTGGCAGTGCCCGGAACTCACGGGACTGGCACGGGGCTCCTGACGCCGCTGGCCGCATCGTCGCCGGCCATCGCCGCGGCCCGGATCGCATCCGGCGGCGTGCCGGCCGGCGCACGCACGTGCACGGTGCGCTGCGGGAACGGAATCTCGATGCCGAGCTCGCCGAAGCGCTGCTTCAGGCGCTTGTTGAACTCGCGCCCGACGTTCCACTGCTGGATCGGCTGCGTCTTGGTGCGCGCCTTGACGACGACGGCCGAATCCGCGAACTGGTCGACGCCGAGGATCTCCAGCGGCTCCAGGATCATCGGCCCGAACTTCTCGTCGCGGCGCAGTTCGGCGTCGATGTCGGTCAGCACCGAGCAGACGCGCTCGACGTCCTCGGCGTAGCCGATGCTCACGTCGAACACGTAGTACGAGTAGTCCTTGGTCAGGTTGCTGACCGTCGAGATCGAGCTGAACGGGATCGTGTGCACGGTGCCGGCCAGATCGCGCAGGCGCACGTAGCGCAGCGAGATCGCCTCGACCAGCCCGCCCTGACCGCCGACGTTGACCACATCACCGACCGCCATCACGTCCTCCATCAGGATGAAGGCGCCGGTGATCACGTCCTGCACCAGCTTCTGCGCGCCGAAGCCGACCGCGACGCCGACCACGCCGGCACCGGCGAGCAGCGGCCCGATGTTGACGCCAAGCTCCGAGAGCACGAGCAGCACGGCGATCGTGACCACGAAGATCGCCACCGCCTTGCGCCCGACCGTCAGCAGCGTGCGCGCCCGCGCGCTGCGGATGCGCTGGCGGCCGTGACGGTCGAGATCGGTCAGCTGTTCCTCGATCCAGATGCCGGCGAGTTCCCAGACCAGCAGCGCCCCGAGCACGACCGCGGTGATGCGCGCCAGCCCCGCGAGCAGCACCTGACCGGCCGGGCTGGTCAGCCAGCCGACGGCATCGACGTTCCAGCCTTCGAGCAGCAGCAGCACCGCCGCGAGCAGCAGCAGCACGCGCGCGAGCCGGCGCAGGACCTTCATCGCCCGGCCGACGCGCAGCGCCGATTCCGGCCGGCGCTGGCGCAGGTCGGCCTGACGGCGCTCCAGCCGGCGCAGGCCCTTGCGCACGCCGTGCGAGCCATAGCGCACGATCAGGATCGCCACCAGCGTCGCGACCGAGGCGCGCAGCAGGAACAGGAAGCCGCCCTCGACCGCCAGCGCCCAGATCGCATACATCAGCGTCACGTAGATGATCGCGAGCCAGTGCCAGCTGCGCGACACGCGCATCGTGAACAGCCGCAGGCGCTGGCCGCCGGCCTTGCGGATCAGCGCCCCGACCGGCTCGCGCACGCTGAGGATCAGCACGATCACCTGCACGGCGACATACAGCCCGATCAGGCGCAGCACCGCATCGTGCACGCCCCAGGGCAGGCCGAGCAGGCGCGCCGCCTGCAGCGCCAGATACGCATAGACCGGCACCAGCACCAGCCGCCGCAGCCAGCGCTGCGTGAGCTTCGCCGCCTCGTCGCTGCACGGCAGCAGGCGCAGGCCGGGGTTGTCGGGCGCGAGCAGCACCCGCGCGAGCGCCATGAGGCTGCGCACGATCACGGCCGCGTGGATGAACACCAGCACCAGCAGCCGCGTGCCGAACTTCGGATCGAGCACGGTCAGCACCGTCATCGCCGTCGCGTACAGCGCCGCGATCTGCGCGCCTTCGATGACCAGGCGCAGCAGCGACCACAGCAGCCGGCCGCTGCAGTGCGCCGGCGTGCGCGTGCCGATGGCGCGGTGCAGACCGCGGAACAGCAGCCAGACCGCCGCGAAGGCCGCGTAGCCGGCGAGCATCACCAGCGCCAGCGGCTTCAGCACGGCGAGGGTCTCCTCCAGCGCCAGCGGATCGCGCACGCGCTCGACCAGCCAGCCGGCGGCCGACTGCGCGGCGACCAGATTGCCGGCGAGCGTGCCGACATCCTCGCCGACCGTGCCGATGCGCCGCGCCACCGCATCGAGCAGCTGCGCCGTGGCATCGGTCACGCGCGGCGTGGCCGGCGCATCGGCCGGTGGCGCGAGCGGCGTGCCGGCGCTGCTGGTCGTGCCGTCGGCCGTCGTGCCGCTGCCGGCGGAACCGGCGCGCGAGCTGGCCTGCTCGTCGGCTGCGGCCGGAGGCGGCGCGGCTTC
>JAFEGB010000016.1 GCA_018240295.1 Pseudomonadota bacterium
CGGCAGCGCCGGCCGCGCTCGCGGCGACCCTGCTCGCACGCCGCTCGGGCGATCGCGTGCGCGACCTGCCGGAAGAACTCTGCCGGCGTGTCGGCGCGCGGCTGCGCGCGACGCGCCAGCCCGAGGGCTGGGTGCGCATGGGCGAGGCAGTCGTCGAACTCGACGAGGCCGACCGCAAGCGCGTGTTCGGCGAGGCGCTGCCGCCGGGGCTGCGGCTGGCCGGTTGAGGCGCGCAGCGAATCCGTGGCCGCGCGCGCGACGAAATCAGTGGCCGGAGATCGTGTGCTTCGGCAGATGCAGGCTGCCGGGAAGCCGGATGGCGGGCAGCGTCAGCGCGGTGGCCGGGCCCGGCTGCGGTGCAACGACCACCGGAGCCGGCGGTTTCGGCCAGCCACTGCCGTCGATGCCGTCCTGCGTGCCGTCGTAGCTGGCGAAGGTGCTGCCGGAGTCGTCGCCGTTGCGGTTCGCGATCGAATTGCGCACGGAATTTTCATAGCGGCCGCTGTATTTGCCGATCAGGTCCTTGAAGCGCCCGTATTCGCCGTAGTTGTCGCCGCTGCCAGGATTCGCGCTGCCGGCGGACGGCAGGATGGTGCTGCTGTAGCCATGTCGGGTCAGGACCAGCGCCGCATCGATTTCATTGTGATTGACCAGTTCGCCGCCGGTCGGCCGGATGCTGGTCAGCGACATCGGTGCCGGGGCTGCCTGCACCGGGGCATGCAGCAGTCCGGCGTTGAAAAACAACTGCTGTTCCAGGGTGCCGTCGAAATAGGCATCGGTGCTGCCGGCGGCACTGAGGGGTACGTAGGCCGGGGGGGCGGCCGCGAGCGGCGAATGTCCGTGCAAGCCGGGTGGCAGCGACTGGGCCGCAACCGAAGCGGCACCGAGCAAGGCCAGCAGGGCGAGGGGCAGGTGGCCCGAGCCGGTGAATGTCATGGCGATCCTCCTGCTGCACGCCTCGGTGCAGCTTGCGGTCAGGGACGATCTGTTCCGGCCAGCATAGCGCCGGCTCCGTGGCCTGCCGGCCGGATCAGGGCGTCGTGCGCACCTCGAAACCGAGCCGGCCGATGCGCTGGCCGCCGCGGGTCTCGGCGGTCACGGTCCAGTAGCCGGCCGGAGCCTCGTCGAACCGGCGCTTGAAGGTCCAGGTCCGGTAACCGGCCTCGCGCCCGCCGGTGATCTCGATCGGGATGCGCTCGAACTCGACGCCATCGTGGCGCCAGACGTGGAACACCGGCTCCTTGAGGCCGGCCGGGGCGCGCAGCGCCATGTAGGCATAGACGCCCTGCTGCAGCCGGGCCGGGCTCAGCACGACGGCGACCTCGCCGGGGCGCAGCTGCCTGCGGTCGAACTGCTGCGTGATCGCGCCGCTGGTCATCCACAGCGTGATCGGCGGCACCCAGGGCCGGATCGCCCACAGCGCCGCGACCGCGCCGAGCAGCAGCACGATCCTGCCCCAGCGCCGCCAGCCCCAGCGCAGGCGGATGAAGCCCTGCGCGGCGACGACGAAGCCGGTCGCAAGCGCCAGCCGGTAACCGCTGACGGTATCGAGCCGGAACACCACCGGCGCGAAGGCCTGCATCGCCAGGAAGGCGACGAGGCCGTGGAAGGCATAGAAGCGCCAGCGCCGCGGGCACACGTAGCGGAAGTACAGCGGGTCGATCAGCGAGACCAGGCAGAGGATCGCCACCGCGCCGGTGAACAGCGCCTGACCCGTGCCCCAGTCGGTGGCGCGCAGCAGGAAGGGCAGGCCGAAGAACAGGGTCTCCTGATGCACGGCCTGCGTCGCGTAGCGCGCCAGCCGCCGCGACAGCCGCCAGCCGCGCATCGGCTTCAGCCACGGCTCGGCGAGCAGCCAGACCCAGCTCGCGAACACCGTGAACACCAGCCAGGCGGCGAGTCTGTCGGTGCGCTCGATCAGCGCGTAGCTGGCGACGCCGATCGCGAAGGCGAGATACGGCCACGCGAAGTGCAGCACGCGCACCGCGGCGCGCAGGCGCGGGCGTTCGGCGAGCCACGGCGAGTCGATCACCGGCCGGTTCCGGCGGACCGCACCGGCATCAGAAGCCGGTCAGCACGTCGACGCCCTCGGCATCGAGCATGCGCACGAGCGCGATCAGCGGCAGGCCGACCAGCGCGTCCGGGTCGGCCCCGAGGATCGCCTCGAACAGCGCGATGCCGAGCCCTTCGCATTTGAAGCTGCCGGCGCAGTCGTAGGGCTGCTCGCGGCGCAGGTAGCACTCGATCTGCTGCGGCAGCAGCTCGCGAAAGCGCACGACGGTTTCGGCGACTTCGAGCTGCGTGCCGCCGCCATCGGCATCGAGCAGGCACAGGCCGGTCAGGAAGTGCAGCTCCCGGCCGCTCGCCTGCGCGAGCTGTTCGCGGGCGCGTTCGTGCGTGCCGGGCTTGCCGAGGATCGCGCCGTCGAGCAGCGCCACCTGATCGGAGCCGATCACCAGCGCGCCGGGCTCGCGCTGCGCGACCGCCGCCGCCTTGGCGAGCGACAGGCGCGCGACCAGCCCGCGCGGCGATTCGCCGTTGCGCGGGGTTTCGTCGGTGCCGGGAGCGACGCAGGCGAAGGGCAGGCGCAGGCGTTCGAGCAGCGCGCGGCGGTACGGCGAGGTCGAGGCGAGCAGCAGGCGCCGGCCGTCGGGCAGGCAGGCATCGGTCATCGGAATCAGGCCTCGCGGCAGGGCAGAGGTCCCAGCGTAGGGAGCGGCAGGGCCGTGCGGCAACGGGCCGGCGCGTTTTGACTTGCCCGGGGTGAACCCATATGATGCGCGCCCTTATGCATGCCCGCCCCCCAGACCGCTTCGATCCGTGGAAGTTCGCCGTCAACGGCGGGACGCTCGCGGGCGAGTGGCCGGTGGCGACGCTGGCGCGCTTCGCGGAACTCCTGCACGAACCCGTTGGCAGCGTGCGCTGGCGACTCGCCGGCGAGCGTGATGCCGATGGCCGCAAGCTGGTGCATGTGTGGCTCGATGCCGAACCCCGGCTGAGCTGCCAGCGCTGCCTGGGGCCGGTGACGCTGGCCGTGCAGGTCGATGCCCTGCTCGCGCCGATCGCCGCCGAGTCGCAGGCCCCCCAGCTGCCGGCGCAGTACGAGCCGCTGCTCGCCGGCGACGAGGGCGTGTCGATCGCGGAACTGCTGGAGGATGAACTGATCCTCGCGCTGCCGCTGGTCGCGATGCATGAAGATGAACGCGAGTGCGCAGCCGGCGGCTACGCCTTGCCGCCGACTGCCGGGCCGGCACCGGTCGCGGACGGGAAACCGAACCCGTTCGCGGCGCTGTCGACCCTGTTGAAAAACCCGAAGGACGCCTGAGCGTCCTTCCACCGGAAACCTCCGGCACCCAATCAGGAGTCCCGATCATGGCCGTCCAGCAGAACCGCAAGTCCCGTTCGCGTCGCGACATGCGCCGCTCCCACGACCACCTCGAAGCCAGCACGCTGTCGGTCGACCGCACCAGCGGCGAGACCCACCTGCGTCACCACGTGTCCCCGGACGGCTTCTATCGCGGCCGTCGCGTGATCGCCGCCAAGGCTGAAGAGTGAGACCGGCCGGCACCATGCCGGCCCGAGCGCAGACGAGCCTCCCTAGCGGAGGCTTCGTCGTTATGGCCGCACGTGTGCGCCGCGTGTGTCACGGAAAGCAGCCGAAATGACCCGACCGATCACGATCGCGCTCGACGCGATGGGCGGCGACTTCGGACCCGAGGTCGTCGTCCCCGCAGCACTCGATTTTCTGGAAGCGCGCACGGATCTGCAGCTGATCCTCGTCGGCCGTCCCGACGTGCTCGAAGCCCGTCTTGCCGCCTGCGGCGGACTCGGCCGTGCCGGCCTGAGCATCCATGCCGCGAGCGAGGTCGTCGGCATGGACGAGCCGCCGGCGCAGGCGCTGAAGCACAAGAAGGACTCCTCGATGCGCGTGGCGATCAACCTCGTCAAGAGCGGCGAGGCCGACGCCTGCGTCAGTGCCGGCAACACCGGCGCGCTGATGGCGACCGCACGTTTCGTGCTGCGCACGCTGCCCGGCATCGACCGGCCGGCGATCTGCACGACGCTGCCGACCGTGCACGGTCACGTGCACATGCTCGATCTCGGCGCCAACGCCGACTGCAAGTCCGATCACCTGCTGCAGTTCGCGGTGATGGGCGCGGAACTCGCCCGCGCCGTCGACGGCCTGCCGGCGCCGCGCGTCGGGCTGCTGAACATCGGCTCCGAGGACATCAAGGGCAACGAGCTGGTCAAGGAAACCCACGCGCTGCTCGGCAATTCCGATCTCAACTACATCGGCTACGTCGAGGGTGACGGCGTCTACCTGAGTCCGGTCGATGTCGTGGTCTGCGACGGCTTCGTCGGCAACGTCGCGCTGAAGACCAGCGAGGGCGTCGCCAAGCTGGTGCGTCACTTCATCGGCGAGGAATTCCGCCGCAGCCTGCCGAACAGGATCGCCGGGCTGATCGCCGGGCCGGTATTGCGGGCCTTCGCGAAACGTATCGACCCGCGCCGCTACAATGGTGCAAGCCTGCTCGGCCTCAACGGCATCGTCATCAAGAGCCATGGCGGCGCCGACCGGCTGGCCTTCGCCAATGCGCTGCGCATCGCGGCGATCGAGGTCGAGAAGAACGTCCCGGCGCTGATCAAGCATCACCTCGGCGCCCTGCATGCCGGAGGGGACGCGACGTGAAGCATGCCCGGATCATCGGCACCGGCAGCTACCTGCCCGAGCGCGTGCTCGACAACGCCGCGCTCGAAAAGCTGGTCGAGACCAGCGACGACTGGATCGTCGAGCGCACCGGCGTGCGCCGGCGCCACATCGCCGCCGAGCACGAGACCACGGCCGATCTCGCCGAGCATGCCGCGCGCGCCGCGATCGCGATGGCCGGTGTCGATCCGCTGTCGATCGACCTGATCGTCGTGGCGACCACGACGCCGGATCACGTCTTCCCGAGCGTCGCGACCCAGATCCAGGAGCGCCTCGGCTGCCACGGCTGCCCGGCCTTCGACGTGCAGGCGGTCTGCGCCGGTTTCGTGTTCGCGCTGTCGGTGGCCGACCAGTTCGTGCGCACCGGCATGAGCCGGCGGGCGCTGGTGATCGGGGCCGAGACCTTCTCGCGCATCCTCGACTACCGCGATCGCGGCACCTGCATCCTGTTCGGCGACGGTGCCGGCGCGGTGCTGCTCGACGCCGCCGAGACCCCGGGCATCATCGCCACGCACCTGCACGCCGACGGTCGCTACAAGGAACTGCTGTGGGTGCCGAACGGCGTCTCCAGCGGCTACGACGAGACGCAGAAGAACCGCGCCTACGTGTCGATGCGCGGCAACGAGGTGTTCAAGTTCGCCGTCAACACGCTCGGGCGCGTTGCCGTCGAGACCCTCGAAAAGAACGGCATCGACGCGGCCGAACTCGACTGGCTGATCCCGCACCAGGCGAACCTGCGCATCATCCAGGCGACCGCGCGCAAGCTCGGCCTGCCGATGGAGAAGGTCATCGTCACGGTCGCCGAGCACGGCAACACCTCGGCGGCCTCGGTGCCGCTCGCGCTCGATCTCGGCGTGCGCGACGGCCGCATCCGCCCCGGTCAGCTGCTGCTGCTCGAAGCCTTCGGCGGCGGCTTCACCTGGGGTTCGGCGCTGGTCCGCTACTGAGCCGCCGGCCATCCATGTCCATCCAGGCGTCCGCCGCTGCCCGGCATCCGGCTGCGTGCGGCGGCGTCACCAGCAGGGAGTCCCGCGCATGAGCACTTCGTCCACGCTCGCCTTCGCGTTTCCGGGGCAGGGTTCGCAGTCGGTCGGCATGCTCGCCGAAGCCGCCACCCGGCCCGAGGTGCGCGACACCTTCGCCGAGGCCGGCGAGGCGCTCGGCTTCGATCTCTGGCAGCTGGTGCAGGCCGGCCCCGAGGCCGAGCTGAACCGCACCGACAACACGCAGCCGGCGATGCTGGCCGCCGGCGTGGCGCTCTGGCGCGTCTGGTGCGCCGAAGGCGGTCCGCAGCCGGCGCTGCTCGCCGGTCATTCGCTCGGCGAGTACACGGCGCTGGTCGCCGCCGGCGCGCTCGGATTCGCCGATGCCGTGCGCCTCGTGGCCGAGCGCGGCCGGCTGATGCAGGCCGCGGTGCCGGCCGGGGCCGGCGCGATGGCCGCGCTGCTCGGGCTCGACGAGCCGGCCGTGCGCGAGGCCTGCGCCGAAGCGGCACAGGGCGAGGTGGTCGAGGCCGTGAACCTCAACGCCCCCGGCCAGATCGTCATCGCCGGCGCCGCGACAGCGGTCGCACGCGCGGTCGAGGCGGCGAAGGCGCGCGGTGCCAAGCGCGCCGTCGTGCTGCCGGTCAGCGTGCCCTCGCACTGCGCGCTGATGCGCCCGGCCGCCGAGCGTCTGGCCGAACGTCTCGCTGCGGTCGACCTGCGCACGCCGTCGATTCCGGTGCTGCACAACGCCGATGTCGCCCGCCACGCCGAAGCGGACGCGATCCGCGCCGCCCTCGTGCGCCAGCTGCACAGCCCGGTGCGCTGGATCGAGACGATCGAGGCGATGGCCGCCGCCGGCATCACGACCGTCGTCGAATGCGGCCCCGGCAAGGTGCTCGCCGGCATGAACAAGCGCATCGTCAAGGGGCTCGCCGCCCCGACCATGCCCGATCTCAGCGCACTGCTCGCGGTGCTCGCCGACCAGAAGGGAGCCTGAACCCCATGAACCTCGAACAGCGCGTGGCGCTTGTCACCGGCGCGAGCCGCGGCATCGGCCAGGCCATCGCCCGCGAGCTCGGCCGGCGCGGCGCGACCGTCGTCGGCACCGCGACCAGTGAATCCGGCGCCGCGGCGATCAGCGAATATCTCGCCGCCGACGGCATCCGCGGCCGCGGCCTGATGCTCAACGTCACCGACGCCGCCGCGATCGAGGCGGCGGTGAAGGCCGTCACCCAGGAGTTCGGCAGCCTGTCCATCCTCGTCAACAATGCCGGCATCACGCGCGACAACCTGCTGATGCGCATGAAGGACGAGGAATGGGACGACATCATCGCCACCAACCTGACCTCGGTGTACCGGCTCAGCAAGGCGGTGATCCGCGGCATGATGAAGGCCCGTCACGGGCGCATCATCACGGTCGGTTCGGTGGTCGGCAGCACCGGCAATCCGGGCCAGACCAATTACGCCGCCGCCAAGGCCGGCCTGCTCGGTTTCACGAAGTCGCTGGCGCGCGAGATCGGTTCGCGCGGCATCACCGTCAATGCGGTCGCGCCCGGCTTCATCGATACCGACATGACGCGTGCACTGCCCGAGGAGGCCCGTGCGGCGCTGGTGCGCAGCATTCCGCTCGAACGGCTCGGCCGGCCCGAGGACATCGCGCATGCCGTCGCCTATCTGGCCTCGGACGAAGCCGGCTACGTGACCGGCGAAACCCTGCATGTCAATGGCGGCATGCACATGCCCTGAGCCGTGCCGCAAGGCTTCGGCCTGCCGGTTCGGTTTCGTGCAAGATCATGATGCTGCAGGGGTTTGTCGCGCTGCGATTGCACATGACGGCGCTTGGACCGGGCAAATCGTTTCACTTACAATAACCGGCGGCATTTGCCCCGAACTTCCGCTGCGAGGAAACCAATGAGCACCATCGAAGAGCGCGTCAAGAAAATCATCATGGAGCAGCTGGACGTCAAGGAGGAAGACGTCACCAGCGACGCCTCCTTCGTCGATGATCTCGGCGCCGACTCCCTCGATACCGTCGAACTGGTCATGGCGCTCGAAGAAGAATTCGAGTGCGAAATCCCCGACGAGGATGCCGAGAAGATCACGACGGTGCAGCAGGCCATCGACTACGTGACCGCGAACGCCGCCGGCAACTGAGCTGGCGACGGGTCGGGGCACTTGCGCCGCCTCGGTGGCGGCGCGGCTTCTCTACCTTCCGTAATTCCTTTCCTCACCGCCTGATGCAGTTGCCGGCCCTGCCGGCACGCGGCGCGGGTCGCAAGAGGGCCGCTGTTTGGGCACTACAGGCAAGAGACGCGTCGTCGTCACCGGACTGGGCATCATTTCCCCGGTCGGCAACACCGTGGACGAGGCGTGGGGCAACATCCTCGCGGGGCGCAGCGGCATCGCGGCGCTGACCGCATTCGACACCAGCAACTTTCCGGTTCGCTTCGGCGGTTCGGTGCGCGGCTTCAGTGCCGAGCCCTACATCCCGAAGAAGGACGCGAAGAAGATGGACCTGTTCATCCAGTACGGCGTGGCGGCTGCGGCCGATGCGCTGGCGGATTCAGGTCTGGTCGTCACCGAGGCCAACGCCGAGCGCATCGGCGTCGCGATCGGTTCGGGCATCGGCGGCCTGCCGGGCATCGAGGACGGCCACGCGTCCTTCCTGCACGGCGGTCCGCGCAAGATCTCGCCGTTCTTCGTGCCGCGCAGCATCATCAACATGATCTCCGGCCAGGTGTCGATCCTGCAGGGCCTGAAGGGTCCGAACATCGCGGTCGTCACCGCCTGCACCACCGGCACGCACAACATCGGCGAGGCTGCACGCATCATCGCCTACGGCGATGCCGACGTGATGATCGCCGGCGGTGCCGAGATGGCGACGACGCCGACCGGACTCGGCGGTTTCGCGGCCGCGCGTGCGCTGTCGACGCGCAACGATTCGCCGGAGCAGGCCAGCCGGCCCTGGGATCGTGACCGCGACGGCTTCGTGCTGTCCGACGGTGCCGGCGTGCTGGTGCTGGAGGAATACGAACACGCGAAGGCGCGCGGTGCGCGCATCTACTGCGAGTTCGTCGGCTTCGGCATGAGCAGCGACGCCTACCACATGACGCTGCCGATGGAAAACGGCGACGGCGCCCGCCGCTGCATGCTGGCGGCGCTGCGCGATGCGCGGCTCAACCCCGGGCAGATCGACTACATCAACGCGCACGGCACCTCGACGCCGGCCGGTGACGTGGCCGAGAGCACGGCGGTCAAGGCCGCGCTCGGCGAGCATGCGTACCGCGTCGCGGTCAGCTCGACGAAGTCGATGACCGGTCACCTGCTCGGCGCGGCCGGCGGCGTCGAGGCGGTGTTCTCGGTGCTGTCGCTGCGCGATCAGGTCGTGCCGCCGACGATCAACCTCGACCAGCCGGGCGAGGGCTGCGATCTCGACTACGTGCCGCACACGGCGCGCGAGATGAAGATCGACGTGGCGCTGTCGAACTCCTTCGGTTTCGGCGGCACCAACGGCACGGTGATCTTCCGCCGGCTCACCTGAGTCGTCGCCGTCCTTCGTCTCCCCTCGAAGCCGGTTCCGGGTCCGCCCCGGGCCGGCTTCGGCTTTGTTGCGAGTCCGCCTGCCTTGACCTGCCTGCGCGAACTGCCTGCCGTGCCCGATCCGCTGGCCCTGCACCGGCATGATCCGGCGCGCTATCCCTGCCTGCTGGAGAGCGTCGCGCGCGGCGGGGGCAACGGCCGCTGGTCGCTGGTGTTCGCGTTTCCGCAGGCCCGGCTGCAGGCCCGGCCGGGCACGGATTTTCTCGACCGGCTCGACGCCGCGTGGCGGGCCGAGCGCCTGCCGGCTGCGGACGATGCGGATCTTCCCGAGGGCCTGCCGTTTCGCGGCGGCTGGTTTGTGTATCTCGGCTACGAACTCGCTGCCGAGGTCGAACCGGTGCTGCAACTGCCGGCGGCGACCGACGGCCTGCCGCGCGCCTGTGCGCTGCGCGTGCCGGCGGCGCTGGCGATCGACCACGCCCGCGGCCGTGCCTGGGCGGTGGCCGAGGCCGGGGGCGAGGCGCATGTCGAGCGGCTGCTCGCCGACTGCGCCGGCCTGCCTGCCGTCAGCGGGCCGGCCGCGGAGCCGGTGCTGGCGGAAGCCCTCGTCGAGGACGATCCGGCCGGCTTTCTCGATGGCGTTGCGCGCATCCGTGAGTACATCCTCGCTGGCGACGTGTTCCAGGTGAACCTGTCGCGCGCCTGGCGCGGGCGGCTCGTGCCCGATGCCGGGGCCGACGAGCTGTACGCGCGCCTGCGCGTGGCCAACCCGGCGCCGTTCGCGGGGCTGGCGCGCTTCGGCGCGCAGGCCGTGGTCAGTTCCTCGCCGGAGCGGCTGCTGCGCGTGCGCGGCCGGCGCATCGACACCCGGCCGATCGCCGGCACGCGCCGGCGCGATGCGAGCGCCAGTGCGGATGCGGCACTGTCGGCGCAGCTGCTCGCGCATCCGAAGGAGCGCGCGGAACACGTGATGCTGATCGATCTCGAACGCAACGATCTCGGCCGCGTCTGCCGGCCGGGCAGCGTGCGGGTCGATGAACTGATGGCGATCGAGAGCTACGCGCACGTTCATCACATCGTCTCGAACGTCGCCGGCGAGCTGCGCGAGGACGTGACGCCGGGCGCGGCGATCCGCGCGGTGTTTCCGGGCGGCACGATCACCGGCTGCCCGAAGGTGCGCTGCATGCAGATCATCGCCGAGCTCGAAGCCACCGGCCGCGGTGCCTACACCGGCGCCTTCGGCTATCTGAACCGCGACGGCGACCTCGACCTGAACATCCTGATCCGCACGCTCGCCGTCGACGGCGAGCATCTGGTGCTGCGCACCGGCGCCGGCATCGTCGCCGACTCCGAGCCGGCGCACGAACTCGCCGAGACCCGCCACAAGGCACGCGGCCTGCTGCTCGCGCTCGGGGCCGGGGCATGAGTCCGGACAGCCTGATCGACGGCGTGCCGGAAACCCGGCTCGCGCTGGCCGACCGCGGCCTGCAGTACGGCGATGGCGTGTTCGAGACGCTGGCCGTGCGCGCCGGCCGGCCCGAGTTCTGGGAGCCTCACCTGAGCCGGCTCGCGGCCGGCTGCGAGCGCCTCGGTCTGCCGCTGCCCGGCGCCGGGCTGCTGCGTCAGGAAGCGGACCGGCTGTGCGCCGCCCGGGACCGGGCGGTGCTGAAGATCGTGCTGACGCGCGGCTGCGGCGGGCGCGGCTATCGGCCACCGCAGCCGTGCACGCCGACGCGCGCGCTGAGCCTGCATCCGTGGCCGGCCGATGCCGTGCCGCTCGCGCCGGTCGCCGTGCGCTGGTGCGCGCATCCGCTGTCGGAAAACCCGCGGCTCGCCGGGCTCAAGCATCTGAACCGGCTCGATCAGGTGCTCGCGCGCGCCGAGTGGGACGATCCGGACCTCCAGGAAGGGCTGATGTGCCTGCCGGACGGCACGCCGGTCGAGGCCACCGCCGCCAATCTCTTCCTCGTGCGGGACGGGCGCCTGCACACGCCGCGGCTCGATCGCGCCGGCATCGCCGGCATCGTGCGCGGCGTGCTGATCGGGCGGGCGCGGCAGCTTGGCCTCGAAGTCCTCGAAGCGCGCGTCGACCGGGACGAACTGCTGGCCGCCGACGAGCTGTTCCTCTGCAACAGCGTCTACGGCCTGCGTCCGGTGCGCGCCCTCGGCGAGCGCCGCTGGCCGGCCCCGGGGCCGATGACGCAGTACCTTGCCGAGGACTTCGAGACCCTGCGCCGGGCGGAGGCGGCATGAAGCGCATCCTGGCGGGCGCACTGCTGCTGGTGCTGCTGCTCGGCGGCGGGGCGGCCTGGCTCGATTACCGGCGCTTTCTCGATTCGACGCTGCCGGTGCCGGCCGGGGGGCTCGACTACCTCGTCGCTCCCGGCAGCTCGGTCGGTGTGCTCGCCGCCGACCTGCAGCAGCGCGGCGTGCTGCGCCGGGCGCTGTGGTTCGAGCTGTACGCGCGCCTGCACGGGCTGGCCGGACGCATCCAGGCCGGCGAGTACCGCATCGAGCCGCTGGACACGCCGCGCGCGCTGCTCGATCGCTGGGTCGCCGGGCGCGTGATCGTGCGCAGCTTCACGGTGCCCGAGGGCTGGACCTTCGCGCAGATCCGTGCCGCACTCGCGACGCTGCCGAAGGTCGGGCAGACGCTGGCCGGCCTTAACGATGCACAGGTCATGGAGCGTCTCGGCGAGCCGGGGCTGGCTCCGGAAGGCCGCTTCTTCCCGGATACCTACCGCTACCAGAGCGGCACGCCCGACCTGGAGCTGCTGCGGCAGATGCGCCGGGCGCTGGAGCGCCAGCTCGCCGCCGCCTGGGCGAGGCGGGCGCCCGATTCGCCGCTGAAGACGCCGGACGAGGCGCTGGTGCTGGCCTCGATCGTCGAGAAGGAAACCGGCCTGCCCGCGGAACGCCGGCAGGTGGCCGGCGTCTACGCGCGGCGGCTCGCGCTCGGCATGCCGCTGCAGGCCGATCCGACCGTGCTGTACGGGCGTGGAGCCGCGGCGGACGGGGAGCTGACGCGCAGCGATCTGCGCAGCGACGGCCCGTACAACACCTATACCCGCAAGGGTCTGCCGCCGACGCCGATCGCCGCCCCCGGTGCCGCGGCGCTGGCCGCGGCCGTGGACCCGGCCCCCGGCGATGCGCTGTACTTCGTTGCCCGCGGCGATGGCGGGCACGTGTTTTCCGCCACGCTCGAAGACCACCAGCGCGCCGTGCGCGACTACCGCGCGCGGCGTGCCGCCGCCAGCCGAGGAGAATCCGAGTGAATCCGGCCAGAGGACGCTTCATCGTCGTCGATGGCATCGAGGGTGCCGGCAAGTCCACGCAGCTCGACACCCTGCGCGCACGGCTCGAAGCCGCCGGCCTCGGCGTGGTCTGCACGCGCGAACCCGGCGGCACGCCGCTCGGCGAGGAGCTGCGCGAGCTGCTGCTGCGCCCGCGTGCCGGCGGCATCGCCGGCGATACCGAACTGCTGCTGATGTTCGCGGCGCGCGCCGAGCACATCGCGCAGGTCATCGAGCCGGCGCTCGCGCGCGGCGACTGGGTGCTGTGCGACCGCTTCACCGACGCGAGCTACGCCTACCAGGGCGGCGGCCGCGGCCTCGGCTTCGATCGCGTCGTGCAGCTGGAGGAATTCGTGCAGCGGGCACTGCGGCCCGATCTGGTGCTGCTCTACGACCTGCCGCCCGAGACCGGTCTTGCCCGCGCCGGCCGCCGCGGTGCGGCCGACCGCTTCGAGCAGGAGGAATATGAATTCCACGCGCGCGTGCGGCTTGCCTACATCAACCGGGCGGCGGCCGCGCCGGCGCGCTACCGCGTGCTCGATGCCGCCGCGCCGCTCGCCGAGGTCAGCGCCGCGACGCTGGCCGCGATCGACGCCTTCCTCGCCGAGCACCGGCCCGGCCAAGGGCCGGTCACGGCGGACGCCGCCGCGCCATGACGGCGGACTCCTCCACGCCTGCGCCCGTCGCCGGCGCCTGCGAAGGTCTGCCGCCGTGGCTGCGCGGGATCTGGGCGCAGCTCGCCCCGGCGCTGGCCGCGGGCCGGCTGCCGCACGCGCTGCTGCTCGCCGGCCCCGAAGGGCTCGGCAAGATGGCGTTCGCGCAGGCGCTCGGAGAAGCCCTGCTCTGCGAAAGCCCGCGTCCCGACCATCACGCCTGCGGTCATTGCCGCGCCTGCCGGCTGCTCGCCGCCGGCAGCCACCCGGACCTGCACGTGGTCGCGCCGGCCGAGGAGGGCAAGGCGATCCGCGTCGACGCGATCCGCGAGCTGATCGGCTTCGCGGCGCTGACGCCGCAGTTCGGCGGCCGGCGCGTGCTGCGGCTGGCGCCGGCGGAGCTGCTGAACGTCAACGCCGCCAATGCGCTGCTGAAGACGCTGGAGGAGCCGGCCCCCGGCAGTCACCTGATCCTGGTCAGCGCCCGGCCGGCGCGGCTGCTGCCGACCGTGCGCAGCCGCTGCCAGACGATCCGCTTCGCGCCGCCACCGGCCGCGGAAGCCCGGGCCTGGCTGGCGCCGCGCTGCGGCGAGGCCGATGCGGCGCTGCTGCTCGCGCTCGCCGCCGGCAGCCCGCTGCGGGCGCTGGCGCTCGCCGGGGCGCTGGAGCGGCGGCGCGAGCTGTTCCGGGCCTTCCTCGATCTGGCCGCCGGCAAGCTCGATGCGGTGCGCGCCGCCGAGCGCTTCCTCGCCGGCGGCGCACCGGCCGAGGTCGCCGGCTGGCTGGCCGGCTGGCACCATGATCTGCTGCGCCTTACCATGGCCGCCGGCAGCGCGCCGCTGACGAACCCCGACTACGCGGCCCCGCTCGCGACGCTGGCCGCCCGCGTCGCGCCGCAGTGGCTGGTCCTGCGCTGGGACGCGGTGCTCGCGCTGCGCGCGCGGCTTGCCACGCCGCTGAACGCGCAGCTCGCGTTCGAGGACTTCTTCATCGACTGGGCCGGCGCCGCCGCCCGCAGGGGCTGACCCGATGGGAATGGAACCGACACGCGGCAATGCCGCGGCCGCCTCCAAGCAGGGCGTGATGTCGATCGCGCTGCGCGACCGCAACCAGCTGCTGCAGTGCTTCATGCCGTTCCTGAAGCACGGCGGCCTGTTCATTCCGACCGACAAGCCCTTCGAACTCGGCGACGATGTCTTCCTGCTGCTGACCCTCATGGACGAGCCGACGCGCTATCCGGTGACCGGCAAGGTCGTCTGGCTGACGCCGAAGACCGCGATCGGCGGCCGGCCGGCCGGCATCGGCGTGCAGTTCGCCGGCATGGAGGCGCCGACCGTGCTGAAGAAGATCGAGACCTACCTGGCCGGCATCCTGACTTCGGACCGCACCACCTACACGCTGTGATCGCTGACGGGCACCCGCGGCCCGGCAGCGGCGCCGGAGACCGCACATGCTCGTCGATTCCCACTGTCACCTCGATCGCGTCGACCTGCGCCCGTTCGGCGGCGAACTGGCCGGCGTGCTCGATGCCGCCGCTGCGGCCGGCGTCGGGCACCTGCTCTGCGTCGGCATCGCGCTGGAGACCTGGCCGGCGATGGTCGAGCAGGTCGCACCGTTTGCGAACGTCTCGCTGTCGGTCGGCGTACACCCGAGCGAGGACGGGCGCGAGCCGCAGGTCGCCGAACTCGTGCGGCTGGCGCGCACCACGGCGCGCGTGGTCGCCATCGGCGAGACCGGCCTCGACTACCACTACGGCGCCGAACGCGGCGATCTGCAGCGCGCGTGGTTCCGCACGCACGTGCGCGCCGCCCGCGAGACCGGCAAGCCGCTGATCGTGCACACGCGCGAGGCGCGCGCCGACACGCTGGCGATCCTCGCCGAAGAGGGCGCGGCCGAGGTCGGCGGCGTGCTGCATTGTTTCACCGAGGACTGGGACATGGCGGCGCGCGCCGTCGACCTGAACTTCCATGTGTCGTTCTCGGGCATCGTCACCTTTAAAAGCGCCGCGCAGATTCAGGAAGTCGCGCGCCGGCTGCCGGCCGAACGCATGCTGGTCGAGACCGACTCGCCGTATCTGGCACCGGTGCCGCACCGCGGCCGCAGCAATCACCCGGCCTGGGTGCGCGAGGTCGCGGCCTTCGTCGCAAAGCTGCGCGGCGAACCCTTCGAGCAGCTGGCGGCGACGACGACCGGCAATTTTTTCAGGCTGTTTCGCGATGCCGTGCGCTGAACGCCCGGCGCTGTCATGAAGCGGTAAACTCCATGCTCGCTGCCGCGGTTCTGACGCGCATTGACGGAGAGCCCCGCTTCATGATTGCCGAGATGACCGCTGACACGAACGGCGGCACGAACGCCGGAATTTCCGGCTCCGGGCTGCTCGCGCGCATCCGCACGCGGCTGGCGCTTGCCCCCGATCCGGCGAGCCTCGGCGGCGACCACGCGGTCGCCGGCCTGCCGCGCCCCGAGCGCGTGCTGACGCCGGCGGCGGTGCTGGTGCCGATCGTGCTGCGCGCCGAGGGGCCGAGCGTGCTGCTGACGCAGCGCACCGAGCACCTGCTGAACCACCCCGGCCAGATCAGCTTCCCGGGCGGACGCAGCGAAGCCGAGGATGCCGGGCCGGTGGACACGGCGCTGCGCGAGGCCGAGGAAGAGATCGGTCTGGCGCGCCGGCACGTCGAGGTGGTCGGCTTCCTCGACCTGTACCAGACCGTCACCGGCTTTCTGGTGACGCCGGTCGTCGCCTTCGTCGAGCCGGGCTTCGCGCTGAGCCTCGACGCCTTCGAGGTCGCCGAGGCTTTCGAGGTGCCGCTCGCCTTCGTGCTCGATGCCGGCAACCACACGCGCGGCAGCCGCCTCGTCGATGGCCGCGAGCGGCAGTTCTACGTGCTGCCCTACCAGGATCGCTACATCTGGGGCGCGACCGCGGCGATGCTCGTCAACCTCGCGCACAAGCTCGCCCCGGACGACTGATCCGGGGCCGGCTTCAGGCCAGCCCGTAGTGCGGGCGCAGCTCGCGGTAGACCAGGCCCGAGATGTCGCGGATCGCGTCGCCGCGCGTGTGCATGAAGCGTCCGTAGCTCGCGCTCGGCGTGCGCCGCTGCACGATGCCGATGAATGCGTACGGCCACTGGCCGCCGGCCTGCGTGCGCGCGACGACGATGCCCATGTCACCGCAGAGCAGCGCCGTCGTGCCGGTCTTGTCGTGGATGCCGGTGCCGGGCGGGATGCCGGGTGCGCCGCTGCAGATGCGGTCACGATTCGGCAGGCCCATCACGCGCAGCAGCTCGCGCGCGCCCGGCAGGCGCAGGCTCCAGAGCTCGCCGAGGAAGCGCGCGTGCGTGGTGCAGGCGATGCGGTTGCGGTAGGTGCGGCCGCCGGCCGGGATGTACTCGTTGATGTTCGCACCGCTGGCGATGCCGGGCGCGACGCGGCGCAGCGCCGCGACCACGCGCGCCGGCCCGCCGAGCGCGCGGATGAAGTGATTGGTCGCGGCGTTGTCGCTGTGCACGATCATCGCTTCCATCAGCGCCTGCTGCGAGCGGTCGTAGCGCAGCCGCCCGGCCTGCACCTCGGCGAAGAACGCGGCGGCGACGTAGGGCTTGACCATGCTCGCCGCCTGCATCGCCGCCGAGCCGTTGATCGACAGCAGCACGCGGCCGGACAGCAGGTCCTGCACGTAAAAGGCGACCGTCTCGCTGCGATCGAGCAGGCCGCGGCCGCGCAAGGCCTCGATGCGGGCGCCGACCAGCGTGTTCAGCAGCGGTGCCGGCGTACGCGGCGGCCGGGCGGACGGTGCAGGGCGGGCGCTGCGGCGTGGCGCGGCACCTCTTGCGGCTTGCGGCTTGCTGCTGCCGGCGGCTGCGGCCGGCAGCGGGGCGAGCAGCACGGGCAGGGCCGCAACGGCCGCGAGCAGGCGGCGGCGGATCGGATCAGGCTCGGACATGGCGGGACGGGTGTGCGGCGGAATGACCCCGGCAGTATGGCCAGATGCTCCGGCAGCGTCACCCCGGATGCGGCGGTCGCCGGTGCCGGGCCGGCGGGGCTGCGGTAGACTCCGCGGTCTTTTTCGGCGCCGGACGGGCTGTCCGCCGGCATCCATGGTCCCCGAACGACGCACAGCGCAGGGCGCGATGAACGACTTCCTCGACGAGATGAACCGGCGGCGCACCTTCGCGATCATCTCCCATCCCGACGCCGGCAAGACCACGCTGACCGAGAAGCTGCTGCTGTTCGGCGGCGCGATCCAGCTCGCCGGCTCGGTCAAGGGCCGCAAGGCCGCCCGCCACGCGACCTCCGACTGGATGGAGCTCGAAAAGCAGCGCGGCATCTCGGTGACCTCGTCGGTGATGCAGTTCCCGTATCGCGGGCGCATCGTCAACCTGCTCGACACCCCCGGCCACGAGGACTTCTCCGAGGACACCTACCGGACGCTGACCGCGGTCGACTCGGCGCTGATGGTCATCGACTGCGCCAAGGGCGTCGAGGAGCGCACGATCAAGCTGATGGATGTCTGCCGGCTGCGCGACACGCCGATCCTGACCTTCATCAACAAGCTCGACCGCGAGGGCCGCGAGCCGCTCGAACTGCTCGACGAGGTCGAGAAGGTCCTGAAGATCCGCTGCGCGCCGGTGACCTGGCCGATCGGCATGGGCCGCGAACTGAAGGGCGTCTATCACCTGCTCGAAGACTTCGTGCACCTGTACCAGCCCTCGAAGGACGGCCGCGTCAACGAGGGCGCGATCATCCCGGGGCTCGGTTCCGACGAGGCCGCCGCCGCGCTCGGCCCCGAGGTCATCGACGCACTGCGCGAGGAGATCGAACTCGTGCAGGGCGCGGCCGATCCGTTCGATCACGGCGAATACCTCGCCGGGCGGCAGACGCCGGTGTTCTTCGGCTCGGCGATCAGCAACTTCGGCGTGCAGGAGATGCTCGACGGCTTCGTCACCCACGCGCCGGGGCCGCGCCCGCGTGCCGCCGATGCGCGTACGGTCGCGCCGCACGAGCCGGCCTTCACCGGCTTCGTGTTCAAGATCCAGGCGAACATGGACCCGCAGCACCGCGACCGCATCGCCTTCCTGCGCGTGTGCTCGGGCGTCTGGCGCGCCGGCATGAAGGCGCAGCACGTGCGCCTCGGCCGCGAGGTCAAGATCAGCGATGCGCTGACCTTCATGGCCAGCGAGCGCGAGCACGTCGATGCCGCCTGGCCGGGCGACATCATCGGCCTGCACAACCACGGCACGATCCGCATCGGCGACACCTTCACCGAGGGCGAGAAGCTCGCCTACACCGGCGTGCCGGACTTCGCGCCGGAGCTGTTCCGGCGCGCGCGCCTGCGCGATCCGCTGAAGATGAAGCAGCTGCAGAAGGGGCTGGAGCAGCTCTGCGAGGAAGGCGCGACGCAGCTGTTCAAGCCGCTGCACTCGAACGACCTGATCCTCGGCGCGGTCGGCGTGCTGCAGTTCGACGTGGCCGCCTACCGGCTGAAGAGCGAGTACGGCGTCGACTGCCTGTTCGAGAACGTTTCGGTCGCCACCGCGCGCTGGGTCAGCTGCACCGACGCGAAGCGCTTCGAGGAATTCCGCAACAAGTGCGCGGACAACCTCGCGCTCGATCACCACGGCGAGCTGGTCTACATCGCACCGACGCGCGTGAACCTGCAGCTGACGCAGGAACGCTGGCCGGCGGTGAAGTTCTCGGCGACGCGCGATCACGCGGCGCGCTGATCCCGCAGCCCGGCTGCAGCCCGCCTTGCAAATTGCAAACGCCGGAGCCCGTCTCCGGCAGGCGCGGCTGCAGTCTGCGCGCACGCGGCGGCAAAAGGCGGGGCGGCAGCGGCTGCGTCGCCGGTGGCATCGCTCTTGCTCTTCCTGATCGCACGGCACCGGCAAACCGGGCAAGGGAGAGAGAGCGACATCATGAACACCCCGCACGCATGCGCAGGCAATCCGCAGATCGAACCGATGAACGTCTGGCCGCTGCCGGCCACCGCCTGGGTCGAGGCGAGCGTCATGGACGGCGAGCAGAGCATCGCCGTCATCTTCGATCCGCGGCCGTTCCTGGCCATGGCCTCCGAATCCGAGCTGGCGCTGCTTGCGCGTGCCCGCTGGAGCGGTCGCAGCATCATGCGCGCCGTGCAATGTCTGGCCCACGCCGGCGACGCCGAGCTGCGCCGCTGGTTCCGGCAGTTCGGTGACTGGCTCGACGCCGAGCACGACATCACGATCGACGGCAGCATCGATCCGCAGCTCGCGCTGCAGTGGCTCGGCACGCACCGGCCGCAGGTGGTGCCCGGCGTGCTGGCCGCAAGCCGGTCGTGGCTGCACTGAAGAGCCCGCACAAGCGCTTCCTTCCCCTGCCCGGACTCCGCCACCCGGCTGCTGCGACGCACGTTTCCCCGCGCGCCGTCCCGGTGGCATGCTGCACGCCTCGTCAGCCACGCGCGCAGGAGGCTGCAGCATGAACGACCTCACCGGCTATGCCGTCGGCTTCATCGGCCTCGGCCTGATGGGGCGACCGATGGCGCTGAACCTGCATTGCGCAGGCGCGACCGTCACCGTCCACAACCGCTCGCGCGCGCCGGTCGAGGCGCTGGCCGCCAAGGGCCTGCGCACCGCCGACAGCGCCGGCACGGCGGCTGCGGCCGGCGATTTCGTGATCCTGATGCTGACCGACACGCCGGCGGTCGACGCGGTGCTCGAAGGTCCCGACGGCGTGCTCGCCGGCCTGCGCCCCGGCGCGCTGGTCATCGACATGGGGTCGACCTCGCCGCTCGCGACGCGCGAGTTCGCGGCGCGCGTCGCCGAGGCGGGCGGCGAGTGGCTGGATGCGCCGGTCTCGGGCGGCGTGGTCGGGGCCGAGGCGGCGACGCTCAGCATCATGGCCGGCGGCAGCATCGAGGCGCTCGAACGGGCCCGGCCGCTGCTCGAACGGCTCGGTGCCCGGCTCACGCACGTCGGCCCGAGCGGCTGCGGCCAGATCGCCAAGACCGTCAACCAGATGATCGTCGGGCTGACCATCGGCGCCGTCGCCGAGGCGCTCGCGCTCGCCGGGCGCGCCGGCGCCGATCCGGCGCGCGTGCGCGCAGCCCTCGTCGGTGGCTTTGCGGATTCACGCATCCTCGAACTGCACGGCCTGCGCATGATCGACGGTGACTTCACGGCGGGCGGGCGCGTCAGCACCCAGCACAAGGATCTGCTGCAGGCGCTGGAACTCGCCGGGGCCGTCGGGCTGGAGCTGCCGGCGACGGAACTGAACCGCCGGCTGTACGCCGAGTGCATCGCCGCCGGCGACGGCGGGCTCGATCACAGCGCGCTGTATCGCCACTACACGCGCACCGCCACCACCGGTGGCGAGGGCTGAAGCCGATGTCCCGCGACGACGAAACCCCGACCGGGCGGCCGCTGCGCCTGCACGAACTGGCGGCGAGCGCGCTGTGGGCGCTGCTCGGCGTGCAGAAGGAAGCCAACCGCCGGCGCGACTTCTCGCGCGGCCGGCCCGGGCAGTTCGTGCTGATCGGCGTGATCGCGACCGTGCTGTTCGTGCTGCTGCTGATCGGGCTGGTGCGGCTCGCGCTCGGTCTGGCCGGCGCCTGAAGCTACAGCAGCCGGCGCAGGCCCTCGAGCGCCAGCCCCGGCAGCCCTTCGAACCAGCCGTGCGCCGGCAGCAGCCGGGCGCCGAGCTGGCGGTACAGCCCGGCATCGAGCAGGCGCTGACCGAGTCCGCCGGCCGGCGGGCAGAGCCAGTACAGGCCGCCGGCCAGCGCGTACAGCGCCAGCGTGCCGGGGAGGTTGCGCGGATCGCCGAAGCTCAGCGCCGTGCCGAACGAGCGTTTCAGGCGCCGGCCGAGCAGATCGACGCTGTAGATTTCGTCGAGCAGCAGATGCACGACGAAGCCCGCGCCGAGGAAGCCCCCGGCCAGCCAGGCCGCTTCGACCGGCAGGCCGTACAGGCGCTGCGCGGCCAGCACGGTCGCGAGCGCGAAGGCCGCTGCGGCCGGCAGCGAATGCACGAGGCCGCGATGCACGGTCCAGCGGTTGATCGCCCCGAACACGCCATGGCGCAGCACGACCCAGGCAGCGGCACCGGCCAGCGTCAGCTCGGCCAGTGACCAGCGCGGCGCCAGCGCCAGCACCAGCGCGAAGGCGCCGGCCAGGGCGACCAGGCTGAAGGCCACGCGCGCCGGGATCGAATGATCGAGATCGACATCCGGCAGCAGCGCGCCGATCGCACCGAGCGCGAAGCAGGCCGGGGCGTGGGCCGCCGACAGCAGGCCGATGCTGAGCAGCGCGCCGGCGCCGATGCCGCTTGCAGCGGTGCCGACGATCAGGTGGGTGCGGAAGTCGGCCAATTTCAGTGATTCCTCGCAGGCCGGCAAGGCAGCGGGCGCGGACCTCGCGGTCCGCGCCCGGCGGTTTTCGGCAGTGGGTCGGGATGAAACCGTCGCGTCAGCCCTGCTGCAGCAGGTTGCGCAGGTCGATCAGCGCGGCGTTGGCGCGGGCGATGTACGAGGCCATGACCAGCGAGTGATTGGCGAACAGCGCAAAGCCCGAGCCGTTCAGGATCACCGGCGACCACACCGGCTCCTGCGTGGCTTCGAGCTCGTGGATGATCTGGCGCAGCGAGACCTGGGCGTTCTTGTTGGCGAGCACGTCCTTGAAGTCGATCTCGATCGCGCGCAGGAATTCGATCATCGCCCAGCAGTAGCCGCGCGCCTCGTAGAAGTGGTCATCGATCTCCAGCCAGCTGGTCTTGATCAGCTGCTCCTGCGGCGTCGGCGTCGACTGGCGGGCGTTCGGGTCGCCGGCGAGGTTGGTGTTGACGCGGATGTGCCCGACGCTGGCCGACAGCCGCTGCGACAGCGAGCCGAGGCGCTTCTCGACCACCGAGAAGTAGTCGCGCAGATTGTCGGCGCGCGTGAAGAACTGGCCGTCGTCGCGACGTTCGTCGGCGAGCCGGTCGAGGTAGCGGCGCAGCGCCCGGATGCCGTCGCGGTACTCGGATTCCGACGGCGGCAGCAGCCAGGAGTTGTTGTCGAAGTTGAACTTCGGCTCGGCCACCTGCAGGTCGACATCCTCGCGCGACTGCGTCTGCGCGCGGCTGAAGTCGTTGCGCAGCGAACGCGAGATGTCGCGGATCGCGGTCAGCACGCCGAACTCCCAGTTCGGCACGTTATCCATGAACACGCCCGGCGGCATGCGGTCGTTGCTGAGATAACCACCGGGCTTCTCAAGCAGCGTGTCGGCGACCTGGATCACGGTCGCCGTGGTCACGTAGCCGGCGACGAGCTTCTTCTCGTCGCCGCCGGCCATCGCCAGCGCGATCTCGCGCGGTTCGAACAGCGACGGCTTGCTGTCCCAGATCAGCCACAGCACGCCGACGATGATGACGTAGGTCGCCAGCAGCACGCCGGCGGCGTACAGGATGCCCCGCTCGCGCCAGGTGCGCGGGTGGTAGGCGTGGATCAGCACCGACAGCAGCGAGCGTGGCTTGCCGTCGTAGGAATCGGTCTTGCTCATGGATGAGTTCCCTGCCTTGTGCGTTCTTGTCGCAGCCGTTGCGACCGCGTCGGCAGCTCGGGAGTTTCTGGTGCCGGGCGGTCCGGCCGCTTCGGGATGGGCCGGCGCGCGGGCCGGCGTCGACGAAAAAGATAGCCCGGCCGGGCGGGAGCCGCGGCCGGGCGTGCGGGAGCGTCGTGCGGGCGGGGCGTCGCCGGGCTCAGCTGCCCTTCAGCTCGCGCCGGCGCTTGTGCAGGTGCGGCTCGGTGTAGCCGTTCGGTGTCTCGCGGCCGAGGAACACCAGATCGAGCGCGGCCTGGAAGGCGATGCCGTCATAGGCCGGCGCCATCGGCCGGTACAGCGGGTCGCCGGCGTTCTGGCGGTCGACGACCAGCGCCATGCGCCGGAAGGTCTCCATCACCTGCTCGCGGCCGACGACGCCGTGGTGCAGCCAGCTGGCGATGTGCTGGCTGGAGATGCGCAGCGTCGCGCGGTCCTCCATCAGGCCGACATCATTGATGTCCGGCACCTTCGAGCAGCCGACGCCCTGGTCGATCCAGCGCACGACGTAGCCGAGGATGCCCTGGGCGTTGTTGTCGAGTTCCTGCTGCAGTTCGGCGGCCGACCAGGTCGCCTCGGCCGTGACCGGTGGCGTCAGGATCGCATCGAGGCTCGCACGCGGGCGGCTCGCCAGTTCGGCCTGACGCGCGGCGACATCGACCTGGTGGTAGTGCATCGCGTGCAGTGTCGCGGCGGTCGGCGAGGGCACCCAGGCGGTGTTGGCGCCGGCGAGCGGATGCATCTGCTTGGTCGCGACCATCGCCTTCATCTCGTCGGGCATCGCCCACATGCCCTTGCCGATCTGCGCGCGGCCGCGCAGGCCGCAGGCGAGGCCGATGTCGACGTTCCAGTCCTCGTAGGCCTTGATCCAGGCGGCGTTCTTGATGTCGCCCTTGCGGATCACCGGGCCCATCTCCATCGAGGTGTGGATCTCGTCGCCGGTGCGGTCGAGGAAGCCGGTGTTGATGAAGATCACGCGCTCGCGGGCGGCGCGGATGCATTCCTTGAGGTTGACGGTGGTGCGCCGCTCCTCGTCCATGATGCCGATCTTCAGCGAGTTGCGGGCCAGGCCGAGCGCATCCTCGACGCGCCCGAACAGCTCGACGGCGAACGCGACCTCCTCGGGGCCGTGCATCTTCGGCTTGACGATGTACATGCTGCCGCGGCGCGAGTTCTTCAGGCGGTTGAGGCCCTTCAGATCGCGGTACGAGATGGTCGCGGTGACGAGCGCATCGAGGATGCCCTCGGGAATCTCGGCCGCCCCGGCGCCGAAGAGCACCGCCGGGTTGGTCATCAGGTGGCCGACGTTGCGCACCAGCAGCAGCGCGCGGCCCGGCAGCGTCAGCGTCGAGCCGTCGGGGGCGGTGTAGGCGCGGTCCTCGTTCAGCGCACGCTCGACGCTTTTGCCGCCCTTGTCGAACTCGGCGGTCAGCGAACCGGTGATCAGCCCGAACCAGTTCGAGTAGACCAGCGCCTTGTCCTCGCCGTCGACGGCGGCGACCGAGTCCTCGCAGTCCTGGATGGTCGTCAGCGCCGATTCGAGCACGACATCCTTGACGCCGGCGCGGCTCTGCGCACCGACCGGGTGCTTGCGATCGAGCTGGACCTCGACGTGCAGGCCATGGTGGCGCAGCAGGAAGGTCTTCAGCGCGCCGTCGGTCTCGACGTAGCCGACGAAGGCCGAGGGATCGGCCAGGGCGGTCTTCGTGCCATCGGCGAGCTGCGCGACCAGCGTCGCGCCGTCGCGCAGGTATTCGGCGACCTCGGCGTGCTTGCCGCTTGCGAGCGGCACGGCCTGGTCGAGGAAGCCGGCGGCGTAGGCGATGACCTTGTCGCCGCGCGCCGGGTTGTAGCCCTTGCCCTTCTCGGCGCCGCCGTCCTCGGGCAGCACGTCGGTGCCGTACAGCGCGTCGTACAGCGAGCCCCAGCGGGCGTTGGCGGCATTGAGCGCGTAGCGGGCGTTGTTGACCGGCACCACCAGCTGCGGGCCGGCAACCGAGGCGATCTCCGGGTCGACGTTGTCGGTCGAGACCTGGAAGTCGGGGCCTTCGGGCAGCAGGTAGCCGATCTCGCGCAGGAAGGCGACATAGGCGGCGTGATCGTGCGGCTGGCCGCGACGCGCGACGTGCCAGGCATCGATCTGCGCCTGCAGCGCATCGCGCTTCGCCAGCAGTTCGCGGTTGCGCGGGGCCAGATCCGTGACGATGGCTTCCAGCGCCGTCCACCAGCCTGCGGCATCGAGGCCGGTACCGGGCAGCAGCGTGTTCTGGACCAGATCGTACAGGGGCTTGGCAACCTGCAGGCCGCCGATGGCAACGCGCTCAGTCATGTAGGTTCGTCTCCGGATTGAGGGCAGGGCTGCGGTCGTGCATACGGAGGGCACGACGGCGAGGCCGGGCATTTTCGCCGGCCGTAACGGCTTGTGCAATGCGCAATGTCCGCTGCCGTCCGGCCCCGGATGCAGCGGTGCAGTGGTCAGGCAGATTTAAAAAGCCTGTCACAGGCATCCCCGGTAATGCGGGGTGGCTCTGGTACGATGCGCGCCTTCATGTGGGGAGCAAGTGTCGTCGGGGCCAACGACGGCTTTCTGCAGGGGTGATGTGCGAGCAGGCCAGGGAGCGGCAAGGCGGGCCCGCGCGCATTGCCTCGCCTCGCCTTATTCCGGATGGTCCGGATTGCATGTGGGACTCAGGACTCGTGAAGGGCATTCTTCAAGAACATTCGGTGGTTGTCGAAGCGGTGCTGCGCACGCTCGACTGGCTTGCAATTGCCATGGCCGGCTGGCTGGCCTTCGTGCTGCGCTTCGATGCTGCCGTGATGCCGGGTCCTTTCCAGCGGGCGATGATCATCGCGCTGCTGGTCAACATCGGCGTCTTCGGTCGCTGCAGCGTCTACCGGGCCTGGCGTGGCGAAACCCTGAACGGCGAGCTGCGCACGCTGCTGTGGGCCTGGTGCCTGACCTTCCTGATCACGATCGGCGCGCTGGCCCTCACCACGGGCCGCGACGAGGCGCCGTTTCCGCGCCTCTGGCTGATGCTGTGGTTCGTGCTCGGCTGCTGCCTGCTGATGCTGCTGCGCGGCTGCCTGCGTCAGGTGCTGCGCCGCCTGCGCAGCAGCGGTCACAACACGCGCCGGGTGGTCGTGGTCGTGGCCGGTGAACTCGGCGTCAGCGTCATCCGCCGGCTGTGCGAGGCGCGCTGGACCGGGCTGCGCGTGGTCGGCTATTTCGATGACCGGCCGATCGAGCGCGTCGGCGAGATCGCCGGCGTGCCGAGAATCGGACGCATCGACGAACTGGCGGCCTACGTCGAGGGGGGGCACGCCGATCAGGTCTGGATCACGCTGCCGTTCCGGGCCGAGGAGCGCGTGCGCGAGATCCTCGAGACGCTGCGTCACGCGACCGCCGACATCCGCATGGTGCCCGACATCCTCGGCCTGCAGCTGCTGAACCATTCGATGGGCACCGTCGCCGGCATCCCGGTCATCAACCTGTCCTCGACGCCGATGGTCGGTTTCAACCGCGTCATCAAGGCGCTGGAGGATCGCATGATCTCGCTGGCGATCCTGCTGATGATCGCGCCGCTGATGATCGCGATCGCGATCGGCATCAAGCTGTCATCGCCGGGGCCGGTGTTCTTCCGTCAGGAGCGGCTCGGCTACGACGGCCGGCCGTTCCGGGTCTGGAAGTTCCGCAGCATGAAGGTGCATCAGGAGCACGGCGGCCAGGTCACGCAGGCGACGCGCGGCGATTCGCGGATCACGCCGTTCGGTGCCTTCCTGCGCCGCACCAGCCTCGACGAGCTGCCGCAGTTCTTCAACGTGCTCGACGGCAGCATGTCGATCGTCGGCCCGCGTCCGCACGCGGTCGCGCACAACCAGGAATACAAGGATCTCGTCGACAGCTACATGCGCCGGCACAAGGTCAAGCCCGGCATCACCGGGCTCGCGCAGGTCCGTGGCTACCGCGGCGAGACCGATACGGTCGACAAGATGAAGCTGCGCGTCGAGAGCGATCTCGAATACATCGAGAACTGGTCACTCGGCCTGGACCTGAAGATCATCCTGCAGACCATCTTCAAGGGGTTCGTGAATCCGAATGCCTATTGAACCGTCCACCACCTGCGCTGCGGCATGGATCGGCGAGGCGATGGGAGTACGGGGCATCGCATGAAGCGCGCCCTCGTCGCTGAATCTTCGGTCATGCGCGGCCTGCTGGCGCGCAGCCTCGATATCGCCACGATCGTGGCGAGCAGCTTTGCCGGCTGGTGGCTGGAGACCGGCAGCACCGGCTGGTTCGAAGGGGATTTCCTGCGCGCCGCCCTGATCGGGCTGCTGCTGACCGGCATCTGCTCTGCGCACTGGGCGGTGTACCGCAGCTGGCGCGGCACGCCGCTGCGCAGCGAGCTGGAGGCCGTGCTCGGTGCCTGGCTGCTGGCCGTGCTGCTGCTGGTGCCGGTGCTCGAACTGACCGGCGAGCCGGACGAATACGGCCGGCACTGGCTGCTGTACTGGGCGCTGTTCGGCACGGCCGGGCTGGCCGGCTGGCGGGTGCTGATGCGTCGCGCGCAGCGCTACGTCCATACCGGTGGTCGCGACGTGCGCCGCGTGGTGCTGGTCACCAACGGCGGCTTCGGATTGCAGATCATCGAGCAGCTCGCCACCGCACGCTGGGCCGGCTTCGAATTCGTCGGCTGGTTCGATGAACGCGACGGCGATGACGGCCGCATCAGCGCAGCGGCCGTGCAGCGCTGCCTGGGCCCGACCGAGCGGCTGGCGGGCTTCGTCGAGGACGGCAATGCCGACGAGGTCTGGATCGCGCTGCCCTTCCGGGCCGAGGCCAGGCTGCGCTCGATCCTCTGGAGCCTGCGCCACTGCACGGCCGACATCCGGCTGGTGCCGGACATCTCCAGCTTCCGGCTGCTGAACCATTCGCTCGGCGAGGTTGCAGGTCTGCCGGTCATCAACCTGTCCTCGACGCCGATGAGCGGCCGCAACCGCCTGCTGAAGGCCATCGAGGACCGCACGCTCGCCGGCGCCTGCCTGATCCTCGCTGCACCGCTGCTGCTCGTGATCGCTCTCGGGGTCTACCTGACCACGCCGGGGCCGCTGTTCTTCCGGCCGGTACGCCTCGGCTATGACGGCCGGCCGTTCCGCGCCTGGAAGTTCCGCTGCGCGGTGCCGCACGCCGGCCGCAACCGCTTCACGCGCTTCGGCGTGTTCCTGCGCCACACCGGCCTCGAAGGCCTGCCGCAGCTGCTGAACGTGCTCGACGGCAGCATGGCCATCGTCGGACCGTGTCCGCACGCCGCCGCCTACAACGCCCAGTACAAGGCACGGGTCGACGGCTACATGAGCCGTTTCAAGGTCAAGCCGGGGCTGACCGGCTGGGCGCAGATCCATGGCCACGACCAGCGCATCGAATCGATCGAGGACATGGAGCGGCGTCTGGCGCTCGATCTCGAATACATCGAGAACTGGTCGCTGGAACTCGACCTGCGCATCGTGCTGCTGACGGTCTGGCAGATGGCCGGGCGCGTGCTCGGGGGGCTGCGCAAGGCCGCCGCCCAGCAGATCCGCCACTAACGCCGCTGCCAGCGGCCGGCTGCGTCCATCACGTACTGTCCGTCAGCCGCGCCGGCCGTCAGCCGGCGGCCGGCGAGCGCCTGCACTTCGGCGAGCGGGCGGCCGTTGCGCTCGGCGATGTCGCGGTAACGGGCCATGCGCTCGGCGTTGACACGCTCGACCAGCGCGCGCGCGCCGGCATCCGGCGTGACCGCGCCGATCAGTCCGTCGGGCCGCTCGCCGACCCGGCCGGCCGCGAGGGCATCGGCCAGCGGTTCGGCCAGGACCGGCGGGCTGCCGGCGGCCAGCAGCACGCAGAGGGCGGTGACGGGCAGCAGCCGGCGGCGGTGGACGGGGCTCATGGACGGGACTCCTGCGGTTTGCGCGCCTTCGCGGCCGGCCCGAACAGCTCCGGGTGATCGCCGAAAGCGGTGTCGAGATCGCGATCGAGCTTCACGCGCACGTCCTGCTGGATGTGCACGTTCAGGTTGATCTCGATCGGCTTGTCCGGTGCCTCGACCTTCACGGTCGGCGTGCAGGCCGCACAGGCTGCACCGATCGCCAGCAGCGCCACGATCGTGGCGATCGGCGGCCGGTGCCGGCACGGGCTCGAAGGAAACACGGGGCTGCGCAGGATCATGGGTTCTCCCGGTCGGATGATTCGAGGCGCCGGCGCACGGTTTCGGGCAGCCGGTAGCTGTCCAGGCCCTGCTGCAGCAGACCTGCCAGCGCGCCGCTGAGGTTCAGGTTCAGGGCCACCGGATGGCCGCCGTAGGCCTGCGGATTGGCTCCCCGCACGTTCAGGCCGGCGGCCAGCGATTCCGCCCGCTCCCCGGCCAGCGTCAGGCTCAGGGATTCGTAGCGGAAATCGCGCAGCACATCGAGCACGAAGCCGGCCTGGCCATCGGCGAGCGCGGCCGGCGGCGTCGATGGCGTGTAGTGCAGCGTACCGGAGCCATCGCTCGCGAACTGTGCCTGCACGTCATGGAGGCCATCGGCTTCGAGCCGGGCCGCGAGGCTTCCGTTCAGCGTGCCGGTGCCGCCCAGGCCATCGACCGGCACGATCGCGAGCAGCCGGCTCAGATCGAGCCCGCGGGCGCTGGCGGCGAGCGGGCGGGGCGCCGGGCCGTCGAGGCGCAGCGGTGCCAGCTCCAGCCGGCCGCCGGCCAGCGTGAAGCCGGCCTGACGCAGGCGCAGCTGCGTGTCGTCGAGCGTGAATTCGACCCGCCCGTCCTCGAACGGCAGACCGGCGTCGAGCCGGGCGATCCTCAGGGGCTGGCCGGCCGGGATGCGCAGCGGCCACAGCCGGTCGGCGCGCAGCACGCCGTCGATGCCGCGGGCGCGCACGCCGCCGAAGCGCAGCTCCAGGCCGTCGATGCGCAGCTCGCCCCCGCTCCTCGCGGCCGCGCCGCCGCCCCAGTCCGCCCGCGCCTGCAGCCGCAGGCCGCCGCCGGGCACGCTGAGCTGCGCCGCGAGCGCCGGCGACAGCGTGGCCAGCGCCACGGCCGGCGGGGCAGGGCCGAAGCGCAGGCGCGGGAGTGCGAGCTTGAGTTCGCCGC
>JAFEGB010000170.1 GCA_018240295.1 Pseudomonadota bacterium
GCCTCGGCGGCGCCGAGCGCCTCGCGGCCGAGCAGCAGGCGCACGGCGCGGCCGGCGAGCAGCGGCGCGCTGGACGGGTGATCGGCGAGTGCCTGCAGCGCGGCGCGCCAGTCGGCTTCGGCGCGCGCATCGGCAAGCGTCGCCAGCGCCGCCTCGACGGCGTTGATGCGCCCGAACAGCGTCGTCGCGGCCTCGTCGTCGAGGCCGGTCGCGGCCGGCGGCAGGTTGATCGCGATGCGTGCGAGCAGCGCGTGCAGCACGTCGAGGAACTGCTGCGCGTCGCGCTCGCGGGCATCGCCGTAGCGGGCGAGGCGCGCGAGTGGCGGCAGCGCATCGAGCAGCGCATCGACATCACCGCTCTGCGCCGCGGCATCGCGCACGCGCGCGAGCAGCCGCCCGGCGGCCTCGGGCAGCTCGGCGAGCAGCACGCGATCGAGCCAGTCGACCAGCCCGGCGAGGCCGCTGGCGCGCGTGATCGCATCGAGCGCGCACGCCGCGGCAGCCGCAGCGACCGTCTGGCCCCAGCGCCCGGCCTCGATCAGGTTCACCGCGAACTCCGGCCGCCAGATCAGCTGCCAGTGTTCGTGGAAGGTGCCGCGCCCGCGCGGCGCGCCGGCGCGCGGCTCGCCCCAGGGCAGGTCGAGCAGGCGCAGCCGGTGCAGCAGGCAGGAGCGTTCGCGATCGAGCGGCTGGCGCAGGTCGAGGTCGAGATCGCGGTGCGCAGCCGCCGGGGCGAGGCGCAGGCGCTTCTGTTCGCTGGCGAGATCGCGCGCGAGCGGCGGGGCCGGCACGTCATCGGGCACGCGCCCGAGCCGGTCGCCGACTTCGAGTTCGCGGCGGATCAGCGTGAGCGCGAGCGACTCGCCGGCGCACAGCGTCGCGTGCGCGGGCTGTTCGAGATCGGGCAGATCCGGCCGGGCGCGCCCGCGCAGCGCCGCCAGCGCCTCGGCGAGGCGCAGCGCGTCGATCAGCTGCGCGGTCGGTGCCGCCAGATCGTGGGCGCGCAGCAACTGCGCGCAGCGCGCCAGCCAGCGCAGCGGCGCATCCTCGCCGTGCTGCCACAGGTGTTCGTACCAGCCGGGCACGCGGATGCCGGCACCGTAGCCGCTCGCGAGCCCGAGCCGCTCGTGCGTCCACGGCACCCAGGTGCTCGCGATCTTCACCTTCGCCCGGCCGGCGAGCAGCGCCTTGTCGGCCTTCGCCGGCGGCAGCGGTGCGGCGAGGGCCGGCACGTGCCAGGCGCCGCAGACGACGGCGATGCGTTCGTGGCCTTCGCGCTGCGCGGCGCGGATCGCCTCGCGCATCGCCGCCTCGCGCGGGGCCTGCCACGGGTCATCGGCATGCGGATCGGCGTGCGCGCGCAGCGCCGTCACCGCCTCGGCGACCGCGGAGAACAGCGCCAGCTCCGCCCCGGCCCCGCTGCGCTCGACGTGGTACTCCCACCACGCCTCGCCGTCGTCGAAGCCGGCGAGTTCGGCGAGGGAGTCGAAGGGGTCGCGCCAGCGCGCGCATGCCGGCGCGGCTTCGCACGCAGGCGGTGCGTCGTCAGCCGGTGCTGCGGTCTCGCCTTCAGCGTCGGCCTCGACGGCTGCGCCTTTCGGCTCCGCCATCGACACGGCGAGCGCCAGATCGCAGAAACGCGCCGGCACGCCGTGTTCGAGCGCCCAGCGCAGCGCCTGCCATTCCGGCGAGAACTGCGCGAACGGGTAGAACACGGCACGCGCCGGATCGTCGGCGACGTGCGCGAGCAGCGCGACCGGCGCTTCGAGCGCCGGATCGCCGATGCGCCCGATCAGGCCGTCGGCCTCGGGCGGCCCTTCGACCAGCAGCAGCGTCGGCGACAGCGCTTCGAGCGCCGCGAGCACCGCGCGCGCGCAGCCGGGGCCGTGGTGGCGGATGCCGAGCAGGTGGACTTCGGCCGGCATGGTCGGTCAGCCCCGCCGGTTCAGGCCGGCCAGCCGCCGTTGTCGCGGCAGGCCCGGTAGACATCCTTCCAGCCGTCGCGCTCGCGGGCGACGGTCTCGATGTATTCGCGCCAGACCAGCGTGTCCTGCACCGGGTCCTTGATCACCGCGCCCTCGATGCTCGCGGCCCAGTCGGCGGCGCGCAGGCGGCCGTCGCCGAAGTGCGCGGCGAGCGCGAGGCCGTGGCCGACGACCGAGATCGCCTCGGCGGTCGACAGCGTGCCGGTCGGGGCCTTGAGCCGGGTGCGGCCGTCGAGCGTCTGGCCGGCGCGCAGTTCGCGGAAGATCGTGACGATGCGGCGGATTTCCTCGATCGCCGGCGGCTCGGCCGGCAGTTCGAGCGCGCGCCCGAGGCTCGCGGCGCGCTGCGCGACGATCGCGACCTCGGTGTCGAGCGAATCCGGCAGCGGCAGCACGACGGTGTTGAAGCGCCGCTTCAGCGCGCTCGACAGCTCGTTGACACCCTTGTCGCGGTTGTTGGCGCTGGCGATGACGTTGAAGCCGCGCACGGCCTGGATCTCGGAATCGAGTTCCGGCACCGGCAGGGTCTTTTCCGACAGCACGGTGATCAGGCTGTCCTGCACGTCGGACGGGATGCGGGTGAGTTCCTCGATGCGGCACAGCGTGCCGCTGCGCATCGCGCGCAGCAGCGGGCTTTCGACCAGTGCTGCCGGCGACGGGCCATCGGCGAGCAGGCGCGCGTAGTTCCAGCCGTAGCGGATGGCCTCCTCGGGCGTGCCGGCCGTGCCCTGGATCAGGCAGGTCGAATCGCCGCTGATCGCCGCGGCCAGATGCTCCGAGACCCAGCTCTTGGCGGTGCCGGGCACGCCGTAGAGCAGCAGCGCACGATCGGTCGCCAGCGTCGCAACCGCAACCTCGATCAGCCGCCGCTCGCCGACGTACTTCGGCACGACTTCGCTGCCGTCGGCGAGCCTGCCACCGAGCAGGTAGGTGACGACGGCCTGCGGCGACAGCCGCCAGTTCGGCGGGCGCGGACGCTCGTCGAGGCGCGCGAGCGCGGCGAGTTCTTCGGCGTACAGCTGTTCGGCGTGCGCGCGCAGCACCGGCGCAGGGGTCGTGCTCATGTCGGCTCCGCAGGCAGGAAGGCAACGGGCAGGTGCTCGCGCCGTTCGAGCAGCGCGAGCAGGTCGTCGTAACGCGGATACAGCTCGGGCGCGGCGTGCAGGCGCCAGTCGCGCAGCGCCGCGCGTGCCGGCGCGACCGGCACGAGGCGCAGCCACGCGCGCAGCTGCGACCAGGCGTAATGGTCGTGAACGGTCTGCGGCAGGCGCGAGGCGAGGAAGGCGCGCAGCGGTTCGAAGAGTTCCGGCTGCGAGGCGAGCGGCAGCAGCTGCCCGAACAGCGCCTGCACCGGCGCCGCCTGCAGCGAGCCGCGCACGGCCGCGAGCCGCGCTGCGAGCAGCGGCCCGC
>JAFEGB010000171.1 GCA_018240295.1 Pseudomonadota bacterium
CCGGACGGGCGCATCGATCTGGTCAACCCGGCGCTGGCGCGCATGTTCGGCTACACGGTCGATGATCTGCGCGGACGCAGCATCGACGAGCTGCTGCCGGCGGCCATGCGGACACGCCACGTCGAGGACCGCGCGCTGTACATGCAGGCGCCGAGCGGGCGCACGATGGGCAGCGGTCGCGATCTGTACGCGCAGCGGCGCGACGGCAGTGTGTTCCCGGTCGAGGTCAGCCTGAGCCCGTTCTTCGAGGACGGCGTGATCTGGGTGCAGGCCATCGTCAGCGACATCACCGAGCGCAAGCATGCCGAGGCGCTGGTGCGCCAGATGCGCGACCGGCTGCAGCTGGCCACCGATGCCGCCGGCATCGGTGTCTGGGAGTGGGATGTCGTCAGCAACACGCTGCTGTGGGACGACTGGATGTTCCGGCTGTACCACCTGCCGGAGCACGAGCGCATCGCAGTGCTGCCCTACCAGATCTGGCACGACCGCTGTCATCCCGGGGACCTCGAAAGGCTGGAGGCTCTGCTCGCGGCAGCGGTGGCCGGAACCGACAGCTTCGACACCGAGTTCCGCATCGTGCTGCCCTCGGGCGAGCTGCGCTGGATTCGCGCGGCCTCGGTCGTCGAGCGCGATGCCGCAGGCCGGGCGCTGCGCCTGGTCGGCGTCAATCAGGACGTCACCGCCCAGCGCGTGCTCGAAACCCGGCTGCTCGATGCGCGCGATGCCGCCGAGGCGGCGAGCCGGGCCAAGTCCGACTTCCTCGCCAACATGAGCCACGAGATCCGCACGCCGATGAACGCGATCCTCGGCCTCTGCCAGCTGCTGCTCGACGGCGAGCTGAACCGCCGCGAGCGCGACTACCTCGGCAAGATCTACACCTCCTCAAGGGCGCTGCTCGGCATCCTCAACGACATCCTCGACTATTCGAAGATCGAGGCCGGGGCGCTGACGCTGGAAGTCACCGACTTCAACCTCGACGAGCTGCTCGACACCGCTGCCGACCTGTTCTCGGTGCGCACCGACGAGAAGGGCGTCGAGCTGGTGTTCGACGTGGCGCCGACCGTGCCCGAGCTGCTGTACGGCGATCCGCTGCGTCTCGGCCAGGTCATCAACAACCTGATCGGCAACGCCGTGAAGTTCACCGAGCGCGGCATCATCCACGTGCGGGTCGACATCGCCAGCCAGGGCGACAACCACCTGGAGCTGCGCATCGCCGTGCGCGACACCGGCATCGGCATGAGCAGCGAGCAGTGCACGAAGCTGTTCGAAGCCTTCTCGCAGGCCGACAGCTCGACCTCGCGCAAGTACGGCGGCACCGGCCTCGGACTGGCGATCTGCCGGCGGCTGGTGGCGCTGATGGGCGGCGACATCCGCGTCGACAGCACGCCGGCCGAGGGCAGCACCTTCACGTTCACGGTGCGCCTCGGCTACGGCCGGCACGCCCTGCGCCACCGCGACCCGTCCAGCCTGCGCGGCACGCGGGCGCTGGTGGTCGATGATCAGGAAACCTCGCGGCTGGTGCTGGAGCGCATCCTCGAATCCTGGGCCTTCGAGGTGACGCTGGCCGCCAGCGCCGCCGAAGGTCTGGCCGCGCTCGATGCCGCGGCCGCTGCCGGCCGGCCGTTCGGGCTGCTGCTGGTCGACTGGCAGATGCCGGAGTTCGACGGCGTGGCGATGGCGCGCGAGGTGCGCAGGCACATGGCCAGCGGCATGCTGGCTCCGGCCCCGATCGTGGTCATGGTCACCGCCTACGGCCGCGAGCACGTGCTCGGCGCCGTCGGCGACGGCGTGCTCGATGCCGTGCTCGACAAGCCGGTGATCCCCTCGCACCTGTTCGATACCGTCATCGGCCTGCAGCACGGCAGCACGTCGGCAAGGCAGCGCCGCGTGCCTTCCGGCCGGGCGCTGCAGCAGATGACGCGCACGATCCGCGGCGCCCGCGTGCTGCTGGTCGAGGACTTCCCGACCAACCGGCTGGTGGCGCAGGAGTTTCTGTCGCGCATGGGGCTGATTGCCGATGTCGCCGAAAACGGCCGCGAAGCCGTCGACAAGGTCGCGACCCGGACCTACGACGTGGTGCTGATGGACCTGCACATGCCCGGCATGGACGGCCTCGAAGCCACGCGCCGCATCCGCGCCACCGAGCGCGGGCGCACGCTGCCGATCCTCGCGATGACCGCCGCGGCGCTGGCGCAGGATCGCGAGGCGACGCGCGCCGCCGGCATGAACGGCCACATCGCCAAGCCGATCGATGCCGAGGAACTGGCCACGGCGCTGCTCGGCTGCATCGCCCCGCGCACCACGGCCGAAGCCGGGCCGCCGCCGCCCCAGACCGCAACGCCGCCGTTTGCGATCGACGGCCTGGACCTGACGGCGGCCGTCACGCTGAGCGATCACGACTGGGGCTTCCTGCGCCGCGTGCTGCAGCGCTTCCAGCGGGATTTCAGCGACGCGCCGCAGCGCCTGCAGGCGGCGCTGGCCGCAGGCCGGCACGACGAGGCCGAGCGGCTGGTGCACAGCATCGCCGGGCTGGCGCCGGGCGTCGGCAGTCCGGCGCTGGGCCGCCAGGGCCGGAGCCTGGAAGCCGCCCTGCACGGCGGCGCGCCGATCGAGCCGATGGCGTTTCTCGATGAGCTGCAGCAGGTGCTGACGGCGCTGGCGCAGGGGCTGAAGGACGTGCCGGCCCCGGCCCCGGCCGCGGTGGCCGATCCCGCCCGGGTGGCGGGCCTTGCCACGCAGCTGCGCGGCCTGCTGCAGGAGTTCGCGATCGTGCCGCTGGAGCTGCAGCAGGCGCTCGATGCGGCGCTGGCCGGCTACACGACGCCGGCGCTGCGCACCGCGCTGCTGCGCCAGATCGACCAGCTCGACTACGACGCGGCCGAGGCCACGCTCGATGAAATCCTGCGTGCCGGCCGCTGCGACCTGCGGGCCGCCGATACGACCCCCTGATTCCGATTTCCGAACCGACGCGTACCCGAGATGAGCCCCATCACCCACCTCGCCCGACCGGCCTACGTGCTGGTCGTCGATGACACCCCGGCCAACATCACGCTGCTCGCCGAGGCGCTGAGCCCGCAGTACCGCGTGCGCTTCGCAACCAGCGGTCCGCGGGCGCTGGAGCTGATCGCCCGCAACGACGAGCTGCCGGACCTGATCCTGCTCGACGTGATGATGCCGGAGATGGACGGCTACGAAGTCTGCCGCCAGCTCAAGGAAGACGCGGCGACCCGCGACATTCCGGTGATCTTCGTCTCGGCGCGCAACGAGGTGTCGAGCCAGGAGCACGGCTTCAACGTCGGCGGCGTCGACTACATCACCAAGCCCTTCGACCTGCCGCTGGTGCGCGCGCGCGTGCGCACGCACGTCAACCTCAAGCGCCGCACCGACCTGCTGGAGCAGCTCGCCAACCTCGACGGCCTGACCGGCATCGCCAACCGCCGCCGCTTCGACGAGGTGCTCGACCTCGAATGGCGGCGCGCGACGCGCACCGAAAGCCCGCTGTCGGTGGTGCTGCTCGATGTCGATCACTTCAAGCTCTACAACGACCACTACGGCCACGGCCTCGGCGACGACTGCCTGCGCCAGGTGGCGGCGGCACTGGCCGAGGCGCTGCCGCGCGGCGGCGATCTGGCCGCGCGCTACGGCGGCGAGGAGTTCGCGGCGATCCTGCCGGCCTGCGATGTCGATGGCGCGGTCGCGGTCGCCGAGCGCATCCGCGCCGCGATCGAGCAGCGGCGCATCCCGCACGCCACCTCGAAGACGGCCGCGTTCGTGACCATCAGTGCCGGCTGCGCCGGCCTGCAGCCGCTGTTCGAGAATCGCCACATCGAACTGCTCGAAGCCGCCGACCGCGCGCTGTACGAGGCCAAGCGCGCCGGCCGCAATCAGGTCTGCAGCACCTGACGGGACCGGCGTCGCCCGCATCGCCGACGGCGCGCGGGGCCGGACAACGGGCCGGAGGCATCCCGGATGCATCCGGCCCTGATTTTTTCCGGCGCTTTCCGGCGGCGTTGGGCCGGCAGGGCGGTGTCCGCAGCGACGACGGCGCAGCGGGCAGGCGGAAACCGTCCGCAGCGTTGCGGCAGCCGGCTGATCCGCAAGGGTTCCGGCCGCGGATTCCGGGCGGGCTGCGACGGTCTGGTGCGGGATTCATCACGCGTGATGAATTTTGCGTCATGTTGCATCCGCCTGCGGCGACGGTCCGCATCCGGGGAGGCGTGGCCCGTCCGCAGGGTCCGCAGGAAGTCTGTCCCTCACTCCCGGGAGTCCGCCATGCCCAAGAAACTGACCCTCGCCGTCGCCCTGAGCCTTGCCTGCGGCACGGCCGCCGCTGCGCCGATCGGCTACGTCCTCGGCAACAACGGCAGCACGCTGTACGCGTTCGACGTGAGCACACCCGGCTCCGTGCTGAGCGCGGTGACGCTGAGCGGTGCCGTGTCGATGCTCGATGACATCGACTTCCGGCCGCTGAACGGCACGCTGTACGGCTATGACGACGGCACGGACCAGTTCGTGACCATCGACACCACGACCGGCGTCACGACGCTCGCCAGCACGCCGGCAGCCTTCCCGACCGACACCCGCCAGGTCGGCCTCGACTTCAACCCGACCATCGACCGGGCGCGCATCGTCAGCGAGAACGAGGCCAACATCGTCTACAACCCGAACACCGGCGGCGAGACGCTGGCGACCAGCCTGTTCTACGTCGCCGGGGATCCCAACAACGGCACGAATCCGACGGTCAGCGCCAACGCCTATACCAACAGCATGCTGGTCGGCACGCCGGGCTCGACGGTGCAGTACGTGTTCGATGCCGCGCTCGACATCCTCGCCACGCTCGGCAACAACGCCGGCACGCTGAGCACAATCGGCAGCCTCGGCGTCGATGCCGGTCAGGACATCGGCTTCGACATCCTCTTCAACGGCGGCACCGGCACGAACACCGCCTACGGCCTGCTGACGGTCGGCGGCATGGCCGGGCTGTACACGATCGACCTCGTCAGTGGTGCGGCAACGCTGGTCGGCAACTTCGACGGCGCCCTCGGCACGCTGAACGGCCTGGCGATCACGCCGGTGCCGGAGCCGGCTTCGGCGGCGCTGCTGGCGCTCGGCGCACTCGGGCTGGCCGGCGCACGCCGCCGCAGCCGCACGGCCGGCTGATATCAGTCACCACTGAACATCCGGTCTTTTCAGCCCCTCCCCCCTCGCGGGGGAGGGGTTGGGGAGAGGGGGGATCAACAACGCATTCACGTGTGATCGGTATGACCCGCCATGCACGGCGGGGACCGGATCGTCGCCCGCCGTGCCGCCATCGCGCTCATGAAAAAGCCCACCCCCGTCCGGGGATGGGCCGCATGGGAAAGACGGGATCAGGGGGGGCGGATCAGAAGGTCTTGACGACCTTCGTCGCGTGCGTGTGCTCCATCGCCCGCACCGCGCTGTCCTTCTGCGCCTCGTCGAGCGGATGCGCGACCACCGCCCAGTGGCCATGGCGCGTCGCCGACATCACGGCGCTGATGACCACGTCGTGATCCGGGCGCAGCGACAGGAAGCCGCCGAACATCAGGCCGAGCATCAGGCCCATGACGCTGAACACCACCAGCGCGATCAGCGCGTTCGAGGTCACGGCATCGACGCCGAACAGCATCAGCGTCAGCGCGATCAGCGCCCCGAGACCGAGACCGATGGCGCCGAACACGACATGCGTGCGGATCAGCGTCGCCGGGATGCGCCGCTGCTCGGGTTCGAGCTTGCGGCCGAAGGCGGCATCGTTGGGCTGCACGAGCATGACCTGCCCGTCGGACATGCCGGTTTCGCTGCGCACCGTGTTCGCGGCGGAGCGGGCTTCGTCGGCGGTATCGAACAGGCCGGCGACCTTGGACAGGGAGCGTTCACCAAAGATCAGGGACGAAAGAACCATCGCAACACCTCCACGGGGGGTATGGGGCGGAATCGGACGGCGTCCGGAGCGCACCGGCTCCGGGCCGGCTGATCCGTCTGCGCGCTGACGCAACCGGCTTGCGTGGCCGGGCATCTGCGCGCTGTGACCGCCGGGATCGCTGCCGCGTTCCGGAAGAGGCGCCGCCCGTGGCCTGCTCAGGAGGAAAGGACGCGGAAAACGGAACGGCCGCTCCCGGGCGGGGGCGGCCGTGGCGGGCGGGAAACCGGGCGGTTCAGCGACGGCGGCGACGGCGTGTTGCGAGGCCGGCGATGGCCGAGGCGCCGAGCAGCGCCCAGCCGGCCGGTTCGTCGATGCGCAGCACCGTCGCCGGCGGCGCGCTCAGGCCCGGCAGTGTGCCGGTGAACGAATACTGGTGCAGTTCGCCGCGCTGGGTCAGCGACGCGGCGATCAGCGTGCCGTCGAGGCTGATGCTGTTGCTGACCGAGGCCTGCGGCGCCAGCACGCTGCCGCCGAATTCGGCGTTGAAGGCGAGGCTGGTGGCGGCGCTGAAATTCCACAGCACCTTGTCGGCAACCGCGGTGGCGGCGCCGCCGAGGAAATTCTCGGCAATCGTCGCCGACGTGAGATCGACGTTGACGATGACGGTGCGCGCGCCATTGAGGTTGAAGGCGATTTCACCGATGCCGTTGAAGAAGTTGCTGTCGGTGATGTCGAACACCGCGAGCCCGTCGGCATCCGGCGCGGCATTGAAGGTGGCGCGATTGCTGGCGACGCTGATCGAGCTGTTGGCGCTCAGCATCTGTAATTGCGCGGCCAGATCGAGCATCGTCTGGCTGAAATCCGGCACCGTGACGCTGGCGCCGGTCACCTTGCTGCCATTGACGTTGCCGGTGACGTTGCCGCCGATATACGCGGTGCCGCCATTCATGTTCATGTACTTGACGTTGCCGGCGACCGCCGCGCTGCCGCCGCCGTTGACGTTGACATAGCCATTGGCAACGACGTTGCCGCCGACCGTCAGCGCCGCGTAGCCCGAGGCCGGCAGCGTGCGCGTCGCGTAGGTCGAGCCGGTGCCGAGCAGGTTGCCGCCGACCAGCGTGCGGCCCTCGATCTCGGAGTTCGAGTTCAGGTTGCCGAAGATCACGGCATTGAACTGGCCCAGTACCTCGCCGGCGGTCAGCGGTGCGGCGACGGCCGCGTGCTGCACGAGGCCGGCCACGGCGATTGCAACGAGATTGCCAACGAAACGCTTGTCCATGTCACACCTGCCTGCAGGAAATCGATGCCGTGCACCGTCGTTCTGGTGCTTTGCGTCATTTCAGCGATCCGGCAGCAAATGCAATACCGGCGGGCGGTGACGGATCGTGACGTGCAACCATTCGTTGAATTCGCGTGCGAATTGCTGCGTGCCGGTTCGTGGCGTCTGGTGACGCCGAAACACGGGTTTGAGATTCGGCCGCCGGATGGCCTTTTCCGCTGCGCTCGATCTGCGGTAAAAGCCTTTCCGGATTCCTGCGGATTGCATCGGCTGCAATCTGCGAATGCAGGATGCGAATGTGAATTCGCCGCGGCAGGAATTGTTTCGGGCGCGGTGCGCCCGGCCGCGTCAGCGCCGTGGCCGGGCAGGGCGGCCAGCGCGGCGCCCGATGCCGGTACAATCGCCGGCATGGACGTGACCCCCATCCTCGAACACCTCAACGATGCGCAGCGCGCCGCGGTCACCGCGCCGCCCGGACCGCTGCGCGTGCTCGCCGGTGCCGGCTCCGGCAAGACCCGCGTGCTGGTGCAGCGCATCGCCTGGCTGCTGGCGGTCGAGAACGCCAGTCCGTGGGCCATCCTCGCCGTCACCTTCACCAACAAGGCCGCGGCCGAGATGCGCGCGCGCATCGAGCGCCAGCTCGAATTCCAGGCCTCCGGGCTCTGGATCGGCACCTTCCACGGCATCGCGCACCGCTGGCTGCGCCGGCACTGGCAGGAGGCCGGGCTTGCGCAGGGCTTCCAGATTCTCGATGCCGACGACCAGCTGCGCGTGCTCAGGCGCGTGCTGCGCGCGCTCGAAATCGACGAGAAGGTGCTCACGCCGCGCCAGGCGGCATGGTTCATCAACGCGCAGAAGGACGAGGGCCGCCGGCCGCAGCACCTCGACACCGAGGACGCCGACGCCGCGCGCCGCCAGCTGATCCGCATCTATGCCGCCTACGAGCAGCACTGCGCGCAGACCGGCGTCGTCGATTTCGGCGAGCTGCTGCTGCGCATGCACGAGACGCTGCGCGACAACGAGCCCCTGCTGCGCCAGTACCGCGAGCGCTTCCGGCACGTGCTGGTCGACGAGTTCCAGGACACCAACCGCATCCAGTACGCCTGGCTGCGGCTGCTGACCGGCGGCAGCGGCGACGTGTTCATCGTCGGCGACGATGACCAGTCGATCTACGGCTGGCGCGGCGCGCGCATCGAGAACCTCCAGCGCTTCGAGCAGGACTTCCCCGGCGCGCAGACCGTGCGCCTCGAACAGAACTACCGTTCGAGCGCGACGATCCTGAAGGCCGCCAACGCGCTGATCGCCCGCAACGCCGGGCGGCTCGGCAAGACGCTCTGGACCGACGGCGCCGACGGCGTGCCGATCGACTTCTACGCCGCCTACAACGACTACGACGAGGCGCGCTTCGTCGTCGAGCGCATCGAGCAGTGGGTCGGCGCCGGCGGCCGGCGCGCCGACAACGCCATCCTGTACCGCTCGAACGCGCAGTCGCGCCTGTTCGAGGAAGCCCTGCTCGCGCGCGGCATGCCGTACCGCGTCTACGGCGGCCTGCGCTTCTTCGAGCGCGCCGAGATCAAGGACGCGCTCGCCTACCTGCGCCTGCTCGTCAACCGCCACGACGACGCCTCGTTCGAGCGCGTCGTCAACGTGCCGCTGCGCGGCCTCGGCGAGCGCACGCTCGAAGAACTGCGCACGCAGGCGCGCCTGGACGGCAGCTCGCTGTGGACGGCCGCCGTCGGCCTGCTCGCCGCCGGCCGCGCCCCGGCCCGCGCCGGCAAGGCGCTTGCGGGCTTTTTGCAGCTCATCGAGCGGCTCGCGGCCGACTGCGCGCCGCTCGCGCTCGGCGAGCGCACCGCCGCGATGCTCGATGCCAGCGGCCTGCGCGAGCATGTGCGCAAGGATCGCGACGGCAAGGCTGAGGACCGCCTCGAAAACCTCGACGAGCTGATCAACGCCGCGCGCGCCTTCGAGACCCTGCCGCCCGAGTACGAGGGCCTGACGCCGGTCGATGCCTTCCTCGCGCATGCCTCGCTGGAGGCCGGCGACGCTCAGGCCGAGGCCTGGAGCGATTGCGTGCAGCTGATGAGCCTGCACAGCGCCAAGGGGCTGGAGTTCCCGCAGGTGTTCATCGCCGGCGTCGAGGAGGAGCTTTTCCCGCACGCGCTGTCGATGCAGGACCCGGAAAAACTCGAAGAGGAACGGCGCCTCGCCTACGTCGGCATCACCCGTGCGCGCGAACGCCTGGTGCTGTCCTGCGCCGAGCGCCGCCGGCTGCACGGCCAGGAGCACTACCCGCGGCCCTCGCGCTTTTTATCGGAAATCCCGCCCGGGCTGCTGCGCGAGGTGCGCGCCCGCGCCCAGATCAGCCGCCCGGTCTACCAGCCGCCGGTCGCCGCCGCGCCCGATGACGGCGGCAGCGGTCTCAAGCCCGGCGCGCGCGTGCTTCATCCGAGCTTTGGCGAGGGCGTCGTGCTGACGCTCGAAGGCAGCGGCGCCCACCTGCGCGTGCAGGTGAACTTCCCCGGCCAGGGCGCCAGGTGGCTGGTCGCGGCCTACGCGAAGCTCGAAGTGCGGTAGGCCCCGGCCCGGCTGCCTATGCTGCGGACAGCCCCGCCCGTCGAGGCGGGCGGTTTCTTCTGTCCGAAATGCTGTCCGAACCGAGGCCCTTCCGATGCGCAACCGTCTGGTCCACATCGCCCCGCTGCAGACCGCCAAGGTGCTGGCGGCGATCTATTTCGTCATCTCGGTGCCGATCGCGCTGCTGATGCTGATCCCGGTCCTGCTCGGCTTCGGCCAGCAGGGCGCCGGCATGGGGCTGCTGATGGTGATCCTGACGCCATTCCTGTACGCGCTCGCCGGCTTCCTGTTCACGCTGCTCGGCGCCTGGATCTACAACCTCGTCGCCGCCCGGCTCGGCGGCATCGAGTACACGACGATCACGGCGGTCGAACGCTGAGGAACCGGGACCGGAGCCGGCGCTCCGGTCCCGCGCCTTGCGGGCATTGGCGGCTGCGCAGCTTCAGCGAGTTTCGCCGGCCGCGGCATCAGTACCACTGATACGCGGCGCCGGTCGGGCCGAAGATGAAGATGGTGTTGTCCGGCGAGCTGTCGTAGCCCTTGTCCGAAACCACGATGATCGTCGAGCCCCGGCTCTTGGCCCAGGCCCGGAAGGCGGCGCGGCAGCGGGCGCAGGGCGCGAGGTTCTGGCGGATCAGCAGATGCCCGTCGCCGGGCGAAACCGGAAACACGCGGTCCTCGTGGCAGATTTCCGGGGATTTGCTGTCGGTGTCGGTCTGCGAGCTTTCGTTCTGGCAGGACACCTGATGATTGGTGACGACGGCCCGGCACCACGTGAAGGACATGCCGGTATAGACCGGCTTCAGATTCAGGTTCTGCGCCTTGTTCAGCAGCTGCGCCAGCACCGCCTGTTCGGGCAGACCGTGCATGCCGCCGAGATTATCGACGCTGCCGATGCGCTTGCCGTGAATCCACTGGCCCTGATGCAGGTCGGCCCATTTCATGATCTGTCTCCGGTTACGGGTCGGGGGATGCGCTTCGTGCAGGCCGTGCCGACGCGCGCCGCGGCGCGGGTCGATGCGGTCCATGCCTGCCGATACGGGGCCGGAGGCGATC
>JAFEGB010000172.1 GCA_018240295.1 Pseudomonadota bacterium
ATCACACCTTCGTCGTGCAGGGCGAGCATCGGCTGTATGAGCCCGATGGCAGCCTGCGCGAAGCGCGCGCCACCGGCACGCATACCGTTTCGCCGGCCAGTGAACGGCCGCATCGCGAAGGCGGTGGCGCGCAGGATGCCATCGTGCATTTCAGCATCCGCCCCGATGGCGCCGATGATCTGTATGAGCTGCTCGACGATGCCGGCAATCCGCTCGCGCGGGTCACCTGGCCGATGCTGGTCGAGTTGTACCGGGCGCAGGCGGTGTAATACCGATCACATCAGAACGCTGCGCTTTGCAGCCCCTCGCCCCTCGTGGGAGAGGGGTTGGGGAGAGGGGGAGAAAACCATGCATTTACGTGTGATCGGCATGATCCGGCATCAGATCAGCCCGGCGCGCAGGGCGATGCGCGTCAGTTCGATGTCGCTGCGGGCGCCGAGTTTGGTCTTGATCTGGTAATGGCAGTTCTGCACGGTCTTGGCGCTGATCGACAGTCGCGCGCCGATTTCCTCGGGGCTGCTGCCTTCCAGCAGCAGGCGCAGGATTTCGAATTCGCGCGGTGACAGCGATTCCGCGAGCGGTTTTTCCGGCGGCGCGATCAGGGCCAGCGCCAGGTCCGGGGCGATGTCCGGGCTGATCGTCTGGCGGCGCGCGGCGACCCGGTACACGGCGTCGATCAGCACCTCCGGCGGGCTGCTCTTGGTCACGTAGCCGAGGGCGCCGGCGCGCAGCGCCTGCGTCGCGAAGATCGGCTCGCGGTGCATCGTGAACACCAGGATGCGCAGGCGCGGCTGGCGCTGCAGCAGCCGGCGGATCAGTTCGACGCCACCGAGATCGGGCAGGCCGAGGTCGAGGATCACCAGTTCGGGTTCCGTGGCCGCGGCCTCCTGCTGCCGCAGCCAGTCCAGCGCCTCGCGCGCGGTCGCGGCTTCGCCGGCGACGCGGATGTCGGGCTGCGCCTCCAGCAGGCGCCGGTAGCCGACGCGGACCACGACGTGATCGTCGATCAGCAACACCCGGATGGGATCAGGCATGGAAGCTCCGCTCGGCACTGAGGGATTCGGCCGGGAATTCGGCCAGCACGCGCATGCCGCGCGGGCTGCGCGGCGTCATCGAGAACCGCCCGCCCAGCGCGAGGACGCGCTCGCGCATGCCGAGCACGCCGAGTCCGCTGCCGGCCGTCGGATTTTCACCGGCCTCGCCGTCGTCCTCGATGCAGAGCCGGCAGTGCCGGTCATGGCGCTGCAGCTGCACCGTCACCTGCGTGGGCGAGCCGTGGCGCAGGGCATTGGTCAGGCTCTCCTGCACGATGCGGTAGAGGCTGACGGTGAGTTCATCGGGCAGGTCGTCGAGCGGGCCGTCGAGATCGAGCGTGAAGCGGCAGTCCGGCTGGCGGCGCTGCCAGCCGGCCAGGAACTGTTCGAGGATCGCCTGCAGGCCGAAGGATTCCAGCCCGACCGGGCGCAACTGGCTCAGGATGCCCTGCAGCGCCTCCAGCATCTTCGCCGTCACCTCGCTGATCGAGCCGACCGCCGGCAGCAGCTCGGGCAGGCGCTCGCGCACCTGACCGCCGATGAACACCGCCTCGGCGCCGATCGAGGTCAGGCACTGGCCGAATTCGTCGTGCAGCTCCCGGCCGAGGTGGCGGCGTTCCTCCTCGCGCACGGCGATCAGCCGCTGCGCCAGCCGGCGCTGTTCGTCGAGCGTCTGCTGCAGCCGGTCGGCGAGTTCGTCGAAGCCGCTGGCGATGCGCTGCAGCTCGTGCAGGGCCGGACGCGGCATGCGCACCGACAGGTCGCCGGCGCGCATCTTCTCCATGACCGCCAGAATCTGCTCGCTCGGGCGCAGCGCCCGGCGCACCGGCAGATACACGAACAGGTTCAGCAGCAGGATGCCGGCGGTCATGCCGAGCACGGTGCGGATCTGCCGCCAGGCCGAGCGCGCCAGGCTGTCGAGGTTCGGCGTGATGAGGAATTCCCCGGCCCGGTAGCCGGGGTACTGGACGATCGGACCGCGGTACAGCTCGCGGCCATCGAGCAGCAGCGCCGGCAGGCCGCGCAGCGCCGCCGGCAGCGCCAGGCGCTCGCCGAAGCAGCGGCGCACGCGCTGGCGGCCGAAGAGGTCCTCGGCCTCGACGCAGATGTCCAGCCATTCGCCGAGCGGGTCCAGCGACGCGAGTTTCAGCTCCTCCAGCCCCATCAGGAAGCTGCCGCGCGGCTGCATGGCTTCCTCGTTGATCAGCCGCTCCAGCAGCGTCGGCCCGATGCGCGCGACCTGCCGGCGCAGTTCGGCCTGCGTCTGCACCAGCACCGTGACGATGCCGCCGAGGCAGATCGCCAGCGCGAACAGCGTCACGCGCCGCAGCAGCAGGCGCTTGAGGTCGAGCCCGTCTGCCCGTGCGCGTGCAGCGCGGGTTTCGTCACGGGGGATCGGCATCGTGGCCACCTGTCTCCGGGCTGTCGGGTTCCGGGAAATCATGAAGCAGTCCGGACGCGGGGAAAGGGCAGGGGACGGACGCGGGCTTGCCGGCCCGCAATCGCGAGGGGCAGGGCTTTTTTGAGGTCAGGGATGCCTCGCCGCCCCGGGGCTTTCAGGTCCGGGGCGGGCGGGACGGGGCGGTCGAGCCGATGCGGCGGCTGCTGTCCGGCACGTCCGGCCGGACGGCAATGGCCTGCTGGCGAGGCTGGCAGCCGGTGCGCCGGTCGCGGATTGCCCGCGCCTGTCAGTGCTGGACCACCATCGTCTTTGCCGGCGGCGGTGCGATGTAGCCCGGCGGCGTCTTCTGCCACGGATAGCCGTTGCGGGCGAGGCGTTCGCCGTATTCGTACAGCGGACGCATGTACTCGGGGTCGAAGTCGTCGCGGTGCTTGACCCGGAAGTCGCTGCCGATATAGGCGAGGTTGTAGTCGACCCCGTCGCGCTGCGTGGTCGCGTAGATGCGGTACAGATCGCCGACGCCCTGGTACTGGATCAGCGACGACACCGCCCGGCCGGCGATGCTCATCGTGCGGCGCTCGACGCTGGCCCAGGACGGATCGAGCCGGGCGTTGCGGATGATCCACGCATGGCGCTCGCGCTCGATGCCGTAGCGCTTCGACAGCACCTTCACGTTCAGCGACGGCGGATACAGGAACACCTGCGCGGCGGCACCGCCGTCGACGTGCATCTCCTGATGGGACTTGCCGTCGACCTCGACATCGATCAGCACCGGCGGGAACACGCCCGGGATCGCCGCCGAGGCCAGCATGATGCGCCGGAACAGATCGAGCGCGCCGGGCGCACCGCTCGTGGCGATCGCGCCCATGTCCCACAGCACCGGCCGGCGGGCGTCGATGTCGGTGGTCGCGATCAGCAGCAGCCGGCCCTTGCGGTATTCGGCGCCGATGCGTGCGAGGAAGTCCTCGTCGACGTTCTGTCCGATCAGCGTCCAGAGCGGCTGCGTGTCGGCCATCGCATCGTTGTTGATCGCCGCGAACACCGGCCGCGTCAGGAAGATGTCCGCCTGCCGGGTCTCGGTGTAGACCTTCCTCAGCACCGGGTCGTAGGCCGGGCCGAGGAACGCAAACGGCGCGATCAGCGCCCCGGTGCTGATGCCGGTGACGATGCCGAAGCTCGGGCGCGTGCCGGTGGCCGTCCAGCCGTTCAGCAGCCCGGCCCCGAAGGCACCGTCATCGCCACCCCCCGACAGCGCGAGGAAATGCGCCGGCGGCAGCGGTCCGGTCTGGCCCTGGGCCGCGCGGTATGCCTGCATGCGCCGGATGGTTTCGAGGCTGAGCCGCTCCAGGGCGGCGGTGTCGACATCCGGCCAGTAACGGACGTTGACCATGCCGGGCACGGTTGCCTGCGTGGTCTGTTCAGCGGGCACGGCAGGCAGCCGTGCCGGCACCGAACAGGCTGAAAGCAGCGCGCATGCCAGGGTGGCAGCCAGCACCAGCGGCCGGCCGGACCAGAAGAGACTGTTCAAGGCGGTTGTCCTCGATGCGATACCAGCGCCTACGGTGGCATGCCGAGCGTAGACATGTCTCGCGCGCGTGCCCGGGCCCGCGCATGGCGTGCGCGTCCGTTGCCGGCGGCAGCCCCGCGGACTCGCCGGAAGCCTTGCCCCGGCCTGCAGGCCGGCGGTGTTGCAACTCCTTTCATACATTACGAATACGACAGATATCGTATTGAGAGAAGTCGCAGTGGTAAGCAATGCTGTCGTTGTACCGTGTTTCTGACAGCCGATCAGCTGTTTGGCCGCCAACGAACGCCAGGGACAGACGCCATGAACCACAACATTTCCGAAGACCTGACCGTCGCCGCCGAGATCGCCGCCCGCCTGCTCGGCGAGATCCGCCGCCAGCGCAAGTTGCGCGAGCAGATGAGCGATTCCTTCCTCCGCACGAACACGGCCACGCGCCAGGCGCCGGTGAACGCCGGCGGCAGCGCCGGCGACACCCACCGGTTCGTGTTCTGATCCGCCCGCCTGCGGGTGCCTGAGCGGCTGCGCCGCTTCCTCCGGCGCCCGGTCCGCCCCGCCCCGCCGCTCCATCAGGCCGCCGACATCCGCGAGGGTCGGCGGCCTGATGCTTTTCCGGATCGATGCCCGGCCGATGCCGCCACTGAACCAGAACGGTTGGCGGCGGCTCCGATCCGGCATCACGACACCGGACATCCGGGGGAGGCGAACGTCATGCGTTACGGCGACGACGACCGCGAGAGCGGCAACATCGAGGACCGCCGCGGTGAATCCTTCGGCGGGGGCGGCGGCTTCGGCGGCGGCGGGCTCAGGATCGGCGGCGGCATCGGCACCGTCGTGCTGGTGCTGGTGGCGCTGTACTTCGGGGTCGACCCGTCGGTGATCCTCGGCGGCGGTTCGCCGGCGCCGGTGCAGCATCCGCCGGGGCCGGCGCAGACGCGCGCGCACGACGACGAGGCGCGCTTCGTCGGCCGTGTGCTCGCCGACACCGAGAGCGTCTGGAACGCGCAGCTGCCGGCGCAGACCGGGCAGGCCTACGTCGAGCCGAAGCTCGTGCTGTTCTCCGGTGCCACGCAGACCGCCTGCGGCATCGGCCAGGCGGCGATGGGGCCGTTCTACTGTCCGCCGGATCGCAAGGTCTACATCGACCTGTCCTTCTATGACGACCTGCGCCAGCGCTTCCGCGCGCCCGGCGATTTCGCGCAGGCTTACGTCGTCGCGCACGAGATCGGCCACCACATCCAGAACCTGCTCGGCATCTCCGGGCGCGTGCACGCGGCGCGCGAGCGCATGAGCGAGGCCGACGGCAACCGGCTGTCGGTGCGGCTCGAACTGCAGGCCGACTGTCTGGCCGGCGTCTGGGCGCGGCACGCCGAGCAGACGAAGCATCGCCTCGAACCCGGCGATGTCGAGGAAGCCCTGACCGCCGCTGCCGCGATCGGCGATGACCGCCTGCAGCGTCAGGCCCGCGGCACGGTCGTGCCCGACAGCTTCACGCACGGCAGCTCGCAGCAGCGCGTGCGCTGGTTCCGGGCCGGGCTGGATTCGGGGCGCCTCGACGCCTGCGATACCTTCGGCGCCGCACGGCTGTAGCCCGCGCGCCCGGCGCCGCGCCGGCGTCGCGCATCCGCCGCGCTTGCCCTGTCCCGCCCCGCCGGGCATGGTTCGCCCGACAGCGGCGGCCGGGAGGCAGGCATGAATCATGTGATCGTCGGGCTCGGGGGCACGGGCGGCAAGGTCATCCGCGCGCTGCGCAAGCTGATCTTCCAGGAGTTCCGCAGCGAAGAGCCCGAAGGCGTGCCGCTCGGCTGGCTGTACGTCGATTCCAGCGACGAGCTGATGGCGCCGGACGATGCCTCGTGGAAGACGCTCGGCGTCTCGGTGCAGCTGCCGGCGGCGAGCCAGCTGCTGATCACCGACGCCAACCTGGCGGCCCGGCTCGATGACCTCGACAGCTACCCCGGCATCAAGCCGTGGATCGGCGCGCGCGAGCAGTGGCGCGACATCCTCAACAGCATCGTCGGCGTCACGCTCGGCGGCCAGAAGCGCCGGCTCGGGCGCTTCCTGTTCGCGTGCAAGGCCGACAAATACCGCGAGCAGCTGCAGACGCAGGTGCGCCGCGTGCAGGCCGGCGGCAGCAGCGAGACGACCTTCCACGTGCTGTGCGGGCTCGCCGGCGGCACCGGCAGCGGCAGCCTGATCGATGCGCTCGTGCAGCTGCGCGAACTGTTCCCGGATGCGCAGCGCTACCGCGTGCTGGTCTACGCGCTGCTGCCCGATCCCTACCCGCCGCCGAACTGGGATACCGGCAACTACCACGCCAACGGCTACGCGGCGCTGCTGGAGCTGAACGCGCTGTCGGCCGGGGCCTGGCAGCCGCACGACGTGCTCGGGCGCAAGGGGCGGCTCGCACTCGTCGATCCGTTCAACGGCTGCTACGTGTTCGGCAACGAGAACGAGCACGGCGTCACCGTCGACGTGCAGCAGGAGCTGCCGGGCATCGTCGCCGAGTTCCTGTACCAGAAGATCATCCGCGCCCGCCACGGCGGCTGGCCGACGCTCGCGCGCATGGAGAACGCCGAGAACGGCGACGGCTCGCCGGAAACCGCACCGGCGAGCCGCCGCGGCGAGCGCGCCCGGCGCTTCCTGACCTTCGGCATCAAGCGCGTCGCGATCCCCGAGGAGGAGATCGCCGAGTTCCTCGGCTACGGCTTCGCGCGTCAGGCGCTGCTCGCGCTCGCGCACGAGCACTGGCAGGAGGCGCTCGGTTACGTCGAGGAGCCGCGGCCCTTCGACGCCGGTGCCTTCGTGCGCCAGAAGGACGTGCAGCAGCGCTGGGCGCTCGATGACGATCACCTGCTGATGAACGTGCCGATCCTCGCCGGCGACGGGCAGGCGCCGAAATGGCAGACGCTGACGCTGGAGTGGGAGACGGCGATCCCGCACTTCAAGTCGCTGGTGCGTGAGCTCGATCGCACGATCTGGCTCGACGAGCTGGCGAAGTACTGCCAGAAGCGCTGGGACGAGGACTTCCGTGACCTCGGCGTCACCGGCTTCTACGAGACCAAGCTCAAGGCGCGCAAGGACATCGCCCGCGAGATCGCAAACCGCATCGAGCGCGAACTCGCCAACGACTGGCGCATCGGCGCACGCGGCCTCGATGCCTGCACGCGCCTCGTCGCCGCCGTCATCGAGCTGCTCGACGAGCGCCACGCGCAACTCGGCGAGCGCATCGCCAGGGCGCGCGCCGGCGAGGACGAGGCGCAGACCCGGCTCAACCAGAACGCCCGCGACTGGGCCGGCATGGGCGTGTTCGCGAAGCTGACCGGCACGCCGGCGAGCCTGCTCGATGCGCACGCCGTGTACCTGCAGGAGCTGTACGTCAACCGCACGCGCGGCGTGGCGCTGCGTGCGCAGCAGCAGTTGCTGCCGGAGCTGATCGCGGCGCTGGCGGAACTCAAGACCGCGATCGAGCGCGCCGCCGGCAGCCTGCGCACGGCGCTGGAGCGCTTCGGCCAGCGCCTCGAACAGCGCCTCGCCGACGGCGCGACCGCCACCGGCTCCGATCTGCGCCGGCACCTGATCCGCTACTACGATCCGGCGCGCGTGCGCGAGGTCGCGCACCGCCTCGGGCTGGATGCCGAGGTGCAGCGCGGTCAGGCGGCCGGCGCGCGCGCGGCGCTGTTCGGGCGTTTCGGCGAGACGCTGCGCTTTGCCGACTTCAACAGCCGCATGCCGCTCGCGACGCTGCTCGACACGCTGGAGAAGACCGGCGAGGAGGCCGCGCGCCTCGCGCACGCCAGCCTGATCCGCACGCCGGCCGAGCGCGTGCTCGGCGTGTCGATCATCGAGCGCCTCGCCGAGCGCTTTGCCGACGATGCGGCCGCGCGCCGCGCCTGGGTCGGCGAACTCGTGCGTCAGGCCGGCGCGTTCACGGCCTTCGAGCCGCTGGAGATGCACCGCTCCGCGCCCGGCATCCCGGCCGGCACGCCGAGCGCGCTCGCCAAGCTGACCGTCATCGTGCCGAAGGCGCCGGCGCACGCCGATTTCGTCGCGGCGCTGAAATCCGACTTCCGCGGCGCGCGCAGCGGCGATGTCGAGGTCATCGACGCCGATGGCGGCGACAACGAGATCGTGCTGGTCAGCATCGTCAACCTGTTCCCGCTGCGCTACCTGAAGCCGGTCGCGCAGCTGCGCGAGCGCTACGAGCGGCGCCTGAACCACAGCGGCGATCCGGCGCGCGCGCGGCTGGAACTGCACACCGAGGGCGACGGCGCGCAGCTGCCGCCGCTGTACGTGGCGAGCCCCGAGGACATCCGCCGCGAGGGCCTGCCCTACGTGCTGCTCGCGCGCGCGCTCGGCGTGCTGCGCGAGGCCGAGAATCCGGCGACCGGCGAGCCCGAGGTGCTGCTGCTCGGCAAGGATGCCGACGGCTTCGACAATCCGCCGCTCGCGCTCGGGCGCACGCTGACCGAATCCTGGGCCGCCCTCGACCTGCTGAAGCTCGATGCGCTGCGCGCGCAGGTCGTGCAGCTGCTCGCCGACCCCGGGTGGCGCCATCGCGAACGGCGTGAACAATTGCTGGAAACGGTGCGCGCCTGCGTCGATGCCGTGCGTCTCGAACGCGGCGACGACCGGCAGGACGCGCAGTACCTGCGGTTTCTGGACGCCGGCAAGCAGGCCGCGCGTCTGCTGAAGGGGGAGGAACGCTGAATGACGGCCGCACGCACCGGACTCTGTGTCAACGTCGGCAACTGCCCGTCCGCCAACGCCAGGAAGGTCGTGCCGGTGGCGCCGGGGCAGGACTTCGTCTGCCCGGACTGCGGCAAGTCGCTGGTCGTCTACCAGCCGGCGAAGAAGGGCGCGCAGGCCTTGATCATCGCGGCCGCGGCCGGCGTGGTGCTCGCGCTCGGTGGCGTCGGCTGGTGGCTGTACCGCGCCGATGCCGAACACGAGGCCACGGCCGCTGCGCAGCAGGCCGAGGCCGCCCGTCAGGCCGAGGCTCAGCGTCAGGCCGCTGCCGCCGAAGCGAAGCGTCTGGAGGCCGAGCGTCAGGCGCAGGCCGAGGCCGCTGCTGCGGCCGCACGCCAGCGTCAGGCCGAAGCCCGCCAGCGCGAAGCCGATGCCGCCGCCCGTCAGGCCGCCGCCGAGCGCGCCGCGGCGGACGAGGCCCGGCGCCGGCAGGCGGATGCCGAGGCCGAGGCGCGCCGGCAGGCCGAGGCGGCAGCAGCGGCCGAAGCCGAGCGCAGGCGCCACGCCGACGAAGCCGCCGCCGAGGCCGAACGCCGCCGGCAGGCCGAATCCGCCGCCCAGCCGTCCCGGCTGCCGCCCTGCGGCGCCGGCGAGGATGAACGCCGGCGGCTTAAGCTCTGCGACTGATGCCCGCGACCGATGCTCCGCTTGCCACGAATCCTGCCGGGAGAACCTTGCATGACCCGTCTGCTGCGCGCGCTCATCGCGCTGAGCCTCGCCCTCGTCACCGCCGCTGCGCCGGCGGCGCCGATCCTCGCCGACTACCGCATCGTCACCGGCGGCACGACCGGCACCTACTACGCCTTCGGCCAGAACCTCGCGAACCTCGTCGCGCGCCCGGCCAACATCGCGCTGGAGGCCGTCAGTTCCAGCGGCTCGGTGCAGAACGTGCGCGACATGCGCTACCGCGAGAAGGTCAAGTTCGCGCTGGTGCAGTCCGATGTCTATCAGGCCTACGTGCGCCTCGCCGCGCAGGGCGACAAGGAGGCACAGGATCTGATCGGGCCGCTGCGCGTCGTGCTGCCGCTGTATCTGGAGGAAATCCACGTGCTGGTGCGGGCCGACTCGCCGCTGCACTACGTCGATGAACTGCGCGGCAGGAAGCTCTACATCGGCCCCGACGGCAGCGGCGCGGCGCTGACCGCGAGCACGCTGTACGGGCTGATGTTCGACGGCGCCCGGCCCGAGCGCGTCGACTTCCCCGGCGCCACCGATGCTGCGAGCGGCTACAAGCAGGCGCTGAACGCGCTGCTCGATCGCGACGGCCGCGTCGATGCCGTCGTGTTCGTCGCCGGCCAGCCGGTGTCGCAGCTCGTCGTCGATGCCGAACTCGGGCGCAAGTACTACCGGCTGCTCGGCGTGCGCGCCGAGGAACCGGCGATGCGCGAGGCGCTGAAGGTCTACTACCCGGCGACGATCCTGCGCGACAGCTACGCATGGCTCGGCACCGACGTGCAGACGCTCGCGGTCAAGGCCTACCTGATCACCTACGACTATCCGCAGGACTTCAACCGCCGCGCGATCGCGGCCTTCGCGCGCTCGCTGTGCGAGAACTACGCCACGCTGCGCGCGCAGGGTCATCCGAAGTGGCAGCAGGTGGCCTGGAGTCCGCAGCAGCCGGCGCTGGAACCGCTGAAGGCCGGCTGGCAGTACTACTCGGTGACCGAACCGATCCTGTCGGGCTGCAGCGGCGGCGGCAATGGCAATGCGGCGTGCAGCAGCGACCGGCGGCTGCTCGGGCTGTGCCGCTGACCCCGCCGGCGGCGGGGCGGCGTGGGGAGGCTTCCTGCTTCGGGCCTCACGGCCCCCGCCGCTGCGCCCGCAGCTGTCCGACGACCGGCTTCGGTTCGCCGTCGACGGTATAGAAGCCCCAGTACGCCTCGCGCGGATCGACCGTGCCGCCGTAGTCCTTGAAGTCGCGCGCGATCAGCGCCGGCTTCCACGGCGCATCGAAGGCTTCGAAGGCCGAGAACGCACGGTCGCCGTTCCGCGGAAAGCGTCGCTCGACCCGCGTCCAGAAGCCGGCCTGCACCGCCGGCGACCATTCGCCGCCGGGCTGACCGGGCACGCCGGTCTCCTTGATCATCACCGGCTTGCCCGGCGCGCGCGCGATGACCTTGCCGAGGATCGCGTCGAGATAGTCCATGCCGGCATCGAGCTTGTCGGGCGTGAACCAGCCCTCGAACAGCGGATGGATGTTGACGCCGATGAAGTCCTGCGCGTCGAAGAAGCCCGGCGGCGTCCATTCGAGGTGGATCACGAACGGCTCGCCGGTGGTCAGCGGCAGTTCGGGCAGCGCCGCGCGCACGTGATCGAGGCCGCGCCGGAGCGTCGGCCAGTCGTAGCGGTGCGAGATCAGCCCTTCGTTGCCGACGCAGATCGCGACCACGACCTCGGGGTATTCGCGCGCCAGCCGGATCGCGGTGTCGAGTTCGGTGGTGTTGGCGGGGTTGTGGACGCCGAGGATCACGGCGCGGATGCCGGTCTCGCGTGCAAGCGCTGCGACCTGCTCGCTGCCGTTGTCGCTTGCATAGGTGACGATGCCGTCGAAATCCGGCGCCAGGATCAGGAGATCGCGCCGGATCGCATCCCGGCCCACCAGCCCGCCGTCGGTGTAGGCGCTCGGGCTGTAGGCGATGAAGCGCACCGACGCGAACGCCGCGCGCAGCTTCGCGAGATCGGCGGCCGCAGCCGGCAGCGACAGGCCGAGGGCGAGGACGAGGCTTGCAAGCAGGCGGGGCATGGCGGAAACCGGGGGTGGCAGGGGGCCGGCCAGCATACGCGCCGCCGGCGCCGGCCGATGCAGCGGCCGGGCGTTGCGGCCGGCGCGCCGGCTAGCGGCCTTCGGTCCGGGTCGCGCCGCAGCGTGCGCAGCGGTAGCTCGTGACCAGCCTGCCGGCCTTCACGTCGAAGCGCTTGTCCTTCTGCACCTCCCACTTGTGAAACCCGGACTTGCAAAGCTCCCGGCCGGCCGCGGCCTCCATGCGGTCGGCAGGCTTGGGGCGCTTGAACGGCAGGATGTCGGCCATGCGGGCGGACCTCGGCGGGCGGATCGG
>JAFEGB010000173.1 GCA_018240295.1 Pseudomonadota bacterium
CCCGTGCGGGATCGATATCCATGTCAGCCAAGCGATACCGTGGACCGGAGGAACCGGCCACCTGCGGTCCGGCTTCGATCTCCCCTCTCCCCTCGCGGGAGAGGGGCCGGGGGAGAGGGGGAGACGCCGGCACTGCGCCCGGGCGTTCACCCCTCTCCCCAACCCCTCCCCCGCAAGGGGGGAGGGGCTGTTTCGTTCCGATCGCAGTGTGGACCCGGCTCGATCACATCCTCACTTGCGCAGATACGAATCGAAGTCCGGGTACTTCGCCGCGACCTTCTGGTAGGTGCCGTTGGCGATCAGCGCCTTCAGCGCCTTGTTGAACAGCGCCGTCAGGTCGTTGTCCTGCTTGCGCATCGCCGCGCCGATGCCGTCGCCGAACCACTTCGGATCGCTGAACTCGGGGCCGGTGAACTCGTAGTCCTTGCCTTCGGGCTTGGACAGGAAGGCATCGCGGCTGACGATGATGTCGGCGACGTAGGCATCGAGCCGGCCGGCGGTCAGGTCGAGGTAGACCTCGTCCTGGGTCGCGTAGCGCTTGATCGTCACGCTCGATCCGTAGTTGTCGGTCAGGAACTTGTCGGAGACCGTCTCGCGCTGCACGCCGATGGTCTTGCCCTTGAGCCCTTCGGGCGTGACGGTCAGGCCGGCGCCCTTCTTGGCGACGAAGCGCGCCGGCATCCGGTAGTACCAGTCGGAGAAATCGACCTGCTGCTTGCGCTCGTCGGTGATCGACATCGAGGCCATGATCAGGTCGTACTTGCGCGCCTTCAGCGCCGGGATCATGCCGTCCCAGTCCTGCTTGACCAGCGTGCATTCGACCTTCATCTCGGCGCACAGCGCGTTGGCGAGGTCGATCTCGAAGCCGGCGAGCTTGCCGTCGGCATCGACGAAGTTGAACGGGGGATAGGCGCCCTCGGTGGCGATGCGCACCTTCTTCCATTCCTTCGCGTCGGCGACGCTGCCGAAACCGATACCGAGTGCGAGCACGCAGCCAAGCGCAGCGAGGGCGATCTTCTTCATGTTGGTACGCAAGCCTCCGGGGATGAACGTGACGATGCGGACGGGCGGGCGGACGCTCTGGCGGCCGGACCGGCGTCAGCCCTTGAGCTTGCCGGACAGGAACTGCCGGCAGCGCTCGGAACGGGGGTGGCCGAACACCTCGGCGGGCGGGCCGTCTTCCTCGACCCGGCCCTGGTGCAGGAACACGACGCGGCTGGAGACCTCGCGCGCGAAGCCCATCTCGTGCGTGACGACGATCATCGTGCGGCCTTCCTCGGCGAGCACGCGCATGACCTTCAGCACCTCGCCGACCAGCTCGGGATCGAGCGCCGAGGTCGGTTCGTCGAACAGGATGGCATCGGGCTCCATCGCCAGCGCCCGCGCGATCGCCGCGCGCTGCTGCTGGCCGCCGGAGAGGTGCGCCGGATAGTAGTTGCGCCGCTCGTACAGGCCGACCTTGTGCAGCAGGCGCTCGGCGCGCTCGATCGCCTCGGCGCGCCCGAGTTTGAGCACGTGCACCGGCGCCTCGATCAGGTTGTCGAGCACGGTCATGTGCGCCCACAGGTTGAAGCTCTGGAACACCATCGCCAGCCGCGAGCGGATGCGCGCGAGCTGCTTCGGGTCGGTGCTGGCGAGCTGGCCGCCGCGGTCGCGCGCGAGCTTCAGCGTCTCGCCCTTGACCCGGATCGTGCCGGAGGTCGGCTGTTCGAGCAGGTTGATGCAGCGCAGGCAGGTGCTCTTGCCGGAGCCGGAGGACCCGAGCACCGAGATCACGTCACCGTCGCGGGCGCTCAGCGAGATGCCCTTCAGCACTTCGAGCGAGCCGAAGCATTTGTGCAGGTCGACGATTTCCAGCGCCGGGACCGGTTCGGGAGTCTCGGGAGTCATCAGGTCTCGTCTGGCGGGGCGTGAGCGTGAACGTGCGGGCGACGGATCGGTGACGATCGCGTTGCGCCCGAGCATAGCAGCCGGTCGCCGGCGCACGACAAGCGCCGGCGGCGGCTCAGGCGTACGGGTCGATGGCGGTGAAGGCGGTGACCTGCCGGTGCGCGGCCTGCGGATCGGGTGTGCCGTCGCGCACGAGCTGCACGGTCGCAAGCCCTGCGCTGCGCGCGGCGTCGAGTTCTTCGGTGATGTCGGACAGGAACAGCACCCCGGCCGGCGCAAGGCCGAGCGCGGCGCAGATCGCCGTGTAGGAGGCCGGCTCGCGCTTGTGGCCGATGCGCGTGTCGAAGTACGCCGAAAAAAGCGGCGTCAGGTCACCGCAGGCGGTATGCGCGAACAGCTGCTGCTGCGCCTGCACCGAGCCGGACGAATACACCGCGAGCACGAGACCGGCCGCCTGCCAGGCGCGCAGGCAGGGCGGCACGTCGGCATAGACGTGGCCGTGGAAATCGCCGGCCGCGTAGCCGTCGGCCCACAGCCGGCCCTGCAGTGCCTTCAGCGGCGTGGCCTTGCGATCGGCGTCGATCCAGCCGAGCAGCACTTCGATGACCTGCGCAAGCGGCGCCTCCGGCGGCAGACCGGCCTCGGCACGGGTCGCGGCGAGCTGTCCGGCGACTTCCGGCTCGCCGGCGTGCGCGGCCAGCCAGGCGGGCAGCCGCGCGCGCGCATACGGGAACAGCACCTCGTGCACGAAGGCGATCGAGCTGGTCGTGCCTTCGATGTCGGTCAGGATCGCGCGGATCGCCACGGACATGCGCTGCCGTGCCGGCTCAGTTGACCAGCCGCGGGAAGTGCTCGGCGATGTCGCTGCCGGTGAAGTTCGCGACCCAGCCCTCGGGCGTCGTGAACAGCCGGATGCACTTGAAGCTCGGGTTCGGCCCCATGTCGAACCAGTGCGTCATGTTCGCCGGGATGCTCAGCAGATCGCCGGCCTGGCAGAAGATCATGTACACGCGATCGGCGTGGTGGATGTAGAACTGGCCGCTGCCCTCGACGAAGAAGCGCACCTCGTAGTCCGAGTGCGTGTGCTCGCTCAGGAACTTCTGGCGCAGCGCGTCCTTGTCCGGGTGCGTCGGCGTGACGTTGACGACATCGACGGCGTGGAAGCCGTAGCGCGTCATCAGCACGTCGATCTGCGCGCGGTAGGCGCCGATGATGTCGTCGTTGCTGGCATCGGCCGGCAGTTCACGGTCGGCCTCCCAGCGCGAGAACAGCACCTCCGGGCCTTCGAGCTCCAGCGCGATGTCGGCGCCGAGCGTGTGTTCGACGATCGGGGTGTCCGGGGCGTCGTCCCGGTAAACACGCAGCTTGCTCATGGTCTGCCCATCCTCCGCATCAGGGATTCGCATTCGAACAGGAACTCGAAGGCCTCGACGTGGCGTACCGCGTCGGCGACCGTCGCGCCCCAGGTGTAGAAGCCGTGGCCGGCGATCAGATAGCCGCAGCAGCCCGGATCACGATCGAGCACTTCGGCGACGCGCGCGGCGAGGCGCGCGATGTCCTGATCGTTGGCGAGCACCGGCACGCACACGGCGCTTTCGTGCGTGGCGATGCCCGGGAAAGCCTTCAGCACTTCGAGATCGCGCAGCACCAGTGCCCCGCCGGCGAGCATCGACAGCACCGTCGCGTTGACCGAGTGCGTGTGCAGCACAGCGCCGATGGCCGGATCGCGCCGGTACAGCTGCAGGTGCAGGCCGGTTTCGGCCGAGGAACGCTGACCGGCCCGGGCCGGGCGGCCGTGCAGGTCGATGTGCATCAGGTCGTCGGTGCCGAGCCGGCCCGTGTGCCAGCCCGAAACCGTGATCAGCACGTCGTCGTCACCGGCGCGCGCCGAGAAGTTGCCGCTGGTCGCCGGCACCCAGCCGCGCGCAAAGAAGAAGCGTCCGGCCTCGATCAGCTCGTCTGCCAGCGTGCGGCGGCGCTCGTCATCGGAATGACTGTCTGGGTGACTCATGCAGCAGATCCGCTCTTGCACGGGGCGCAGCACTGTAGTCAAGGCTCCGGCGGCCGTAAACCCGTGCATCCGCTCCCTCAGTCGCCGCGCAGCATCTCGTAGAGCACGCCCTTCAGGTGTACGCGCCGGCTCGCCAGCACTGCGGCCTGACCGGTGAGGGGCTCGCCGTCCTGCCCGAGGCCGTGCAGCTCGCGGCTCACGTCGAGGTAGCGTTCGTAGAGCCGTGCGAAGTGTGCGTCTTCCGCCTGCAGAACCCGGATGCGCTCGCGAAATTCCGGGAGTTCGTGCACGAGGTGCGGGAAGTCGTGCGGGGGGAGTGACATGCGATCAATATCCTTCTTTCTGGCGCTGTGCATGGGCGCAAGCGCCCTGTGCCTGACACCGCATTGCATCACAGGCATGCCCGGCTTGTCCTGATCGCGGTCAAAGCTCCGGCCGCCCCCCCGCTTTCATCGGAGTCCGCAGATGTCCTCAGTGCTTCGCCGTCTCTGCTGTCTGCTGGCCGCGCTCGCTGCGCTGCTGCCTGCGGCCCGCGCCGCCGAAGTCCCCCGCGCCCTGGTGCTGCCGCCGGGCTTCACGATCGAACTCTGGGCCGAGCTGGAGGATGCCCGCACGCTGGTGCTCGGTGGCGACGGACGCACCGTCTACGTCGGCTCGCGCCGCGCCGGCACGGTCACGGCGCTGCGCGACACCGATGGCGACGGCCGCGCCGATGCGCGCTGGACGCTGGCCACCGGCCTCACCATGCCGAACGGTCTCGCCGTGCGCGGCGATGCGCTGTACGTCGCCGATGTCGACCGGCTGCTGCGCTTCGCGCGCGTCGAGGCGAGCTTCGGCCAGCCGGTCGCGCCGCAGGTGCTGCGCAAGGACCTGCCGCGCGACAGCGCCCACGGCTGGCGTTATCTCGCCTTCGGCCCGGACGGCAAGCTGTATCTGTCGATCGGCGCGCCGTGCAACGTCTGCGAGGCGCCCGGCTATGCCGAGCTGCGGCGCATGGACGCCGAAGGCCGCGACGAGGAAACCGTCGCCCGCGGCCTGCGCAACAGCGTCGGCTTCGCGTGGCGCCCCGGCACGCGCGAACTCTGGCTGACCGACAACGGCCGCGACTGGCTCGGCGACGACCAGCCGCC
>JAFEGB010000174.1 GCA_018240295.1 Pseudomonadota bacterium
AGGCAGCCGCTGCGCTGCGGATGCATGGCGGCGAGACAGGCATCGGCGTCGGCCCAGGTCTCGACGACATGGCCGGCGCTTTCGAGCAGCAGGCGCAGGGCCGTGCGCAGCTCGCGGTCATCATCGACGATGCCGACGCCCGGAGGCGGCGGAGGTGTGGTCCCGGTGTTCATCGGCCTGCCGGCGTGCTTCGCCTCCGTTCAGGGTCGTGCCAGTCGGCGGTCCCGTCGGGGCTGCGGTTGCGGACATCCTCGACTGCGCTCGTGCGGTCATCGGGAAGCGGGTCGACCGGCAGGATGCGGATCAGGGCCATGCTGATCGCACCGCTGCTGTCGAGCAGCGGCATGCCGGTCAGGCGCAGCCGCTGCGGGCCGAGCGTGATCCCGGTTTCGGTCAGCGCGCCGGCGAAGACGCAGCGGCAAAGCCCGCTCACGACCGTGCGCAGCGCCGGCGCGAGCGCCTGCAACTCCGTGCCCCGGAGCGGATTTTCGATGCCGAGCGTGCCGAGTGCAGAGCCGCTGGCGTAGCAGCAGTGCAGGTGAGGATCGAAGCCGAGGATGGCGTAGTCCGTCGCTGCGGGCAGCAACGGACAGAGGGAATCGAGAAAGCCCTGAAGTGTTCCTGACAGGGGGGCATCGAGGCCGGGCAGAGGTTCGGACATGGCAGACTTTTCTCCCTCCACCCGGTTTCGATCCGGCATGCCGTCGCTGCTCCCGGGCAGGTCCTGTCTGTACGATGGCCTTGCAAGTGGCGGTCATTAATGGAAAAAGCATGAAAAAGCGGCGCGGAGGCTCGTCCTGAACCGCCGCGCTGCTTCTGGCGCAACACGCTGGCGCGTGTCACCAGCACCATGCTGTCGCTTCTCTTGGCCCCGTCTCGCTGCCTGCCACCATCCTGGCCGTGGCTCGGGATGCAGGGCTGCCTGTCACTATGCTGTCAGGAGCAGTGCATCGCCATTGGCGCTTTCCACGGCGGCTACCGGTTTGTACCTACTTCGTCGGGAGAAGCCGAGGAGGACGGGCGAAGCGGACTTAAACTTGCCGGCGGATTCGTGGCGCAGAGGGGGGAAGACGATGTCCAGACGAGCTGCATCAGGGCCGGCCGGCGGGGCCCGGTGTGCATTTCCGGTGGTCGGCCTCGGCGCTTCGGCAGGGGGCGTCGAGGCGTTCAACGAATTCCTGAGCGCGATGCCGGCCGCCAGCGGCATGGCCTTCGTGTTCGTGCTGCATCTCGATCCCGAGCGCAGCAGCGTGCTGACCGAAATCCTGGCGCGGCACACGACCATGCCGGTCACGGAGGTCACGCATCCGGTGCAGGTGGTGCCCGATCACGTCTACGTGATCGCGCCGAACTGCTGCCTCGAATACCAGAACGGCCGGCTCGTGCCGCGGGAGCCGGAAACCCCGCGCTGGCTGCGCAAGCCCATCGACGTGCTGCTGCGCTCGCTCGCACGCAGCTGCGGCGCGCGCGCGATCGGCGTGGTCTTCTCGGGCGGCGGCAGCGACGGCACGCTCGGCCTCAAGGACATCCGCAACGCGGGCGGGCTCGTGCTGGTGCAGACGCCCGAGACCGCGATGCAGGACAGCATGCCGACCAGCGCGATCGACGCCGGTCTCGACGATCATGTGCTGGCGATCTCCGCCATGCCGGCGGTGCTGATCGAGCATGTGCAGCATCGCTGGCACAGCGAGCCCGTGCCGCCGGAGCCGGAACCGGCCGAAGCGGAGCCGGAGCCGGAGCCGGAGGATGCGGATCGGGAGAAGCCGGATCTGGAGGATGTGCTGGCGCTGCTGCGCGCGCGCCAGGACTTCGACTTCCGCTGCTACAAGAAAGGCATGCTGGCGCGGCGCGTCCAGCGGCGCATGAGCGCGCTGCGCCTGCGCGAGAGCAAGGACTATCTCGCGCTGCTGCAGCGTGACTCCGCGGAGTTCGATGTGCTGGCCGCCGATCTGATGATCAGCGTCACGCAGTTCTTCCGCAACCCGCAGGCCTGGGACCATCTGGCCGAGCAGGTGCTGCCCGAGCTCTGCGAGCTGGCCTCGGCCGAGCGGCCGCTGCGGGCCTGGGTGCCGGCCTGCGCCAGCGGCGAGGAGGTCTACAGCCTCGCGATCCTGCTGCTGGAGCGCCTGCTGCCGGGGCAGCCGCACATCCAGCTGTTCGCTTCGGATTCGAGCGAGGCCGCGCTCAACGTCGCGCGCACCGGCCTCTATCCGGACAGCATCACGGCGCACGTGACGCCGGCGCGGCTGGCGCGCTTCTTCCGCGCCGAGGGCACGCGCTACCGGGTGATCCGCGAGGTGCGCGACTGCGTGACCTTCGCGGTGCAGAACCTCATCAACGATCCGCCGTTCGGCCGCATCGACCTGATCAGCTGCCGCAACTTCATGATCTATCTCGAACCGGAGATGCAGGAACGCATGCTGGCGCTGTTTCACTTCGCGCTGCGTCCGGGCGGCTACCTGTTCCTCGGCAACGTCGAGTCGATCGGCGGGCAGTTCGACCTGTTCGAGCCGGTCTCGCACAAGTGGCGTGTATACCGGCGCATCGGCACTCCGCGGCTGGCGCGCGA
>JAFEGB010000175.1 GCA_018240295.1 Pseudomonadota bacterium
CACGCCCGATAGCCCGAGTCGTGGCGCGAGGGCATGGGCAGCCGCCTCGGTGCGGCGGAAAGCGAAGTTCTCGATCGCGGTGCGCAGTTCCGCGATCTGCGGCGCCGGCACGCACGCGGCAAGCTCATCGAGCAGCGGCTCGATCGCGTCCGGCTCGTCGGTATCGAGTGCTGCCAGCATCCGGTCGAGCAGCGCGGCCAGCCCGTGGCCGGCCTCGCCGGGCGTGGCGGCCGTGCCGGGGGCGGCTTCGTCTTGCGCCGGTGGCTTGGGCGGTGCGTATTCGCGGATCGCGGTCAGGGCCTCGTCGAGGGCGCCGGCGAGCGGTGCGCAGGCCTCAGGCGGCGCCACGCCGGCGCGCAGGGCCTGTTCGGCCTCGACGGCGGCGGCTGCGAGCGCAAGCAGGCCGAGGTTGTCGGCCGTGCCCTTGAGCCGGTGCACGCCGGCTGCCGCCTCGGCCGCTCCGGCGGCACCGAGCCGCGCGGCGCAGTCGCCGTACTCGGCGGCGAAGCGCTGCAGATAGCGGCGCAGCACGGCCGCATCGTTCCAGAGCGCCAGGGCCTGTGGCAGATCGAGCACGGGCGCAGGCTCGGCCGGCAGCGGCGGTGCGCGGCTGACGGCGGGTGCTCCAGTGGCGGCAGCCGGCTGCCAGCCTGCGCTGCGCGCGACGCGGGCGATCAGGGTCACGGCGGCATCGGCATCGAAGGGCTTGGCGATGAAGTCGTTCATGCCGGCCGCGAGGGCGGCGTCCTGCTGGTCGCGGAAGGCGCCGGCGGTCAGCGCGATCACCGGCAGCCGGGACAAACCCGCCGTGCGCCGGATCGTGCACGTGGCTTCGTGGCCGTCCATGACCGGCATCTGCACATCCATCAGCACCAGATCGACGGTACCGACGTGCGCCTTCAGCCATTCGACGGCCTGGCGGCCGTCGCTGGCGAGCGAGACCCGGGCGCCTTCGCCGGCGAGGATGCGCCGGGCGACATCGCGGTTGATGTCGCTGTCATCGACGACGAGCACGCGCAGGCCCGGCAGCCGCGGTGGCTGGCTGGTCACCGGGGCGGGGCTGGCGGCGGCGCCCTGGCGGCAGAGCGTGCGCACGACGGCATCGTGCAGCGCCGAAGGCGTCACCGGCTTGCTCAGGATCGCATCGATCATCCGGCTGTCGTCCAGGGCCTGCAGCTTCGCGCAGGAGAAGGTCGTGGCCATCAGCAGGATCGGTTCACGCCGGTCGCCGGTGAGGCTGCGGATGGCGCGGGCCGTCGCGAGTCCGTCCATGCCCGGCATCTGCCAGTCGAGCACGATGACGGTGCGCGACCGGTCCGGATCGCGCGGGAAGTGGCTGCGGACGTGTTCGACGGCCGCCGTGCCCGAATCGAGCGCGACCGGCTTCCAGCCGAGCTGCAGTGCCGTGCCGCAGAGTGCTGCGCGCGAGGTTTCGTTGTCATCGACGATCAGCACGTCGAGCCCGGCCAGATCGGGCACGGACAGCGGCAGCTGCGGGCCGCGTTCAAAGCCGAGCGTGAAGCGGAAGGTGCTGCCCAGGCCCGGGGCGGATTCCACCTCCAGTGCACCACCCATCAGCGCCACCAGCCGGCGGCTGATCGCGAGTCCGAGTCCGGTGCCGCCGAAGCGGCGCGTCGTCGAGGTGTCGGCCTGCACGAAGGCGGCGAACAGCTCCTGCTGGCGGGCGGGCTCGAGGCCGATGCCGGTGTCGCGCACCGCAAACTCCAGCCGCACGCGCTGCGCATCGGCTTCGAGCACGCGCACCTCGACGCTGACCTGACCGTGCTCGGTGAACTTGATCGCGTTGCCGGTCAGGTTGATCAGCACCTGAGCGAGGCGCAGCGCGTCGCCGGTCAGGCTGTCGACGCCGGGCGGCGCTGACAGCACGAGTTCGAGCTCCTTGTCGGCGCAGGCGGCCGCCATCAGCGAGGACAGGTCATCGAGCACGTCACCGAGGCGGAAGGCAGCGTGTTCGAGTTCGAGTCGGCCGGCCTCGATCTTCGAGAAGTCGAGGATGTCGTTGAGGATGGTCTGCAGCGTGCGGCCCGAGCGGCGGATGCGGCGCACGAGTTCCCCGGCCTCGGCCGGCAGCGGCATGCGTTCGAGCAGGTAGGCGAGGCCGAGGATCGCGTTCATCGGCGTGCGGATCTCGTGGCTCATGTTCGCGAGGAACACCGCCTTGGCGTGCGCACCGGCCTCGGCCGCCTCGGCGCGCTCGGCGAGCCGCTCATGCAGGTGAGCGAGCTGGCGCCGGGTGCGCTGGAAGCCGATGCCGATCAGTGCCGTGGCGGCCAGCAGTACGGCGACCACGCTGCCGACCTGCGTGACGATGTGCTGGCGGGCGGCCACCAGCGTCGCCTGCGGAATGCGCAGCGCCATGTGCCAGAACTCGTCAGGCGCGCCTTCGGTGATGCTCAGGTGCGCCGGCAGGCCGAGCCAGAGCCAGAGGCCATCGTCCTGCTTCAGGCTGCCGGAGACCTGCGCCTGCAGGGCGGACCAGAGCGCCGGTGCGCGCCGGGCCAGCGTGCGCGCCGGATCGAGCTGGAAGCCCCATTCGTCGGCAGGCTCGGGTGCGAGCAGCCAGTAGCCGTCGCCATCGAGCAGCATCAGCTCTCCGGCCTGCTGGCGACTGGTCTGGCGTACGGCATCGAGCAGCACGCGACCGAGGTAGTTGAGCACGACGATGCCGTGGCGCCGGCCCTCGGCATCGAACAGCGGCATCGCAAAGCGCAGCACCGGCTTGAACGGCCGTTCGATCTGCCCGTGCTCGACGTTCAGGTCGAGCGGCGACTGATGGATCGCGCCGGCCGGCAGTTGCATCGTCTCGATGAAATACGGGCGGTCAGCCTTGGACTGCAGGGCTTCGGGCGGTACCACGTATGGCTGGCCGTCGCGGTAATCGACGCGCACGCGTTCGCGGCCGCTCGCGTCGATCCAGCGGATCTGGTCGAAATCCCGATGCGACTGCAGGTACGCGACGTATTCAGCGGCCACGGCTGCCAGTCCGTCGGGGTCGTTGTCACGCAACGCGCCGTGCAGGTCCGGCAGCGCGGCCAGGTAGGTGATGTCGGCAACGGCACCGCGCATCGTCGCGCGCAGCGTCGCCGTGGCCACCTCGACGCGCTCCTGACCGGCCGCCGCGAGGCGTTCCTGCGTGTGGCGCAGTTCGGAGCCGGCATACAGCCCGCCGCCGCCGGCGATCAGCAGCGCCGCAATCGGGATGAGCGGCCAGAAAGAGTGCATGTCAGCAAGCCGTCGACCGGCGGTTCCTCTGCAGGCTTTCGGTTTCGGGGGCAACCGGGGTTGCCTGCCTGTCGATCGGCAAGGCAAGCCAGTCCTTCCTGGCTGGATATCGACCGCCACCCCTGCAACTGAAGATGCCGGGGAAAGCTTCCGGACCGGTTCCCCGGACCTTCACGACCCTGTCGGCGACAGCAATGCCTGCGCGTGCCAGCATTGCTGTCGCCTGTCTGTACATTAATTCATCCGAATGTTAATAACATTAAATTAATTGTGGTAAACAGCAGGAGCGGCGGCGCAGTTCCGCGCCACCGGTGCGGAGCTGCGCCACCGTCGATGCCGCGCCGGTGGCGGCGCGGGCGGGGTTTCAGGCCTGACCGCGGGCGATCATCTCGCGCGCGTGGGCGAGCGTGCGGGCGGTGATGTCGACGCCGCCGAGCATGCGCGCGATCTCCTGCACGCGGGCCTCGGCATCGAGCGCGATGACGCGGGTCGCGGTGCTCTCGCCATCCGTCTGCTTGTGCACCTGCAGATGGCGGTGCGCCTGCGCGGCGACCTGCGGCAGGTGCGTGACGCAGAGCACCTGCCGGCCGCTGCCGAGTTCGCGCAGCCGCCGGCCGACGATCTCGGCGACGCCGCCGCCGATGCCGGTGTCGACCTCATCGAAGATCAGCGTCGGGATCTGCGCGCCGTGCGCGGTGATCACCTGCAGCGCCAGCGAGATGCGCGCGAGCTCGCCGCCGGAGGCGACCTTCGCGAGCGGGCGCAGCGGCTGGCCGGGGTTGGCGCTGACCATGAACTCGATCTGCTGCAGCCCGGCCGGCGTCGGGCGTTCGAGCGGCTGCAGCTCGACCGCGAAGCGCCCGCCCGGCATGCCGAGCTCGTGCATCGCCGCGCCGACCTGCTCGCCGAGCGTCACCGCCGCCGCCGCGCGTGCGGCGCCGACCTGATCGGCGATGCGCCGGTAGGCGGTCTCGGCCTTCGCCAGCTCCTGCGTCAGCTCGTCGAGGCGCAGCTCGCCGTGTTCGAGTTCGTCGAGTTCGGCGCGCAGCGCATCGAGCAGGCCGGGCAGATCCTCGGGGCGCTGGCGGTGCTTGCGTGCCAGTGCGCTGATCTCGCCGAGCCGCGTTTCCAGCCAGCCGAGCCGGCGCGGGTCGAGGTCGAGCCGGTCGAGGTAGCGGCGCAGTCCGTCGGCGGCCTCCTGCACCTGGATCAGCGCCGAGCCGACCAGCTCGGTGAGCGGCGCGAGCGCGGCATCGATGCCGGCGAGCTCGCCGAGCTGGTCGGCGGCCGTGCCGAGCAGGCCCTGCGCCGAGACCGGCTCGCCTTCGTAGAGCGCATCGAGCACCTGGCGGCAGGTGTCGAGCAGCCGCCCGGCGTTGGCGAGGCGGGCGTGCTCCTCTTCGAGCTGCGGCAGTTCGTCGGCACCGAGCGCGAGGTCTTCGAGCTCGCGCACCTGGTAGCGCAGCATGTCGAGGCGCGCATCGCGCTCGGCGCCACGCTGGGCGAGTTCGTCGATGCGCCGGCGCAGCCGCGCCCAGTGCTGGAAGGCGGCGCCGAGCGCGGTGAGTTCGGTTTTGAGGCCGGCGTGGGCGTCGAGCAGCGCGCGCTGCGCGTCGCGCTGCATCAGCGACTGATGCTCGTGCTGGCCGTGGATGTCGACCAGCCGCTCGCCGAGTTCGCGCAGGCTCGCGAGCGGCAGCGGCGAGCCGTTGATCCACGCGCGCGAGCGGCCGTCGCGGCCGATCGTGCGCCGCAGCACGCATTCATGTGTTTCGAGGTCGAGCTCGCGCTCGGCGAGCCAGTCCTGCGCCCCCGGCAGGCGCTCGACATCGAAGCGCGCGGCAATCTCGGCGCGCTCGGTGCCGGTGCGCACGGCTGCGGCGTCGCTGCGGTCGCCGAGCAGCAGGCCGAGCGCATCGACCATGATCGACTTGCCGGCGCCGGTCTCGCCGGTGACCGTGGTCATGCCGGGGCCGAATTCGAGTTCGAGGCTTTCGACGATCGCGTAATCGCGGATGGAGAGTTGGGTCAGCATCGGCAGCAGGGAAGCGCGGGCAGGAGGCGTGCGGGAAGCGGGAAGCGACTGGAAAAGCCCGTGGCGGGCGCGCCGCCGTCAGCGGTTCGAGGTCGCGCCTTCGGGGTTGACGCCCCAGCGCAGCTTGGCGCGCAGCAGCTCGAAGTAGTCGTGACCGACCGGGTGCAGCAGGCGCATGCGCCGGCGCTTCTGGCGCACGACGACGCGGTCGCCCGGCTCGATCGGCAGGCTGATCTGGCCGTCGCAGGTGATCTGCGTGTGCGTGGTGTTGCGCACGCAGATCTCGATCTGCGCGTCGGCCCCGACCACGATCGGGCGGTGCGTCAGCGTGTGCGGGCAGATCGGTGCGACCAGCAGCGCTTCGAGCGCCGGGTGCAGGATCGGGCCGCCGCAGGACAGCGCATACGCGGTCGAGCCGGTCGGCGTCGAGATGATCAGGCCGTCGGAGCGGTAGGCGTTCAGCAGCTGGCCGTCGAGGAAGGTGTCGAGCTCGACCATGCGCGCCACGTCGCGCTTGTGCACGACGACATCGTTGAGCGCCATCGCCTCGCTGAGCGTCTGCTCGCCGCGCAGCACCTGCGCGTGCAGCATCAGGCGCAGCTCCTCGCGGAAGCGCCCCTGCAGGATCTCGTCGAGGCCGGCCGGAATCTCGTTCGGCGACACATCGGTCAGGAAGCCGAGCCGGCCGAGGTTGACGCCGACGATCGGCACCTGGAAGTCGACGAGCGCACGCGCCGCGTCGAGCAGCGTGCCGTCGCCGCCGACGACGATGGCGAGATCCGCCTGCCGGCCGATCAGCCGGCGCGTGGCGACCTCGGGGCCGCGCACCGTCACGTGCGCGGCACTCTGCTCGTCGAGCAGCACGCGACGGCCGGCCTGCCTGAGCCAGCCGGCGATCTGGTCGAGCGTCGGCGCGACGCTCGCGTCGTTGTACTTGCCGATGAGGCCGATGGTGCTGAAGAGATAGGGCATCGTGCGGGCCTTCCGGAAGCGCGTGCGGGCTATGATCGCACGCACCCGGTGCGCCGACCTATCGCCTTGACACCCCGCGCCGGGGCTGATTAGCTGACCCTGTTTGGCACTCTACGGCCCTGAGTGCCAATCGCCGCCGGAGACGCACCGTGGCCCGTCAGCCCGTACCCGCCAGCCAGTTGTCCGATCGCGCCCAGCTGCTGCTGAAGGCGCTGGTGCAGCGCTACATCGAGGACGGCCAGCCGGTCGGCTCGCGCACGCTGGCCAAGAACACCGGCATGGACCTGTCGCCGGCGACGATCCGCAACGTCATGTCGGACCTCGAGGAACTCGGCTTCCTGCGCGCGCCGCACACCTCGGCCGGGCGCGTGCCGACCGTGCGCGGCTACCGCTTCTTCGTCGACACGCTGATGCAGGTGCGCCCGCTCGAGAACGCCGCCGTGCAGTCGATGGAACGCGAGCTGCGCGGCGCGCACAGCACGCACGGCCTCGTGCAGTCGGCCTCGACGCTGCTGTCGGGGCTCTCGCACATGGCCGGCATCGTGATGATCCCGCGCCGTGACTCGGTGACGCTGCGCCAGATCGAGTTCCTGCCGCTGTCGGAGCGGCGCGTGCTGGCGATCATCGTCGTCAACGAGCGCGAGGTGCAGAACCGCATCCTGCACGTCTCGCGCGACTACACGCGCACCGAGCTGACCGAGGCCGCGAACTACCTGAACCGCCTGTTCGCCGGCCACGACCTGCAGCAGGTGCGCGCGCAGCTGCTCGCCGAGCTGCAGGCCGCGGAGCTGGAAGCCAACGACCTGCTGCAGCGTGTCGCCGAGATGGCCGAGCAGGCGCTGAGCCCGGAGGCGCGCGAGCTGCCCGATGACTTCGTGCTCGCCGGCCAGACCAACCTGATGGGCTTCTCGGAGCTGGCCGACGTGCAGCGCCTGCGCGGCCTGTTCGAGGCCTTCACGCACAAGCGCGACCTGCTCGGCCTGTTCGACCAGTGCCTGCGCGCCGACGGCGTGCAGATCTACATCGGCGACGAATCCGGCTACGAAGTCCTCGACGAATGCAGCGTCATCGCCGCGCCCTACGGCTGCCCCGGCCAGACGCTCGGCGTGCTCGGCATCATCGGGCCGACGCGCATGGCCTATGAGCGCGTCGTGCCGCTCGTCGACGTGACCGCGAAGCTGCTGTCGGCGGCCTTGAATTCCCAGGCCTGACCCCCCAGATACCGTGCCCGTATGCCTGCATCGCCGTCCTGCGGCGGCGCGTGCGGGCGTCCTTTGCTGCCGAAACCGGCCGTCACGCACGGCCGCCCGCCTTACCGGAGAGCCATCCGCATGAGCCAGGAAGACATCACCGCGGCCCCGAATCCCGCCGCCGCCGCCGAGGCGCAGCCGGCGCCGGCCGCGCACGAGGAGCTGCCGGTCGCGACCCCCGAACAGGAACTGGAGAACCTGCGCGCCGAGCTGGCCGCGGTCAGCGCCAAGGCCGAGGCGCACTGGAACGAATTCCTCGCCGCGCGCGCCGAGATGGACAACCTGCGCCGGCGCAGCGAGCGCGATCTGGCCAACGCCCACAAGTTCGCGCTGGAAAAATTCTTCGCCGAGCTGCTGCCGGTGCGCGACGGCCTGGAGATGGGCATCCAGGCCGCCGTCGAGGGCGCCGACTTCGCGAAGCTGCGCGAGGGCAGCGAGATGACGCTGCGCATGCTCGCCGCGGCGATGGCCAAGTTCGGGCTGGTCGAGATCGACCCGGCCGGCCAGAAGTTCAATCCCGAGCAGCACGAGGCGCTGGCGATGGCGCCGGTGCCCGGCGTCGAGCCGAATCACGTCGTGCAGGTCGTGCAGAAGGGCTACGTGCTCAACGAGCGCCTCGTGCGCCCGGCCAAGGTCATCGTCGCGAAGGCGCCGTGACGGCGGCATGAACATTTCATGTGATTCGCGCAATTCGCGTGCCGCGGACGCTTGAAGCGCCGGCCCGCGTCCCCATTTCCGCGAACAGCGGCGGGTCGCCGCGACCCGCAAGACCGAACCGCAGCCCCAGCCTGCCAGCGCACCCCTTCAGAGAGGACATCATGGGCAAGATCATCGGCATTGACCTCGGCACGACCAACTCCTGCGTCGCCATCATGGAAGGCGGCAAGCCGCGCGTCATCGAGAACAGCGAGGGCGACCGCACCACGCCGTCGATCGTCGCCTTCCTCGAAGACGGCGAGATCACCGTCGGCCAGCCGGCCAAGCGTCAGGCCGTCACCAATCCGCAGAACACGCTGTTCGCGGTCAAGCGCCTGATCGGCCGCCGCTTCACCGACGCCGAGGTGCAGAAGGACATCGATCTCGTCCCGTACAAGATCGTCAAGAACTCCAACAACGACGCCTGGGTCGAGGCGCGCGGCAAGGCGATGGCGCCGCCCGAAATCTCGGCGCGCGTGCTGATGAAGATGAAGAAGACCGCCGAGGACTATCTCGGCGAGCCGATCACCGAGGCCGTGATCACGGTGCCGGCCTACTTCAACGACTCGCAGCGCCAGGCGACCAAGGACGCCGGCCGCATCGCCGGTCTGGAGGTCAAGCGCATCATCAACGAGCCGACCGCGGCGGCGCTCGCCTTCGGCATGGACAAGTCCGGCGGCAAGGACCGCAAGATCGCGGTCTATGACCTCGGCGGCGGCACCTTCGACATCTCGGTCATCGAGATCGCCGATGTCGACGGCGAGAAGCAGTTCGAGGTGCTCTCGACCAACGGCGACACCTTCCTCGGCGGCGAGGACTTCGACAAGCGTGTCATCGACTACCTCGTCGAGCAGTTCCAGAAGGACACCGGCATCAACCTCGCCAGTGACCCGCTGGCGCTGCAGCGCCTGAAGGAATCGGCCGAGAAGGCCAAGATCGAGCTGTCCTCGGCGCAGCAGACCGAGATCAACCTGCCGTACATCACCGCCGATGCCTCGGGTCCGAAGCACCTGAACCTGAAGCTGACGCGCGCCAAGCTCGAATCGCTGGTCGAGGACCTGATCGAGAAGACCATCATCCCGTGCCGCACGGCGCTCAAGGATGCCGGTGTCTCGGTCGGCGACATCGACGACGTGCTGCTGGTCGGCGGCCAGACCCGCATGCCGAAGGTGCAGGAGGCGGTCAAGGCCTTCTTCGGCAAGGAGCCGCGCAAGGACGTGAACCCTGACGAGGCGGTCGCCGTCGGCGCGGCGATCCAGGGCGGCGTGCTCGGCGGCACGGTCAAGGATGTGCTGCTGCTCGACGTGACCCCGCTCAGCCTCGGCATCGAGACGCTCGGTGGCGTCATGACCAAGCTGATCGAGAAGAACACCACCATCCCGACCAAGCAGACGCAGACCTTCTCGACCGCCGACGACAACCAGACGGCCGTCACCGTGCACGTGCTGCAGGGCGAGCGCGAGCAGGCGCACGCCAACAAGTCGCTCGGCAAGTTCGACCTGCAGGACATCCCGCTGGCCCCGCGCGGCGTGCCGCAGATCGAGGTGACGTTCAACATCGACGCCAACGGCATCCTGCACGTCTCGGCAAAGGACAAGGCCACCGGCAAGGAGCAGAGCATCGTCATCAAGGCCAGCTCCGGCCTCAACGAGGACGAGATCCAGCGCATGGTCAAGGACGCCGAGGCGCACGCCGAGGAGGACCGCAAGTTTCACGAGCTGGTCAATGCCCGTAACGGCGCCGACAACCTGATCCACGCCTCGGAAAAGACGCTGAAGGACCTCGGCGAGAAGGTCGAGCCGGCCGAGCGCGCCGCGCTCGAATCGGCAATCTCGGAGCTGCGCACCGCGGCCAAGGGTGACAACAAGGACGTGATCACCAGGAAGACCGAGGCGCTCGGCGAGCTGTCCTCGAAGCTCGCGACCCGGCTGTACTCGGCCGAGGCCGGAGCCGAAGGCGCCGCCGGTGCCGGTGCGAAGAAGCCGGCCGAGGACGGCGTCGTCGATGCCGAGTTCGAAGAAGTGAAGGATCGCAAGTAAGCTCGCCGGTTGAGCCGTGCGTGTGTGGCCGGGCGTCGGGAATTTCCCCGGCGCCCGGCTTTTGTCGTGTCCCTGAGGCGGGTTCCGCACCCGCCCGCCGCCCCGACGGATCGTGCCGATGTCCAAGCGTGATTTGTATGAAGTGCTCGGCGTCGCCAAGAACGCCAGCGACGACGAGATCAAGAAGGCCTATCGCCGCCTGGCGATGAAGCTGCATCCGGATCGCAACCCCGACGACAAGGTCGCCGAGGAGAAATTCAAGGAGGTCAAGTTCGCCTACGAGTCGCTGTCCGATGCGCGCAAGCGCGCGGCCTACGACCAGTTCGGCCACGCCGGCCTCGAAGGCGGCCCCGGCGGCGGCGGTCCGGGTGGAGCCGGCGGACCGAACTTCTCGGACATCTTCGGCGACATCTTCGGCGACATCTTCACCGGTGGTGGCGGCGGCGGACGCGGCGGGCGCGACTCGGCCTACCGCGGCGCCGACCTGCGCTACATGCTGGACCTGACGCTCGAAGAGGCCGTGTTCGGCACCACGGCCAAGATCCGCGTGCCGACGCTGGTCGGCTGCCAGCACTGCAACGGCAGCGGCGCGAAGAAGGGCACCAAGCCCGCGCAGTGCCCGACCTGCAACGGCGTCGGTCAGGTGCGCATGCAGCAGGGCTTCTTCTCGATCCAGCAGACCTGCCCGCGCTGCCACGGCCGCGGCGTCGTGATCATGGACCCCTGCGAGCACTGCCACGGCCACGGCCGCGTCGAGGAGCAGAAGACGCTGTCGGTGAAGGTGCCGGCCGGTGTCGACAACGGCGACCGCATCCGCCTGTCCGGCGAGGGCGAGGCCGGCGAGGGCGGCGGACCGGCCGGCGACCTGTACGTGCAGATCCGCGTCAAGCCGCACCCGATCTTCACGCGCGAGGAGAACGACCTGTTCTGCGAGGTGCCGATCAGCTTCACGATGGCGGCCCTCGGCGGCGAGATGGAAGTCCCGACGCTCGACGGTCGCGTGGCGCTGAAGATTCCCTCCGAAACCCAGACCGGGCGCGTGTTCCGGCTGCGCAGCAAGGGCGTGAAGTCGGTGCGCGGCGGCCTGCAGGGCGACCTGCTCTGCAAGGTCACGGTCGAAACCCCGGTCAACCTGACCGCCCGCCAGCGCGAGCTGCTCGAACAGTTCGCCGAGAGCATGGGCGAGGGCAGCCACGAGCACTCGCCGCAGTCGAGCGGCTGGTTCGACAAGGTCAAGAAGTTCTGGGACGAGATGACCGGCGCGGGCTGATCCGCGGCCGTGCCGGCGCGGGCAGGGCGGTGCGGGACGATTCCCGGCCGCCGCCGATGCGGACCTCGCGCTGGGTCATACCAATCACAACTGAACACCCGGTCTTTTCAGCCCCTCCCCCCTCGCGGGGCATTGGTATCTACACATCTCCCCCCATGTCCCGGGCACATGAAAGCCCTCG
>JAFEGB010000176.1 GCA_018240295.1 Pseudomonadota bacterium
AGGCAAAGTCTGTATGATTTTAATTGAAACCACCAGCCATGATCGAACCGTTGATGATCGCTTCAATAATGCAGGTCATGTCTGATGCCCGGGCGGACCGGAGTTGCGCGAGGAACTGATCATGGCCTGCCCGAACGATCTGCGGCCAAGGGGCGGGAAGCGTATCAGCGCGGTGTGGGCTCGGTGCGGGAAGTGGTGCGTCTTTCCGGCGCGTGATTGATGAGCATCAGCCTGATGCTGACCCCGGTCGGCACGCTGCGCTCGCCGTACCGCGAGAAGTTCGCGATCCCGCGCCAGCCGGGGCTGGCGCGGCTGCCGGCCGTGCTCGAACTGCAGTCGCCGTTTGACCGGCCGGAGGCCGTGCGCGGGCTCGACGGCTTCTCGCACGTCTGGCTGATCTTCGGCTTCCACGCCACCGCCGCCGCCGGCTGGAAGCCGACCGTGCGTCCGCCGCGCCTCGGCGGCAACGCCCGGCTCGGCGTGTTCGCGACGCGCTCGACCTTCCGGCCGAATCCGCTCGGATTATCGGTCGTCGAACTCGCCGGCATCCGCTGCGCGGGCGGCGTGTTCCTCGACCTGCTCGGTGCCGACCTGCTCGACGGCACGCCGGTCTACGACGTGAAGCCCTATCTGCCGTACGCCGATGCCATCCCCGGGGCCCGCGCCGGCTTCGCGCCCGAGCCGCCGGCGCGCCTCGCGGTGGCGTTCGCGCCGGCTGCCGCGCAGGTGCTGGCGGCGCACCCCGAGCCGCGCCTGCGCGAATGGCTGGTCGCGGTGCTCGCACTCGACCCGCGCCCGGCCTACCGCACCGGCGAGGACGGCGACTTCGGCGTGCGCCTGTTCGAGTTCGATGTGCGCGCGGAGATCCGCGGCGGACAGCTGACCGTCCGCGAGCTGCGCCGGGCCGGCTGATCCTGCACGGCTGCCATGCAGCGGGCGGCAGATGCGGTGCGAGCGGCCACACTGTGCGCCGTCCGTTCCCCCGTCAGCCGAGGTCATCCGCCCATGAGCACGCCGCACGCGATCCGCATCCACGAACACGGCGGTCCCGAAGTCCTGCGCTGGGAGCCGTTCGACCCCGGCGCGCCGGGGCCCGGCGAGCTGCGCGTGCGCATCGGCGCCGTCGGCCTGAACTTCATCGACACCTATCACCGCAGCGGCCTGTATCCGCTGGCGCTGCCGAGCGGACTCGGGCTCGAAGGCGCCGGCACGGTCGAGGCGATCGGCGAGGGCGTCAGCGAGTTCGCGCCCGGCGATCGTGTCGCCTGGGGCACCGGGCCGGTCGGCAGCTACGCCGATGTGCGCGTGATGCCGGCCGACAAGGCCGTGAAGCTGCCCGATGCGATCGACGAGCGCACGGCCGCGGCGATGATGCTGCAGGGCATGACGGCGTGTTACCTGCTGCGGCGCACGTATCGCGTGCAGGCTGGCGACACGGTGCTGATCCATGCCGCGGCCGGCGGCGTCGGGCTGATCGCCTGCCAGTGGGCTGCCTCGCTCGGCGCGACCGTGATCGGCACGGTCGGCTCGAAGGAGAAGGCCGGGCTGGCCGCTGCGCACGGCTGCGCGCACACGATCCTGTACCGCGAGGAGGATTTCGTCGCGCGCGTGAAGGAGATCACCGGCGGGGCCGGGGTCGCGGCCGTCTACGACGGCGTCGGCAGGGACACCTTCCTCGGCTCGCTCGACTGCCTGCAGCCGCTCGGCACGATGGTGACCTTCGGCAATTCCTCCGGGCCGGTGCCGGCGATCGAGCCGCTGCTGCTCGCGCAGAAGGGCTCGCTGTTCCTGACCCGGCCGACGCTGTTCCACTACACGTCGAAGCGGGCCGGCCTGCTGGCGACGGCCGGCGAGCTGTTCGACGTGGTCGCGAGCGGCCGGGTGCGCATCGAGGTCGCACAGACCTTCCCGCTCGCCGAGGCCGCCAGCGCGCACCGCGCGCTGGAGTCGCGTGCGACCACCGGCTCGACGGTGCTGCTGCCCTGAAACGGTGACCGGCGCCGGCGCGGCCTCAGCCGCGCGCGGTGCTGATCATCAGCTTGACCTCGTCGGTGATGCCGGCGCTGCCTTCGGCGGCGCGCCCGACGCTGCGGCTGATCTCGCGGGTCGTGACGCTCTGCTCCTCGACCGCCGAGGCGATCATGGTCGCGATGCGGTTGACCTCGGAGATGGTCTGGCGGATCTGCTCGATCGCATCGACGACCTGATTGGTGTCGGCCTGGATCGAGCCGATGCGCTGGCCGATGTCGTCGGTCGCGCGCGCGGTGTCACGGGCGAGGTCCTTGACCTCGCTCGCGACCACCGCGAAGCCCTTGCCGGCCTCACCGGCGCGGGCGGCCTCGATGGTCGCGTTCAGCGCCAGCAGGTTGGTCTGCTCGGCGATGTCGTTGATGACGCGGCTGACCTGACCGATGCGCGCACTGCTGTCGGTGAGCTGCGCGACCGTCGCCGCCGCGGCGTCGACGGCGCGCGTCGCGGTGCCGACGACGCTGACCGCCTCGTGCAGGTTGCGGGAAATCTCGTGCACCGCGGTCTCCAGTTCGGAGGTCGAGCCGGCGACGGTCTGCAGGCTCTCGTCGACCTCGCGCACGGCGAGCGCCAGCCGCTCGGCCCGCGCCGCGGTGTTCTCGGCCGCCTGCAGGCGCAGCATCTGCTGGCGATCGCGCTGGGCGGCGGCCTCGATCTCGGCGAAGGCCGAGCGCAGCGTCGAGACCGCGGCATTCAGCGCTTCGGTCATCTGGCCGATCTCGTCACCGACACCGGCCGGTAGGTGCGCGTCGAGGTCGCGCCGCGCGACGCGCTGCGCGAAGCCGAGCACGGTGTGGATGCGCCTCAGGATGCCGCTGCTCAGCCGGTGCATCATGCCGGACATCAGCAGCGCGACGACGAGGAAGCCGCCGATCATCAGCCAGCGCTCGCTGGCGACCTGGGCGTCGAGATCGGCGACGTACTGGCCGCTGCCGAGCACCCAGCCCC
>JAFEGB010000177.1 GCA_018240295.1 Pseudomonadota bacterium
CATCCGGCCCGCGGAACCGCTGACTTGTGTAGATCCCCATGCCCGCAAGGGGCGGATGCGAAAAGCGAAACGCTCCGGTGTGATCGGCATGAGCCCCGGAAACGACACGGCCGGCGGAATCGCCGGCCGTGTGCCTGCTGACGGACGGAACGGTTCAGAGGCTCACTTCTTCAGCTGCGCCAGCAGCGCCTTCGCGGCTTCCTGCTGCTCGAAGCTGCGCCCCTCGCCGAGCAGGCGTTCGAGCTCGCGGATGGCTTCATCCTTGCGCCCGGCCTGGTTCAGCACCGCGGCGAGGTGATAGCGGATGTCGCCGAGGTGCGGGGCCTGCACCGCCGCCTGCTGCAGGATCTGCAGGCCGCGATCGACCTTGCCGGCCTGCGCCAGCACCCAGCCGAGCGTGTCGGCGACCTCGGGGCTGTCCGGGGCGAGTTCGCGCGCCTTCTCGGCGAAGCCCACGGCTTCGGGGTCCTTGCGTTCGCTGAGCAGCCAGGCGAGGTTGTTCAGCGCGATGACGCTGCGCGGCTGCGTCCCGACGACCTTGCGGTACTGCTCGATCGCCGGATCGGCCTGCTTCTGGTTCTGCAGCTCGATCGCGTACTGCAGGCGCGTGATGTAGTCCTCCGGCGAGCGATCGACCCAGTCCTTCAGCGCCGCCAGCGCGCCGGCCTGATCGGCGGCGCGCAGCCGCGCCGAGGCCAGCTGCAGCGCCAGCGGTCCGCTCGGCGAACGCTGGTAGGCGGCGGCATACGACAGCGCCGCGTTCTGCGGGCGGTTGGCCTGCAGCTCCCAGTCGCCCTCGTACTTCTGCGGCAGCGGCGAATCCGGGAAGGCGTTGCGCAACGCCTCGACCTGCTTGCGGAACTCGGCTTCGCGCCGGCCGCGCAGCGCCAGTTCGATGCGCCCGGCCAGCGCCGGGGCGTACTTCGGATCGATGTTGAGCGCCCGCTGCAGCGCCTGTTCGGCGCCGGTGTCGTCCTTCTCGCGCAGATAGGTGCTCGCGATCAGGAACCAGCCTTCCGGATTGTTCGGCTGCGCGTCGGCGAACTTGCGGTAGGCGGCACGCGCGCCGCCGATGTCCTCGCTCGCGAACAGCACGGCACCGAGCATGCGCTGCACCACCGGGTTGTTCGGCTGCGCGGTTTCGAGCTGGCGCACGACGCCGCTCGCCTTCAGCCGGTCGCCGCGCTGCAGGTAGCGCTGCGCGAGCAGCAGGCCGACCTGCAGCGAGTCCGGGTTCTTCTCCCAGGCCTGTTCGAGCCATTGCACGGCCTGCACCGGCTGCTGGGCGCGCTCGGCGCGCTCGGCCAGCGCCAGCAGCGCCTGCACGTTGCCGGGATCGCGGGCGACGACGGCCTGGTAGCGCGCCTCGGCGGCCTCGGGCTTGTTCTCGCGCAGGTCGATCTGCGCGAGGTTCAGCTCCGCGACCGTGAACTTCGGATCGACGGCGAGCGCCTGCTCGAAGGCCTTGCGCGCGGACACGAGGTCGTTCTGCCCCATCTCGGCGATGCCGAGCAGGTTCAGCGGCATCGCCGACTTCGGCTCTTTTTCCGCCAGCGCCTGCGCGGTTTTGGCCGCGCGTTCGAAGTCACGCGTCTGCAGCAGCGTCAGCACCAGCATCACGTCGGCCTGCACGAGGCCCTGGTTCAGCTCGCTGGCGGTTTCCAGCTCGTCGATGGCCTTGTCGGTGTCGCCGGAGGCGAGCAGCGACAGCGCGTGCTGGGCCCGGATCGGCGAGGCGTTCGGCGCGAGTTCCGAGGCCTTCTGCAGCAGGGCTGCCGCCTTGTCGTGGTCACCGGCCTGCAGGTAGGCGCTGCCGAGCAGCGCGAGCAGCTGGGCATCGTTGCTGCCGGCCGCCGCCACCGGCGCCAGCAGGTCGATCGCGCGCTTCGGCTGCTTGAGCTTCATCGCCGTGCCGGCGAGCAGCTTGCGGGCCGGCAGCTGGTTCGGCACGGCCGTCACGTAGCGACTCAGGTAGGCGTCGGCCTGTTCGAGGTTGTTGTTCTGGAAGGCGATCGCGCCGAGCAGCAGCTGGCTCGGCAGGTGATCGGGCACGAAGCGCAGCACTTCGAGCAGCGCCTCCTGCGCCGCCGGCAGGTTCTTCTTCGCGAGCAGCGCGCGCCCGCGCAGGAAGTTGGCGGCCGGCAGGTTGCTGCGCAGCCGGCGGGCGGCCTCGCCATCGGCGAGTGCGCCGTCGGCATCGCCCTGGGTGAGCCGGGTTTCACCGCGCCCGACCAGCGCGCGCAGTTCCTTCGGATTGCGCGCCAGCACCTTGTCGAAGGCCGCGATCGCTTCGGGATAGCGCTTCTGCAGGCGTTCGAGCTCGGCAAGCAGCAGCAGCGCCTCGACGTTGTCGGGCTGGACGGCGAGCACCTGGTTCACGCGCTCGCTGGCTTCGGCAAACTTGCCCTCGGCGCCTTCGAGGCGGGTCATCGCCAGCAGCGCCTCGACGTTGTCGGCCTTGGCCGCCAGCGCCTCGTTGAGGCGGGTCTTGGCATCGTCGAGCTGCTTCTGCGCCATCAGCGCCAGCGCCTGCAGCGACAGCAGCGAGGCGCGGGTTTCCGGCGGATCGTCGTCGAGCGGCGAAAACTCCTTCAGCACGCGATCCGCCTGGCCGAGCAGCATCAGCGTGCGCGCGTAATCGACCACCCACTGCGCGCGCGGCAGGCCGAGGTCGCGGGTGCGGGCGAGTTCCTTCTCGGCCGCGGCGAGGTCACCGCCGCGCAGATAGGTCTGGCCGAGCAGCAGGCGGGCGGCCGCGTTGTCGGGTTCTTCCTGCAGCGCGTTCTTCAGCTCGATGACGCCGGCGTTGACATCGCCCTTCTGCAGGGCCGTGCGGGCGCGCTCGATGTACTTGTCGGCCGCCGGGCCAGCCTGCACGCCGGGGCTGGCGACCGTCAGTGCCAGCGTCAGTCCGAGCGCCAGCGCCTGCCTGCGCGCCGTGCGCGCACCGCTTCGCGTATTCGTCCGCGTATTCGTCACCGTGGCTGTCCTGTGTTGCGAAGTCCTGCAGAGTCCCGCGCGGTGCTGCGCATGACACGGAGCCGGCCGCAAGCGCGGACCTCAGGTCTTCATGTTGTATTTGTTGAGCAGCGCGTAGAGGGTCGGCCGGGTGATGCCGAGGATATCTGCGGCCTGCGACAGATTGCCATCAACGTAGGCGATCGCCCGCGTCAGCGCCTGACGCTCGGCCTGCTCGCGCACGCGGCGCAGGTTCAGCGGCAGCGCCGGTTCGCCGCCCTCCTCCAGTTCGAGGTCGTCGGCGGTGATCTGGCTGCCTTCGGCCATGATCACGGCGCGCTTGACCTTGTTCTCCAGCTCGCGGACGTTGCCGGGCCAGGCGTAGTTCTCCAGCGCCGTCAGCGCCTCGCGCGTATAGCCCTTGAAGCTCTTGCCGAGCTTCTGGCTGTAGCGTTCGAGGAAGGCGCGCGCGATCAGCACCGTGTCGCCGTCACGCTCGCGCAGCGGCGGGATGTTCAGCGTGATCTCGCTGATGCGGTAATACAGGTCCTCGCGGAAGCTGCCGGCCCGGATCAGCGCCGGCAGCTCGCGGTGCGTGGCGCAGACCACGCGCACGTCGACCGGGATTTCCTCGCGACCGCCGACGCGCTCGATCACGCGCTGCTGCAGGAAGCGCAGCAGCTTCGCCTGCAGCGACATCGGCAGGTCGCCGACCTCGTCGAGGAAGAACGTGCCGCCATCGGCGTATTCGATCTTGCCGCGGGTCTGCTTGGCGGCGCCGGTGAACGCGCCCTTCTCGTAGCCGAACAGCTCGCTTTCGAGCAGCGTCTCGGGGATCGCCGCGCAGTTGATCGCGACGAAGCGCTTGTCGGCGCGGTTCGACAGATCATGCAGCGCGCGGGCGATGAGCTCCTTGCCGGTGCCGCTGTCGCCGAGCAGCAGCGAGGTCGCGTCGGTCGGGGCGATCTTCTCGACCGTGCGGCAGACCTTCAGCATCGAGGCGCTGCCGGCGATCAGGCCTTCGAGCTTCGAGGACTGGCTGCGGGCGGCCAGTTCGCGGTTCTCGTTCTCGAGCGCGTACAGCGCGTGGGCACGATCGACGATCAGCTTCAGCACGTCGCCGTCGACCGGCTTCTGATAGAAGTCGTAGGCACCGGCGGCCACCGCCTGCAGTGCGTTGTCGCGATCATCGTTGCCGGTGACGACGATGACCTTGGTCGAGGGCAGCAGCTGCAGGATCTCCTGCAGCGTCGCCAGCCCCTCGGTGGCGTTGGCCGGGTCCGGCGGCAGGCCGAGATCGAGCGTGACGATCGGCGGTTCGTGCCGGCGCAGCTGCGCGATCGCCGAATCGCGACTGTCGGCAGTCAGCACCTCGTAGTCGGCGAAGCACCAGCGCAACTGGCTCTGCAGGCCCGGATCGTCCTCGACGATCAGCAGTTTACGATTCAGTTCGCGCACTTGGCGGTCTCCCGGTGTCCGGCGCGCCCGGGCGCGCCCTCGCCTGCCAGCGGCAGGCGCAAGGTGAAGGTGGTGCCGAAACCGGGCTGGCTGACGACGTTGAGCTCACCGCCGAGCGCATGCGCGAACTCGCGGGCCTCATAGACGCCGACGCCCATGCCGGCATTGCCCTTGGTCGTGCGGAACGGCTTGAACAGCGATTCGCGCACGAAGGTTTCGTCCATGCCGCAGCCGCTGTCGCTGACTGCGATCACGGCCGTGCCGGGCTCGGCGCTGACGCTCAGCCCGATGTGCCCGTCGGCCGCGGTCGCTTCCTGCGCATTGCGCAGCAGATGGCAGACGATCGCGACGAACTTGTCGTGATCGGCGCTGATCACCAGCGCCTCGCCACTCCCGGCGAGCTGCGGGCGCGGCGCCTGCCCGCTGCAGATCTGCACGGCCTCGGCGAGCGCCTCGCCGACATCGAAGCTGCGGGCCTGGCCGGTCGCGCGCGTGCGGCTCGCGAGCTGCGCGAGCAGGCGCTGCATGCGGCCGGTGGCGTTCTCGACGGTCTTCAGCGCATCGTCGATGAAGGCCGGGTTCTGGCGGTGGCGCTCGGCGTTCTTGACCACGAGGCCGAGCTGCGCGGCGACGTTCTTCAGGTCGTGGACCACGAAGGCCGACAGCCGGTTGAAGGCTTCGAACTCGCGGGCATTGGTCAGGGCCTCGGTGGTGTCGAGCAGCGCCAGATAGGCCGCGGCCTGCCGGCCGGCGGTCTTGAGCAGGTCGCGATCCTCCCAGTTGATGCGCCGCTCGCCGGGCGGTGCCAGGAGCAGCAGGCAGCCCTGCAGCGTGTCGCCGCGCATCAGCGGCACGATCAGCCAGGCGCGCGACAGGCCGCAGAGCCAGGCCGGCAGCTCCAGACCTTCGTACAGCTCCGGTTCGGACAGGTACTCGCCGAGTTCGACGACCCAGTGCCGGGCGGCCAGGAAGCGCACCAGCGATTCACCGCCGGCGAGCGTGCGCACCGGCGGTTCCGGCGAATTCCAGGCCGCGGCGAAGGAATAGCTGCCGTGCTCGTTGACGCTCCAGAGCACGCCGCCGCCGCTGTCGACGAGTTCGGCCATCGCGCGCACCGACTGCACGCGCAGCGGCAGCCCGGGCTCGGGCCGCGACAGCGTGGCGATGAACTTCAGCCATTCCTCGCGATAGTCGTACTTGTAGTGAAAGAAGTGCTTGCTCAGGAACACCTTGGCGTAGGCACGCAACTGCCCCGAGAACATCATCATCAGCAGCAGGATCACGGCGCCGGTCAGGAACACCAGCTGCAGCGCCGTGCCCCAGTTGCCGCCGTACAGCCGGATGTAATACGCGACCCCGGCCATGACCAGCAGGTAGATGCCGGCCCCGAGCACCGAGGCCGTGTGCAGCGCCATGCGGTGCGACACGAACAGGCCCGGCGACCACTCGGGGTTGCGCATCGCCGCGATGCCGATCAGCGGCACGGCCATCGCATCGACGAAGCCGCGCGCCGCCCACATCGCCGGGTCCATGCGCCGGAACAGCAGCGTGTCGGCGTACAGGAAGAAGTCGTACGCGAACAGCGCCCCGACGCCGAGGTACAGGAACTTGGTGCCCCAGCGCTGCTCGGGCCGGGTGTTGCGGAACAGCTGCTCGATCAGCACCAGTCCGCCGACCGCCATCGCCAGATGCCCGAAGATGCGCAGGTCGCGCAGCAGCGATTCCGGCAGCCAGTCCGCGACCGCCGGCAGCAGGTCGACCAGCAGCAGCGCCGCGGCCAGCGCGCCGGTCGCCGGTCGCGCGATCGCGAGCGCCACATGGCGATGCTGCTGGGCGAGGATCAGCGGCCGCAGCAGCACGATCAGGAAGTACAGCCACGCCGCCGCGTGCAGGGTTTCGAGGGCGAGATAGAACGGCAGCGCCGCGCGCACGCCGGCGGCGACCAGCGCCGCCGACAGCGTCCAGCCGGCGGTGATCGCGACGGCCGCAACCAGCACCGCCCCGCGCAGCCGGCCGCGCCACTGCGTGGCCAGCGCCGCGGCAAACACCAGGTACATCAGCGTCGCAATGCCGTAGCCGAGTTCGCCGAGCCCGGGCTGGCCGTAGTCACTGAAGATCAGCATGTGCCCGCCTCCGCCGGATCAGCGGGCCCCCTTGCCCCACAGGATCACGTGGGCCGTCTGCAGCAGCACCATGAAATCGAGGAACAGGCTGTAGTTCTTGATGTAGTAGAGGTCGTACTGCAGCTTCTCGCGGGCATCCTCCTCGGAGGCCCCGTACGGATAGCAGATCTGCGCCCAGCCGGTGATGCCGGGGTTCACGCGGTGACGCATCGAGTAGTACGGGATCGTCTGCTCCAGCATCGACACGAACTGCGGCCGCTCGGGCCGCGGGCCGACGAAGCTCATCTCGCCGCGCAGCACGTTGAACAGCTGCGGCAGCTCGTCGATGCGGGTCTTGCGGATGAAGGCACCGACGCGGGTGATGCGCGAGTCGTTCTTCTGCGCCCACTGCGCGATGCCGTTCTGCTCGGCATCGGTGCGCATGCTGCGGAACTTCAGCACGTCGAACACACGGTCGTTGCGACCGACCCGGGCCTGCTTGTAGAAGATCGGGCCGTTGCGGTTCGATTCCCACCAGATCGCGATGGCCGTGGCCAGCATCACCGGCCAGGTCAGGCCGAGCAGCAGCAGGCTGGCGATGATGTCGAAGCAGCGCTTGCTGAAGGACTTCAGCGCCGCCTGATGGAAGCCGTCCGAGAAGATCATCGAACTCGGATGCAGCGCATCGAGGCGGATCTTGCCGCTCTCGCGCTCGAAGAAGGTCGCCAGATCGCTGACGGTGACGCCGTTGATCTTGCAGTCGAGGATGTCATCGACCGGGAAGCCGCGGCGGCGGTCGTCCATGGCCACGACGATCTCGTCGATGCGCTCGTGCTCGGTGTAGCGGCGCAGCAGCGTGCCGGCCGGCAGCACGCGCGCGGCGTCGACGATGATGTCGTCGGCCTCGTTCATGCGCACGAAGCCGATCAGCGCGAAACCGCGGCCGTGGCTGCCCGAGGCGAGCTGCTCGACCTGGTGGGCCTTGTAGCCGGTGCCGAGCACCAGCACGCGGCGCTTGAGCGCCTCGTGGTCCGACAGCCGGAAGAACGCATAGCGGGCGACGACCACGCAGACGAAGGAAGCCGCGAACGCGATGCCGAACTCGCCGCGGCCCATGTAGAGATCGGGCAGGAAGTAATAGATCAGCGTGATCGTGAACAGGCCGAGCAGGAAGCCGACCGCGACGCGCAGCATCATGTCGGCCTTGCCGTCCCAGAAGTGGCGCTCGTACAGCCCCATGGCCGTCATGACCGAGACCATGACGATCGCGAACAGCGAGGCCTTCAGCTCCAGCCCGACCGGATCGAAGGCCCAGCCCTCGATGCCGCTGCGCACGAACTTGCCGAACGGGATGCTCCCGAAGAAGACCAGCATTTCCACGAGGGCCAGCAGCAGCAGCGGCAGCGGCACGTAATGTCTGAACAGGCGAATCATCCGTCATCCCCAGGGGCAAGTCCGCTTCGGCGTCCGGTTCCGGGGCAGCCGGTCGGTCGCGACAACGGGGCCAGACTCTACCATCGGCCCGCCCGCCCCCGTCCGAACGAGCTGTGTCGCCGCTGTGTAAAGTTGATAACCGGCTTCAGGTCGCCGGACCGCCCTCGAAACGGTGGCCGAACAGCGCCTGCAGCCGCTCGTCGGCTTCGAGGTCCGCGGCCGTGGCCCGGATCACGCGCAGCGCCGGCCGCCCGGCCGCGATGCGCACGACGGCCTCGGGCTCGGCGCTGCGGGCCGCGGCGCTGGCCGGCGCATCGGCACCGTCGAGCGCCATCGCCACCTGACCGCCGGTCATCGCCAGATAGACATCGGCGAGGATGCGCGCGTCGAGCAGCGCGCCGTGCAGCTCGCGCTGGGAGTTGTCGATGCCGTAGCGCCGGCACAGCGCATCGAGTGAGGCGCGCGCGCCGGGGTGCAACTCGCGCGCGAGCTTCAGCGTGTCGAGCACCGGGCAGAAATCGGCGATGCGCCCGGGCGCAGGCTTCAGGCGTGCCAGCTCGGCATCGAGGAAGCCCGTGTCGAACGCGGCGTTGTGGATGACCAGCTCGGCGCCGCGGATGAACTCCAGCAGTTCATCGGCCACCTCCGCGAAGCGGGGCTTGTCGGCCAGAAAGGCCTCGGTCAGGCCATGGACCTCGACCGCCCCGGGATCGAGCGCCCGCTCCGGGTTCAGGTAGCGGTGGAAGCTGCGCCCGGTCGGCCGGCGGCCGATCAGCTCGACGCAGCCGATCTCGATGATGCGGTGACCCTGGGCCGGTTCGAGTCCGGTGGTTTCGGTGTCGAGGACGATCTGGCGCACGACGGAGGACTCGCGAGGTGGGGGGAAGGAGCAGGGTTTCGACGGTCCGGACGGTTCAGCCCGCCGGTGGCGGACTGCGCAGCGTGCCGATCGCGGCGCGGGCGAGCTGATCGGCGCGTTCGTTGCCGGGGTCGCCGGCATGGCCGCGCACCCAGCACCATTCGATCGTGTGCGGTGCGCAGGCGGCATCAAGCCGCTGCCAGAGTCCGGCATTCTTGACCGGCTCGCGGGCGCTGGTCTTCCAGCCGTTCTTCTTCCAGCCGTGAATCCAGCGCGTGATGCCGTCCATCACGTAGCGGCTGTCGGTGTGCAGGCGCACGCGGCTCGGGCGCTTCAGCGCCTCCAGCGCCATGATCGCCGCGGTCAGCTCCATGATGTTGTTGGTCGTCGCGGCGCTGGCACCGCTCAGCTCGCGGCTGCGTCCGCGCCAGTTCAGGATCGCCGCCCAGCCACCCGGCCCCGGGTTGCCGGAGCAGGCACCGTCGGTATGGATCACGACCAGATCCGCATCGGCCGTCGTCGGAGCGTTCACCGGATTCGATCCTCGCAGCACTGGCCGACGCGCGAGGCATCGCCGACCGCCCCGGCCGGCACCAGCCGCCGGCGCGGGCGCCAGCGCGGGCGCACCGGCGTCAGCGTCGAGACGCGCTTGCGCCCGACGATCAGGTAACCGCAGGCGCCGAGCGCCGCCGGCCAGCCCCGCAGCCGCAGCGCGCCGTCCCAGGGCCAGCGGCAGTGGAAGCGCACGGCGTCGGTCTCGAAGCCGGCACGCCGCAGCCAGCCGCGCACGACGGCACTGCCATACAGGCGCGCCCCGGCCGGCAGCCGCGCCTCGCGCACGCGCAGCAGCCGCCAGATGCCGCCATCGAGCAGCGGATTGAAGCCGAGCACGACGACGTGTCCGTCCGGGATCAGCGCCGTGCCGATGCCGTCGAACAGTTCTTCGGGCCTGGCAACGAATTCGTGCAGGTGCGGCACGACGACCAGATCAAGGCTGTCGGGCCGCAGCGGCAGCGCCAGCGGATCGGCGCAGACCTCGCCGGCCAGGGCCGGGACCGGAACGATGCGCAGCTTATGGCCGATGCGGCTCGCCGCGAGCCAGTCATGCCCGCCCGGTGCCCCCAGCGTCACCGCGTGCCAGCCGAACAGCAGCGGCAGCAGCGCGGCCAGCTGGGCATGCTCGGCCCCGGCCAGACGCTGGCCGAAACCGCTGCCGTACCAGGCGTCGAGACCGGCGTAACCGGCGATGCGCAGGCTGTTTTTCTTGTGGAAGATCAGGATCATGCACCTGCTGAGCGGGCCTTGTTGCGTGCGCGCCGCAGGCTTGCCACGCTCCGCCGCCACCGCTAGATTGCCGCCGCAACAAAGTAACACACGCAGCAACACGGCCGACGACGCCTGTACGGCGACCGCCACGCGCACGGATGCACGGGCGGCATAACGATCCGGGGCCGATACAACCCGAACCGAAGGTATCGCACCGATGTCGTCGATCCGTACCGGGGCCGCCGCGCTGGCGGCCCTGCTGCTCGCTGCCTGTGCCCAGGCGCCCCAGCGCCCCGCCCCCGCCGATTTCGCCGCCACCACCGATGACGGTGATCTCTGGCAGCGGCTGCGCGGCCAGCTGTCCTTTGCCGACACCTCGCACCCGGACGTGCAGCGCCAGCTGCAGTCGCTGCGCCCGCGCAGCATCGCCTCGGTGGCCGACAACGCCTCGAACTACCTGTACTTCGTGCTCGATGCCACGCAGAGCCGCGGCATGCCGGCCGAGGTCGCGCTGGTGCCGTGGTTCGAGAGCGGCTACCGGCCGAACGCGGTGTCGCCGGGCCGCGCCGCCGGCCTCTGGCAGCTGATGCCCGATACCGCCACGCATCTCGGCCTGAGCCTCGGTCGCGGCGTCGACGAGCGCAAGGACGTCAAGGCATCGACCGAAGCCGCGCTCGATTACCTGGCGCGCCTGAACCGCAACTTCGACGGCGACTGGCTGCTGACGCTCGCCGCCTACAACGCCGGCCCGAAGACCGTGCAGAACGCCATCGAGCGCAACCGCCGCGCCGGCCGCCCGACCGCGTTCTGGGACCTCGACCTGCCGCGCATCACGCAGGAGTACGTGCCGCGCATCCTGGCGCTGTCGCAGATGATCGCGAGCCCCGAGCGCTTCGGCCTGAACCTGCCGGATGCCGGCGAGAACTCGGCGCTGACCCATGTCGACCTCGGTCCCGGCGTCAACCCGATGCTCGCCGCCGCCGCCGCCGGCCTGAGCCGCGAGGAACTGCTGCGCTACAACGCCCGGCTGCGCGGTCGCGACGACACCGGCAGCACCGAGCTGCTGCTGCCGAAGGCCCGGGCCGAGGCGCTGGCGCGCGTGCGCCCGCGCATCGAGGGCACGAAGCTCGCGGTCTGGGAAGGCTACCGGCTGGCGCCGGGCGACACGATCGAGGCAATCGCCGAGCGCTTCGACACCAGCCCTGCGGCGCTGCGCGAGGTCAACCGCGAGGCCGGTGCGACGCTGAGCTTCACGGCCGGACGCGAGGTGCTGGTGCCGGCGCGCGGCCCGGTGCGCCTGACCATGGCCGCAGCCCCGGCGCAGCGGCCGAAGCCCCAGACCGGGCGGCTTGCGCGCGCGAAAAAGCCCGGCAAGCCGGAGCACCGGCCGGCGGAAGCCGGCGACGGCCTGTTCGCCGGCGATGTACCGCTGCGCGAGCGCATCCGCCGGCTGCTGACGATCAACCTGACCGTGCGCCCCGGCGATTCGCTGGCCGTGCTCTCGGGGCAGTACAGCGTCGCGATCGAGGACCTGCGCCGCTGGAACGACCTGCCGGCCTCGACGCCGGCGGGCGAGCCGCTCGAAGCCGGCCGCACCGTCGTCGTCTACGTCGACGCGATCGCCGACGACATCCCGCGCGGCTGAAGCCGGCCAAGAGTTTCGCGCCGGCCGGGGGGCTTCCCGTCCCGGCTTCAGCCGGCCGGCGCCGGTGCACCGGCGCCCGGCAGCAGCGCGGCTTCGAGCAGCGCGGCCGTGTACGGGTGCTGCGGCGCCGAGAACAGCGCCGCGGTCTCGCCGGACTCCACGACCTGACCGCCGCGCAGCACCAGCACGCGGTGCGCGAGCGCGCGGATCACCGCCAGGTCGTGGCTGATGAACAGGTAGCTCATGCCGTGGCGCTGCTGCAGCGTGCGCAGCAGCGCCAGCACCTGCTTCTGCACCGTCGCATCGAGCGCGCTGGTCGGCTCATCGAGCAGCAGCAGCTTCGGCTCCAGCACCAGCGCCCGTGCGATCGCGATGCGCTGGCGCTGGCCGCCCGAGAACTCGTGCGGATAGCGCCACAGCGCGGTTTCCGGCAGGCCGACCTCGTCGAGCGCGGCGACGATGCGGGCACGGCGCTGCGCACGATCGAGCGCCGGACGGTGGATGCGCAGGCCCTCGCCGACGATGTCCTCTACCGTCATGCGCGGCGACAGCGAGCCGAACGGGTCCTGGAACACGACCTGGAAGGCCGGGCGCAGCGGCCGCAGCCGGCGCTGGCCGAGTCCGCTCCATTCCTGCCCGTCGACGACGATGCGCCCGGCAGCCGGCAGCAGCCGCAGCAGCGCGAGCCCGAGCGTCGACTTGCCCGAACCGCTCTCGCCGACGATGCCGAGCGTCTCGCCCGCATGCACGTCGAGGTCGGTCGCAACCAGCGCATGCACCGCGGCGCGCGGCCGGCCGAGCCAGTCGCGGCGCGTCACGAAGCGCACATCGACACCACGCGCGCTGAGCAGCGCTTCGGCGCCGCTTTGCGCCGGATGTTCGCCGTCCGGGATCAGCCGCTGCGGGCGGCTCGCGAGCAGCGTGCGCGTATACGGCTCGCGCGGCGCCGTGAACACCGTCTCGACCGATCCCTGCTCGACGATGCGGCCACGGTGCATGACGCAGACGCGCCCGGCGAAGCGGCGCACCAGGTTCAGGTCGTGGCTGATGAACAGGATCGCCATGCCGAACTCGGCCTGCAGTTCACGCAACAGGTCGAGCACCTGCACCTGCAGCGTCACGTCGAGCGCCGTGGTCGGCTCGTCGGCGATCAGCAGCTTCGGCCGGCAGGCCAGCGCCATCGCGATCATCGCCCGCTGGCGCTGGCCGCCGGAGAGCATGTGCGGGTAGGCAAGCGCCCGCTGCTGCGGCTCGGGGATGCCGGTACGTTCCAGCAGCCCGACCGCCTGCTGCCAGGCGGCACCGGCATCGAGACCGAAGTGCAGGCGCAGGCCCTCGGCGATCTGGCGGCCGACCGGGTGCAGCGGGTTCAGCGCGTTCATCGGCTCCTGGAAGATCAGGCCGATCTCCCGGCCGCGCAGCCGGCGCAGCGCCGCCTCGGGCAGGGCCCGCAGCTCCTGGCCGGCGAAACGCACGCTGCCGCTCACCTGCGCCTGCGCGGCATCGAGCAGGCCGAGCGCGGCGAGCGCGGTCACCGACTTGCCGGAGCCGCTCTCGCCGACCAGCGCCAGCCGCTCGCCGGGCGCGATCGTGAAGCTGACGCCATCGACCGCACGCACGGCCGCGGCGCCCGGCTCACCGAAGCCGACGCTCAGCTCCTCGATCGCGAGCAGCACCTCCCGCGGCGGCGGCAGGACTTCAACTTCAGCCACGGCGCGTGTCCGCCGCCTCGCGCAGCGCCTCGCCGATGAAGATCAGCAGCAGCAGCGTGCCGACCAGCACGACGAAGGTGCCGGCCGACAGCCACCAGGCGCTCAGGTTCTCCTTGCCCTGCGCCAGCAGCTCGCCGAGGCTCGGGGTTTCCGGCGGCACGCCGAGGCCGAGGAAATCGAGGCTGGTCAGCGCCACGATCGCGCCGCTGATGCGAAACGGCAGGAAGGTCAGCACCGGCGTCAGCGAGTTCGGCAGCAGGTGGCGGAACATGATCGTGCGGTTGCCGGCGCCGAGCGCGCGCGCCGCGCGCACGTAGTCGAGGTTGCGCCCGCGCAGGAACTCGGCGCGCACGTAGTCGGCAAGCCCCATCCAGCCGAAGGCCGCGAGCAGCGCGAGCAGCAGCCAGACGCTCGGATTGAACAGCGACGCGAAGATGATCAGCAGGTACAGCTCCGGCAGCGAGGACCAGATCTCGATCAGCCGCTGGCCGAGCAGGTCGGTGCGCCCGCCGAGATAGCCCTGCAGGGCGCCGGCGAGCACGCCGAGTGCGGTGCCGACCACGGTCAGCGCCAGTGCGAACAGCACCGACAGCCGGAAGCCGTAGATCAGCCGCGCCAGCACGTCGCGGCCGCGGTCATCGGTGCCGAGCAGGTGCTGCGCGGACGGCGGCGCCGGGTTGGCGCGCTGGCCGTCGAGGCGGATCGTGTCGTAGCGGTAGGGGTTCGGCGGATCGAGCAGCCAGTTGTCGCCCCCGGCCAGCCGCTCGCGCAGGTAGGGGTCGTGGTAGTCGGCCTCGGTGTCGAAGTCGCCGCCGAACGCGGTCTCCGGATAGGTCTTCAGCAGCGGGAAGTAGTACGCGCCCTCGTAATGCACGAGCAGCGGCCGGTCGTTCGACAGCAGCTCGGCGCCGAGGCTGAGTCCGAACAGCACGCCGAAGATCCACAGGCTCCACCAGCCGCGGCGGTTGGCGCGAAAGCGCCGCCAGGCCCGCGCGCGCGGCGACAGGCCGGCCGGCAGCGGCGCGGGTTCTGGTGCCGGCGTGCTCACCGGTCCACCGATTCGAAACCGATGCGCGGATCGACCAGCACGTAGGACAGGTCCGACAGCAGCTTCGCGAGCAGGCCGAGCAGCGTGTACAGGTACAGCGTGCCCATGACCACCGGATAGTCGCGCCGCAGCACCGACTGGTAGGACAGCAGCCCCAGGCCATCGAGCGAGAAGGTCGTCTCGATCAGCAGGCTGCCGGTGAAGAACATGCCGATGAACGCCGCCGGGAAGCCGGTGACCAGCGGGATCATCGCGTTGCGGAACACGTGCCGGTACAGCACGGCGCGCTCGGTCAGGCCCTTGGCGCGCGCCGTCAGCACGTACTGCTTGCGGATCTCTTCGAGGAAGCTGTTCTTGGTCAGCAGCGTCATCACCGCGAAGCCGCCGACGGTCGAGGCGGTGATCGGCAGCACCAGGTGCCACAGGTAGTCGAGCACCTGCGCATACCACGGCAGCTGCTCCCAGCCCTCCGAGGTCAGGCCGCGCAGCGGGAACAGCTGCCAGAAGCTGCCGCCGCCGAACAGCACCAGCAGCAGCAGGCCGAGCACGAAGCCGGGGATCGCGTAGCCGACCAGGATCAGCGTGCTGGTGGCGACATCGAAGCGCGAGCCGTCCTGCAGCGCCTTGCGGATGCCGAGCGGGATCGACACCGCGTACAGGATCAGGAAGCTCCAGACGCCGAGGCTCACCGACACCGGCAGCTTGTCGGCGATCAGCCCGAGCACCGAGCGGTGGTGGAAGTAGCTGTCACCGAGATCGAAGCGCGCATAGCGCACGACCATGTCGGCGAAGCGCTCGATGGCCGGCTTGTCGAAGCCGTAGAGCCTGCGGATCGCCTCGACCTCCTGCGGCCCGAGCCCCTGCGCGCCGCGGTAGGCGACGCCGCTGCCGCCGCCGCTGCTCGCCTCGCCGGCAGCACCGCGGTGCGTCAGCTCGTTGACCAGCTGTTCGACCGGGCCACCCGGCACGAACTGGATGATCGTGAAGCTGACCAGCAGGATGCCGAGCAGCGTCGGCACCATCAGCAGCACGCGGCGGGCGAGATAGGCGGCCATGCCCTACTTCGCCCACCAGCTGCTGATGACCCAGTCGATCGGCTGGTAGTACAGCGGCAGCGTCTGCGGATGCGCGAAGCGGTTGCGCCAGGCCAGCCGGTGCACCGGCGAATACCAGTTCGGCACGACGTAATCGCCCCACAGCAGCACGCGATCGAGCGCGTGCGCGGCCGTGACCAGCGCGGCGCGATCCGGCGCATAGACGAGCTTCGCGAGCAGCGCGTCGACGACCGGGTCCTTCAGGCCGAGCAGGTTGTTCGAACCGGGCTGGTCGGCGCTCGCCGAGCCCCAGTTGCCGGACTGCTCGTTGCCGGGCGACGGCGACTGCGGCCAGACCTGCACGAGCGCATCGAAGTCGAAGTTGTCGACGCGCTGCTGGTACAGCGAGGTATCGACGGTGCGGTAGTTCAGGCGCACGCCGAGGCGTTCGAGGTTCTTCGCGTACGGCGCGATCACGCGCTCGAAGCCGCGGTTGACCAGCAGCATCTCGAATTCGAGCCTGCGGCCATCCTTGACCAGCACGTTGTCGGCGAGCGTCCAGCCGGCCTCCTTCAGCAGCGCCAGCGCCGCGCGCAGGTTGTCGCGCAGCGACCCCGGCGCCTCGGTCGACGGCGGCTGCCAGGGCCGCTCGAACAGCTCCGCCGGCAGCTGCGCGCGGAACGGTTCGAGCAGGGCGAGTTCCGCGCCCTGCGGCACGCCGCTCGCGGCCAGGTCGCTGTTGGTGAAGTAGCTGTTGCTGCGCCGGTACAGGCCCTCGAACAGCGTCTGGTTCGACCATTCGAAGTCGAAGGCCAGCGCCAGCGCCCGGCGCACGCGGATGTCCTGGAACAGCGGCCGGCGCAGGTTGAACGCGAAGGCCTGCATGCCGGCGTTGTTGCGGTGCGCAAGCTCGGCCTTGACCAGCTCGCCGCTGTCGAACTTCGGCCCGGTGTAGTCGCGCACCCACTGCTTGGCGATGTTGACCTGGGCCACGTCGAACACGCCGGCTTTGAAGCCTTCGAGCGCGACCGCCTGATCCTGGAAGTACTCGAACACCACGCGATCGAAGTTGTACTGGCCGCGGCGCACCGGCAGCTCCGCCGCCCAGTAGTCGGGCCGGCGCCGGTATTCGATGCGCCGCCCGGCCGTGAAGCCCTCCAGCGCATACGGCCCGCTGCAGAGCGGGGCTTCGCGCACGATCTCGTCGAACTGGCGCCCCTCGATCCACTTCGCCGCGAACACCGGCATCTGGCCGATGATCAGGTGCAGCTCGGGGTTCTCGCGCGCGAACTCGAAGCGCACGCTCTGCGCATCCTCGACGACGGCGGCCTGCACGTCGGCCCAGTACAGCCGGTACTGCGGATGCGCGAATTTGCCGGTCAGCGTGTCGAAGCTCGCCTTCACGTCGGCGGCGCGCACCGGCGAGCCATCGGCGAAGCGCGCCTCGGGCCGCAGGTGGAAGCGCACCGAGCGCCTGTCCGGCGCGAGCGCGATGTCATCGGCGAGCAGGCCGTAGACGCTGAAGGGTTCGTCGCGCGACTGCTCGACCAGCGTGTCGCACATCAGGTCCGCCACGCCGGCCGCCGGCGTGCCCTTCAGCAGCCACGGGTTCAGGCGGTCGAAGCCGCCGATCGCATCGAGCGTCAGCGTGCCGCCCTTGGGCGCATCGGGATTCACGTACTCGAAATGCGTGAAGCCGGGACCGTACTTCGGGGCATAGCCGAGCGCGACCGCAGGCCCGGCGTGAAGCGGCGCGGACAGCAGCAGCGGGAACAGGCAGGTGCCGGCGACGGCCGGCAGGCGGAATCGGGCCATCGGCGATCCTTTGAGGGCGGAAACCCGCAGGTTATGCTTTCAGGATTGACCGGGAGCCGGGAACGGCCGGCTTTCGACGATAGCAAATGACCACAGGAGTCCTCCATGGGTTTTCTCGCCGGCAAGCGCGCCCTGATCGTCGGTCTCGCCAGCAACCGCTCGATCGCCTACGGCATCGCCCGGGCCATGCACCGTGAAGGCGCCGAACTCGCGTTCACGTACCAGAACGACAAGCTCAAGCCCCGCGTCGAGAAGATGGCCGCCGAGTTCGGCAGCACGCTGACCTGGCCCTGCGATGTCAGCAACGATGCCGAGATCGACGCCGTCGCCGAAGCCCTCGCCGGCGCCTGGCCCGAGGGCTACGACATCGTCGTGCATTCGGTGGCGTTCGCGCCCGGCGAGGCGCTCGATGGCGACTTCCTCGACGGCATCTCGCGCGAGAACTTCCGCATCGCCCACGACGTGAGTTCCTACAGCTTCGCGGCCCTCGCCAAGGCCACGCGCCCGAAGCTGCGTGCCGGCGGCGCGCTGCTGACGCTCAGCTACCTCGGCGCGATGCGCAGCATCCCGAACTACAACGTCATGGGCCTCGCCAAGGCCAGCCTCGAAGCCAACGTCCGCTATCTGGCCGCAACGCTGAGTCCGGCGCAGCTCGACGCCGACGGCAAGTTCGTCGCGCACGGCGTGCGCGTCAACGCCATCTCGGCCGGCCCGATCCGCACGCTTGCGGCCAGCGGCATCGCCGGCTTCCGCAAGATGCTCGAAGCCTTCGAGGCCGCCGCGCCGACGCGCCAGTGCGTGACCATCGATGAAGTCGGCAACGTCGCGGCCTTCCTGTGCTCGGACCTGGCCTCCGGCATGACCGGCGAGATCGTCTACGTCGACGGCGGCTTCCACAACGTCGCGATGGCGAACCTGTAAGCGCCCCCGCTCCTCAAGGCGGACACGACGCGGGCCCGCTGCCGGATCGACGGCAGCGGGCCCGCGCATGTCCGGGCCGGTCCTGATCCGGACCGACCCGGTATCCGGACAGGCCGGTCGCCCGCGCAATCAGAGCGTGTCGGCGCGATTCTCGATCTTCGCCGCCGCACGCAGCGCATCGAGCAGACCGCGGAAGTCGCGCTCGCCGGACTGCAGCGCCGCCCGCTGCGTGAGCGCCTGCCGGTCGGCTTCCGCCACGTCGGCCTCGGTCCCGGGCTGCACGGACTTCAGCACGATCACCGCCCGGTCGCCGCTGGCCAGCTCCAGCACGCTGAGCGCGGGCTGGCTGCCAGCCGGCGGCGGCACCCGGAAGGCTGCGCGCAGCAGTTCCGGCGTCAGCACCGCCGCGTTGCGGGTCAGCGGGCCGGGAGCCTGGCGCGTCGCACCGGCCGCCTGCGCCGCCGCCTCCGGCGCCGTGCCATCGCGCACGGCCTGCATCAGCTGCTCGGCCGCCTTCGCCAGTTCGGCGCGCGCCTGACTGTCCTTCAGCTCTGCGACGATCTGCTCGCGCGCTTCGGCGAGCGTCTTCGGCTTGGCATCGCGATGCTCGGCGACGCGCACGACGATGACGTGCTGGGCATCGAGCTGCACCGGCTCGCTGTTGCGCCCGTCCTTCAGCACCTCGTCCGAAAACGCCGCCGCCAGCACGCGCGCATCGTTGAGCAGCGGATCGTCGCTGCCGCTGCGCGTCAGCCAGTCGCTTGTGCGCGTCTGCAGGCCGAGTTCGCGGGCAGCGGTGCTCAGGTTGTCGGGGTTTTCGAAGACCAGCGTCGAGAGCCGGTCGGCAGCATCGAAGAATGCGCTCTCGGCCTGCTGGCGCTGCCAGAGCTGCACGAGCTGCGCCCGGACCTCCTCGAACGGCGGCACGCTGCCCGGCGTCACCGCATCGAGCCGGATCACGTGGAAGCCGAAATCGGTGCGCACCGGTTCACTGAGATCGCCGACCTTGCCGAGACCGAACAGCGCCTGATCGAAAGCCGGGTCCATGACGCCGCGCTCGAGCGCGCCGAGATCGCCGACCTCGACGTTGGCCGTGCCGGCCAGGGACTTGCCGAGCGCCTCGAAGCTTTCCTTGCCGCTGACGACGGTCTCGCGGTAGCCGAGCGCCTGCTGATGCGCCTGCTCGACCTGCCCGGGACTCGCGCCGTCCGGCACGCGCACGAGGATGTGCGAGGCGGTGCGGGTTTCCGACCGGCCGAGGCTGGCCTGCTGCTGCGTGTACAAGCCCCTGAGGTCGGCGTCCTGCGGCGTGCCGACCCGCGACAGCAGCAGATCCGGGCTCAGATCCAGCACTTCGAGCCGCAACTGCTCGGGAAAGACATAGGCCTGCGGCTGCGCGCGGAAACGGGCCTCGATGGCCGCGTCATCGACGCTCTGACGCGCGCTGACCGGCGCCAGCGCCAGCGTCAGCACCTCGAAATCGCGCTTCTGCGCGACCAGTTCGATCAGCCGGCTGCGGTCGGTCGTGCTGAGCAGCGCGGTCGCTGCCAGCCCCTGACGCAACTGATCGGTGGCCAGCGAGGTGCGCAGCATGTTCTCGAAGTCCGTGACCGTATAACCCTGGCGGCGCAGCACGGCCTGATAGGTTTCGGGATCGAAGCGATCACCGGCCCGGAAGGCCTCGACCGACTGCACCCAGGCCGAGACCTGCACGTTGCCGGCCCGCATGTGCTCGGCACGGGTGAACTGCTCCAGCAGACGCTCGTCGATCAGTTGCCCGACGATCATGTGCTTGAGCCGGTTCTCGTCGACCTCCTGCACGCCGCCCTGACGCAGCCGCTCGCGCTGGTTCTGCAGGGTCTGCTGGTAACGCGCCAGCCCGATCTCTTCGCCGTTGACCCTGGCGACGAACGGCGCGGTTCCGTCATGGGTGTAATAGTTGATGCCCCAGAGCGCGAACGGAATGAGCAGCATTCCGAACACGAGGTAAGCGAACCAGCCTGAGGCACGGTCCCGGATCGTCTGCAGCATGAACAGGATTTCCGTGACGGAGAGACGGAACGCGGATGCGCCGGCTCCATGCAGTTACCCTGTTCGCCGGCATCATCCGCAACGGATGTGGCTCCAGTCTAACGCAATGGCCAGCCGCAGGGCGCACGATCGGCGCCGGTGAGGCCACGCACTGGAAACGGGAAAGGCAGGGAATGGCGGAGCGGACGGGGCTCGAACCCGCGACCCCCGGCGTGACAGGCCGGTATTCTGACCAACTGAACTACCGCTCCGGAATTTGCAGATCGGCATTGCGCCGAATCATCGCCAGTGCCGGAGTCGCCCGGACGAATCCGGTCCGCGACTTCCGCAGGAACGATGAATTTCAGGAATGATTGGCGGAGCGGACGGGGCTCGAACCCGCGACCCCCGGCGTGACAGGCCGGTATTCTGACCAACTGAACTACC
>JAFEGB010000178.1 GCA_018240295.1 Pseudomonadota bacterium
CATCGGAGGCTCCAGGCGATCCGGCACGGATCGGGACCGTGCCGGCCGGCATCGCGCTTCAGCAGGAACGGGCGGGCATCGCGCACATCAGCCGATGCTGCTCCACAGCCGCAGCAGCGTCGTGTCGAGGCCGAGTTCGCGACCGGCGGCGACGCCGGCGCGGAACACGTCGGCTCCGTCGGCCTCGGCGCGGCGGAAGGTTTCCAGCCAGGTGTCGATGGCGCGCGACCCGCCGCTGCCGGCGAGTGCGGCGAGCGTCGGCCACAGCGCGGAATCGGTCATCGGACCGATGTGCAGCAGCGCCGCGCTCACCGAGCCGGTCAGCGGATAGCCGGCGGCCGTGCCTTCGCGGCTCGCCTGTTCCTCGTCGAGCAGCGCCAGCACGCTCCGCTGCTCGCGAGTGGCCGCTTCCGGCGCCGGCCGCAGCCGCGCGAGCGCATCGCTGCGCAGCCACTCGGGCAGCACGGCCACGGTCACGATTTCAGGTGGCGGCACGGTGGTGTCGGGCGGTGGTTCGCCGGTATCCGGCGGCGGCAGTTCCGGCCCCGGTTCCGGCGCCGGCGGCGGCAGCGCTTCCGGCACCGTGTAGCCGCTCGCGAGCACGATGCCGGCCAGCCCGTCGGTGGCGGCGCGCGCCGGCCGGCGCAGGTAATAGACGCGGCCTTCGGGCACGGCCTCCCAGAACGGGAACCACGGGCTGGCCGGATCGGTTTCGCCGGAGAGCGTCACGACCGGCGCCAGCACGTCCTCGCCGCCGAGCGCGTCGCTCTGCGCGCGTGCGAGCAGCGCTTCGGCGAGGTTCGCGTACGGGCCGGCGTCCAGCGCCACCAGCACCAGCACTTCGGCCGGCTGCGGCGCGTCGAGATCGAGCGGGGCCAGCGCCAGCGCCGACTGCAGCACGGCTTCCATGTCGTCGGCGCGCAGCGGCACGAGCTGCACACGGCATTCGGCCGGGAAGAAGGTCTGCTGGCCGCGCACCGGATCGACGCAGGCACGCGGCAGCGGGCCGGCCGGCGGCAGCACGTGGAAGTGCTCGCCGGCGTGGAAGCTCGCGCCGGCGCGCTCGGCGAGCACCTCGGCGAGCAGCGCGCGGTAGTGCGCGAGCAGGTCTTCCTGAAAGCCGTCGAGCACGGCATCGGGCCGGCGCGGGTGGCGCAGCAGCCAGGGGTCGCACCAGAGCACGGCATCGCCGTCGATCGCGAGCACGCCGAGCGCGACGGCATCCGCGGGCAGCCAGTGATCGAGCCGGCCGGCGCCGACCAGCGTGCGCGCGAGCAGCGCGCGCGCCGCGAGCGCCGGCAGCGGCGGGGCCGGCACGGTCAGCGGCACCAGGCGCAGTTCCACGCCTTCGTCGATCGCGTCGAAGTTCAGGCCGCGCGCGGCGCCGAAGTCGCGCGGGAACACCTCGGCGCTGCCGCTGCCCTGTTCGGCGTAGCCGAGCGCGACCGCGTACAGGCCGTTCGTGAAACGCCCGGAGTGCAGCACGCCATCGCTGTCTGCACCGGTGTTCAGGGCCGCGAGCGTGGCGCGGTCGTCGAGATCGACGAGCAGCGGTGCATCGAGCTGCAGCGTGCGGCCGTCGGCGCTGACCGCGACGCCGGGCTGCACGCTCAGCGTGCTGCCGGACAGCGCGAGCGCGAGCCCCTCGACGATGCCGTCGCCGAGCCCGCGCCCGACATCGAGCAGGCGGCGGTCGAGGTACTGCTGGTCGCGGATCAGGTCGGCAGCGGTCAGCAGCCGGCCGTCGAAGTAATAGGTGCGGCTCAGGCGCGCATCGATCGGCGTGGCGCGCAGCGGCGCCTGCGGGCCCTCGGGCGCGGCCGGCACGACCGGCTGGAACACGGTGGTCATCGCGAAGCCTCCGTCACGAAGCCGCGAACTCGCGGATCAGGTTGTCGACGGCCACGTCGGCCGCGGCCGGCTGCGGCGCGGACAGCGTCGTCAGCGTCAGCGTCACGCGCGCGAGCACGAGACTGGTGTCTTCGGGGCCGAGCGGCGGCAGCGCCGTCGCGCCGCGCGTGCGGTGCAGCAGATCGAGCCGGGCCTGCAGCCGCACGCGTTCGGCCTCGTCGGCGGCGTCGTCGAGCCGGGCCTGCTCGGCGGGACTCGGCAGCGTCGCCGGCGGCGGGTCGGGCGGCGGCGGGTTCAGGTCGGCACCGCGCAGCAGCAGCTCGAAGGCCTCGCCGGCGCGGCTCGCAGCGACTGCGTCGGTCGAGGCGTTGGTCGCGGCGGCCAGCACCGGCTGCAGGCCGAGCGCGCAGTCGACGTAGCGCAGCGCGACTTCGAGCCCGAGCGAGCGCGGCGCGCCTTCGGCGGCATCGGGCGGCGTGCTGAACGGCAGCAGGGCCTCGGCGCCCTGCTCGGCGAGCCAGGCGGGCAGGTCGATGCCGTAGGGCTCGGGCAGCAGCAGTTCGCGCCCGAGCGCATCGAGCGCGATGCCCGGATGCACGACCAGCCGCAGCGGCAGCGGTGCGGCCGGCGGCTCCAGCGTCACCAGCAGGCCGTAGATCGTGCCGAAGCCGTGCAGCAGCCGCGCATGGCGGTTCAGCCGCCGGCGGTGATAGTCCTGCTCGGCGAGCAGCGCCTCGACGCCGAGCAGCATGCCGGGGCGGAACGCGACGCGCGCGAGCGGTCCGGCTTCGGCGTCATGGCGCAGCGGAGAGTCCTGATCGGCATCGGTCATGGCCGCGCTCCAGCGGGCAGCATTGCCACGGCGTCGTGGCGCAGCGGAGAGTCGAAATCGGTAGCGGTCCCGGTCATGACGGCGCTCCTGCGGGCAGCAGCGACGCGGCATCGAGCAGCACGCCGGCGCGGCCGAGGCGGGTGAAGTCGAGCTGCACGCCGGCCGGCGGCGGCGTGGTTTCCAGCCAGGTGTCGTAGCCGAGCAGCGGCGACAGGCCGGGCACGAACGGGAATTCGGCCGGGTATACGTCCCGGGCCAGATGCGCCGGCAGTTCGTCTTCGAGCACCTGCTCGACCACGCCCTGCCAGGCGCGGCCGGGGCCGTGCAGCAGCACGCTCAGGCGGTGCGCGTAGCGTTCGAAGAACACCCGCACCGCGGCGCGCTCGTCGCCGGCCCGTGCCTGTTCCGGCGCGAACAGCGCCAGAAACGCGCGGGTCTCGGGCCGGTCGAGGTCGAGGCTGTCGGCGAGGATCAGGCTGTCGCCGACGATCGAGTTGCCCGAGCGCGTCGTGCCGAGCGTCAGCGGATGCGCGTCGGCATCGGGCAGCAGGCCGAGCAGCGTCGCCATGCTGCGGCGCAGCCGGAAGTTCTCGACCGGCACGATCTCGCCGCGGGCCACGGCGCCATCGGTCGCGAGATCGAGCGCCAGCACGACGCCGCGCAGCGTGCCGCGCCACGCGAGCAGCTCGCCCAGATGCGCGAGCCAGCGGCGCACGCGCGCCTCGGGCCAGTCGGCGAGCGGCGTGCGCCCGAGATAGCCCGCGAGCCAGGGCAGCAGCGCGGCCGGCGCCGCCTGCGGATCGAGCAGCGTCTCGGCGGCGGCGATGCGGCCTTCGAGCGGCGTCAGCAGACCCTCGCAGAGCGCGAGCAGGCGTTCGCGCAGGTCGTCACCGTTGGCCGGGGCCGAAGCCTCGCGGCGGCTTTCCTGCTGGCGGAACAGCTCCGGCAGGTAGCGCTCCTGATAGTCGAAGCGCGGCGCGTACACGCGCAGCGCGTGCAACTGCGGCGTGCGCCGGCCGTCGCCGGCGAGCGTGATCCGCAGCTGCAGCCAGCGCCCGGCGAGGCGGCGGACGTTGCCGTCGGCCTGCTGCAGCAGCAGCTCGAACAGCCCGCGCTCGCCGGGCCGCTGCGGCGCGAGCAGGCCGGGGTGCCAGGGCAGCTCCGAGGGCAGCGCATTCCAGACCGGCGCCGGCTGCGGCTGCCAGTCGGCGGCAGCGAGTGCGGCCGGCGTGTCGGCGGCGCGCGCGGCGAGCCGCAGCCGGCAGCCGGG
>JAFEGB010000179.1 GCA_018240295.1 Pseudomonadota bacterium
GGCCGGTGTCGGGCAGGTCTGGAGCGGCAGCAACGTAGGCTCCGATGCCGGCCACGGCGCGATTGAGGATGTCTTCATCGGTCATGGCTGCGCCTCCTGCGCATTCAGTGCGCCGTGAGCCAGAGCCGTTGCGATTCCGGCCAGCCGGTAGCGGTCGCTCAGCGCGTTGCCGAGCACCCAGCGATCCGCCGAACCGTCCGGGTGCAGCTCGATCAGTACGGCGCCCGATGTTTCGCCGGACTCGAAGCGTTGTGCGACGGCGCGCAAGGTGGCGCCGGCCACGCGGGCCGGGGTGGTGGTGGCTGCGGTGGTCATGGCTGCGCCCTCACTTCGTCAGCACGTCGGACGCCAGTTGCAACGCCAGCCCGGCAGCGCGGTGGCGATCTTCGCGGACGGTGCCGAGTAGGTGCCTGACGGCGGACCCGTCGGGTTCAACGGCAAGCGCCATGACGCCCACGACTTCGCCGGCCTCGATGCGCCGGACGATGCCTTGCAAGGTGTCGATGGCCTCGGTCTGCGCCGTGGCCCGGTGGTCGGTGTTACGGTTGCTGCTGGTCATGTGAATCGCCTCTTGGTCAGGCGGTGCGTGGCAAGGGCGCGGCTCGCTGTTCCACCAGCTCCGCGCCCGACTTCCCGGCTTTGCCCGGCCGGGGCGGGATTCGGTCAGGTGCCGCTGCGCTGGAACGACACGACGTTGTCAGCCTCGGCCCGCTGCAGGTAATCGGCCCATGCCTGCAGCATCCGGCGCCGCTCCTCCAGCAGCAGCGCCTTGTTGTAGGCGCGCCGGACGGCGTTGCGCTCCACATGGGCAAGCTGGCGTTCGATGGCGTCGGGCGCGAATCCCTGTTCGTTCGCCCAGGTGCTGAAGGTGGCCCGCCAGCAATGCGGGGATGCACCGCGCCCCAAGTTCATGTCTCGCATGGCGTAGGACAGCCGGGCCGGGTTGGCTGGCTCGGCCTCTTTGGTCCGGTGCGGGAACAGGTAGCGGCCGGCGCCGGTACTCGCGCGCAGTTGATTGAGCAGCGTCACGGCCTGATCCGTCAGCGGGCAGACGTGATCGCGCCGGTTCTTCATCTTCTCGGCCGGCCGTCGCCACAGGCGTTCGTCAAGGTCGAACTCTGACCATTCGGCGTCCGCGGCCTCGCCCGGCCGGCATGCCGTCAGCGCGATCAGGCGCAGGCAGACGGCGGTTTCGGGGTATCCGCGGTAGGCACGCAGCGCCACGAAGAACGCCCGAACCTGCGCCAGCGACAGCGCCGCCTTGCTCTCAGAGGCGGGCGCGCGCACCAGACCGGCAAGCGCGGGGATCGGGTTGGAGTCGGTCAGCCCGCGCACCAGCGCGAAGTCAAAGATTCCGGACAGGTCGCCCTTGATGTGGATTCCTGCCCAGGCACCAGCGGTCTTGCTGCCAAGCAGGAGCGGACGCAGTTCCCGCGGGCCGATCTCGGCAACGGGCAGCTTCGCCAGCGTCGGCAACAGGAACCGGGTCACGCGCGCCAGCTTTGAACGGTAGGTTCCCGGCGCCCACAACGGCCGGCCGGCTTCGAGCCATGCCGCGGCCACACGCTCGAAGGTGCCTTCGTTGTCGCGTTTGCGGGCCTCAGCAGCGGCGATGCTGGCCTGCCGCTCGGCCTCGCGCCGGGTAGCGGGGTTGATGCCCTGCGCCACCAGCGCCGCAGCCGCTTGCCGAGCCGCGCGCGCATCGGCAAGCGTCACCTCCGGAAAGCGCCCGATGGCGAACAGCCCTTCCTTGCCGTTCAGGCGGAACTTGAAGCGCCAGAGCTTCGAGCCGTTCGGCTGGATCAGCAGATACAGCCCCGAGCCATCGGCGAGCTTGCGCGGCTTGTCGCCCGGCAGTGCCGTCCTGACGTGCGCAGCGGTCAGCAGGTCTTTGGCCATGTGTCGGACCCATGTGGGGGTATTTCGGGGTAGCACCGCAGCCCATGCCGCGGCCTGTTCCCCCATATCTACCCCCACTTTCGCCGGCTTGCAACAGCCTGCACCGGAACTCTGCGGAACAAAAAACCCCGCAGTTACTGGAACATGCGGGGTTCAGGTTGTCCGGGAAAGTCCGGGTAAATCCGACTTACGGTTCAGACGTTGAAGCGGAAGTGCATCACGTCGCCGTCCTGCACGATGTAGTCCTTGCCTTCGAGGCGCCACTTGCCGGCCTTCTTGGCGCCGTCCTCGCCGTTGCCGGCGATGAAGTCGTCGTAGGCGATGACTTCGGCGCGGATGAAGCCGCGTTCGAAGTCGGTGTGGATGACGCCGGCGGCCTGCGGCGCGGTGGCGCCGATCGGCACCGTCCAGGCGCGCACTTCCTTGACGCCGGCGGTGAAGTAGGTCTGCAGCCCGAGCAGCTTGTACCCGGCGCGGATGACGCGGTTCAGGCCGGGTTCGTCGAGGCCGAGGTCGGCGAGGAATTCGAGCTTGTCGGCATCGTCGAGCTGCGCGATCTCGGCCTCGATCGCCGCGCACACCGGCACGACCTCGGCGCCTTCGGCGGCAGCGAGCGCGCGCACCTTGTCGAGCAGCGGGTTGTGGTCGAAGCCGTCCTCGTGGACGTTGGCGATATACATCGTCGGCTTGACGGTGAGCAGGTGCAGCTCATAGAGCAGCGCCAGTTCATCGTCGGAAAGATTCATCGCACGCACGGGTTTGGCTTCGTTCAGGTGCGCCTGCACGCGGGCGAGCAGCTCCTTGCGGGCGACGGCGTCCTTGCCGCCGGCCTTGGCGGCCTTCTCGGCGCGCTGGAAGGCTTTCTCGACGCTGGCGAGGTCGGCAAGCGCGAGTTCGGTGTTGATGACCTCGATGTCGGACAGCGGATCGACCTTGCCGGCGACGTGGATCACGTCATCGTTCTCGAAGCAGCGCACGACGTGGGCGATGGCGTCGGTCTCGCGGATGTTGGCGAGGAACTGGTTGCCGAGGCCCTCGCCCTTCGAGGCACCGGCCACCAGCCCGGCGATGTCCACGAACTCCATCGTCGTCGGCAGGATGCGCTGCGGGACGACGATCTTCGCCAGCGCATCGAGGCGCGCATCCGGCATTGGCACGACGCCGACGTTCGGATCGATGGTGCAGAACGGGTAGTTCTCGGCCTGGATGCCGGCTTTCGTCAGCGCGTTGAACAGGGTGGATTTGCCGACGTTGGGCAGGCCGACGATGCCGCACTTGAAGCCCATGGGGAGGGTGTCCTCGGGATACGGGGATGGGGCGGAAGGCTCAGGCCGGCGCGCGCGTGTGCAGCGTCTGCATGGCCCGTTCGAATTCGTCGCGCACGACCAGCGGCAGCACGCGCAGGGCGTCGTCGAGGGCGCGCTCGATCAGCTGCTGTTCGGACGACGGCGCCTTGCGCAGCACGTAGTCGACGACTTCGGCCGCCGTGCCCGGATGGCCGATGCCGAGGCGCAGGCGCAGGAAATCGTTGCCGCCGCACTGACTGATGATGTCGCGCAGGCCGTTGTGGCCGCCGTGGCCGCCGCCGCGCTTGAGGCGCGCGACGCCGGGCGGCAGGTCGAGCTCGTCGTGCACGACGAGGATCGAGGGCCGCGCGATCTTGTAGAAGCTGGCCAGCCGGGCGAGCGGCTGGCCGGAGCGGTTCATGAAGCCCATCGGCTTCATCAGCCAGAGCGCACGGCCTTCGACCGTGATCTGGCAGGTGTCGGCGTTGAGCTTCGGGTCGTGGCGGAAGCTGCCACCGTGGCTGCGGGCGAGTTCGTCGACGAACCAGAAGCCCGCGTTGTGCCGCGTGCGCTCGTAGGCCGGCCCGGGGTTGCCGAGGCCGGCGATGAGTTTCAGCGCTTCCGCCATGACCGCACGCGCGCCGCTTATACGGCGGCCGCGGCTTCCTCGTCGCCACCGGCACGGGCGGCGTGGATGCTGACGACGATCTCGTCGCTGTGCTGGCCGTGGGTCAGCGCGTAGGCCGTGCAGCCGGCCGGCAGCACGAGCTGCGACACGTGCAGCGCCTGACCGAGTTCGAGCGCGATCAGGTCGACCTCGATGAACTCCGGAATCTGGTCGGGCAGGCAGGTGACCTCGATTTCGCTCAGGTGGTGGCTGACGACACCGCCCTGCTGCTTGACGCCGATCGCGGCTTCCTGATTCACGAAATGCAGCGGCACGTGCACGGTGATCTGCTGCGTCGCATCGACGCGCTGCAGGTCGAGGTGCAGGACCATCGGCTTGTACGGGTGGCGCTGCAGGTCACGCAGCACGACGCGCTCGGCACGATCGCCGATCTTCAGATCGAGCACGTGCGAGTAGAAGGCTTCGTTTTCGAGCTGCAGCAGGATGTCACGCTGCGAGACGGACAGCAGTTCCGGGGCCTTGCCGGCACCGTAGAGCACGGCGGGCACCCGGCCCGCGATGCGCAGGCGGCGGCTCGCACCCTTGCCCTGCTCATTGCGGGTTTCGGCATTCAGTTCAAAAGCAACGACGCTCATGGCGTACTCCGGTTGACGGTGATGAAACAACCGGGGCGTCCGCGACCAGACGCCCCGGGGCGAAAAAACCTTGAAATCTCGGGCAGGAAGTCCGTGCGCGGATCACTCGCCGAACAGCGAGCTGACGGATTCCTCCAGATGGATGCGGTGGATGGTCTCGGCGAGCAGGCCGGCGACGCTCAGCTGCCGGATGCGGCCGCAGGCCTTCGCTTCGGGGCGCAGCGGAATGGTGTCGGTGACGACGAGCTCATCGAGCGCCGAGTTCGACAGGTTGTCGATCGCCTTGCCCGAGAGCACGGCGTGCGTGCAGTAGGCGCGCACCGAGGCGGCACCGTCGTCCTTCAGCGCCTTGGCGGCGTGGCAGAGCGTGCCGGCGGTATCGACCATGTCGTCGATCAGGATGCAGTCGCGGCCCTCGACCTCGCCGATGATGTGCATGACCTGCGAGACGTTGGCCTTCGGCCGGCGCTTGTCGATGATCGCGAGATCGGCATCGTGCAGGCGCTTGGCGAGCGCGCGGGCGCGCACGACGCCGCCGACATCGGGCGAGACGACGACCAGGTTCGGCAGGTGCAGCTGGAAGAGGTCCTCCAGCATGATCGGCGTCGCGTAGATGTTGTCGACCGGCAGGTCGAAGAAGCCCTGGATCTGGTCGGCGTGCAGGTCGATGGTCAGCACGCGGTCGACGCCGACCGTCGTGATCATGTTGGCGACGACCTTCGCCGAGATCGGCACGCGCGCCGAGCGCGGCCGGCGATCCTGACGCGAGTAGCCGAAGTACGGGATCACGGCCGTGATGCGGATCGCCGAGGAGCGGCGCAGCGCATCGACCATGACCAGCAGTTCCATCAGGTTGTCATTGGTCGGGGCCGAGGTCGGCTGCACGATGAACACGTCGCGACCGCGGACGTTTTCCATCAGCTCGACCATGCACTCGCCGTCACTGAAGCTGCCGGTCACCGCCTTGCCCATCGGCAGGCCGAGGTGATCGACGATGCGCTGGGCAAGCTCCGGGTGGGCGCGGCCGGTAAAGACCATCATACGGGCGTCGGACACGGGTCAACCTGCCGTCGGAACAGGGGGGGAAACTGGCTGGGCCGCCTGGATTCGAACCAGGGAATGCCGGAATCAAAATCCGGTGCCTTACCGCTTGGCGACGGCCCAATGATCTTGTGCTGCATCTGGTGCTGCATCTTGTGTATCGGCTGCTGCATCGGCTTGTCAGTCACCGGCCCGCGCACGGGCCAGCCGGTCGAGCAGCGGCGAACGGTTGCGTCCGCGCGCGACAAAGGCTTCGAGCCCTGCCGGTCGCCCGGCCATGACCGCGCGCGCCGCGGCTTCGTCCGCGAACGCGCCGAACACGCAGGCACCGGTGCCGGTCAGCCGCGCCGTGGTGTGCTGCGAAAGCCATGCCGTCGCTGCCGCGACCTCGGGATGACGGGCATGAACGACCGCCTCGCAGTCGTTGTGCCCCGCCCCCCCGAGAAAGGCGCGCATTGTGATGAGGGGGGAATCCCGTGTCAATTCAGGCGCCTTGAAGATTGCGGCAGTCGCAACATGCACCGCCGGCACCAGCACCAGAAACCAGGGCTCGTCCGGCTCGACCGGCGTGAGCCGTTCGCCGATGCCTTCAGCCCAGGCCGCCCGGCCGCGCACGAACACCGGCACGTCGGCGCCGAGCGTGAGCCCGAGGCCGGCCAGCGCATCGTCATCGAGCCCGCAGCCCCACAGATGATTGAGCGCCACCAGCACGGTCGCGGCATCGGACGAACCGCCGCCGAGACCGCCGCCCATCGGCAACTGCTTGTCGATGCGGATGCTGACGCCGCTGCGCGTGCCGGTCTCGGCCTGCAGCCGCCGCGCGGCGCGCACGACGAGATCCGCCTCGGCCGGCACACCGGGCAGATCGGTTTCGCGCTCGATGCGGCCGTCGTCGCGCAGCGCGAAGGCCAGCGTGTCGGCCCGGTCGATGAACTGGAACACGGTCTGCAGCAGGTGATAGCCATCGGCCCGCCGGCCGACGATGTGCAGGAAGCGGTTGAGCTTGGCCGGGGCCGGCCAGCCGACGGAGAACGCCGGGGAAGAAGAAGGAGAGGAAGGAGAAGAACCGGCGTCGGACATCGCGGTACGGCTCACAGCCCCCAGCGCTCGACCGCGAGCCGCACCTGCACGTCGCCGCGCACCGCGCGCAGCTTCGCCGGCAGCTCCAGCGCGCCGACCGGCTGCCAGGCCGGATACTCGATGGTCCAGCCGGCCTGCACGATGCGCGTCGTGCGGCCCTCGGCGTCGGCTTCGACCTGTGCGGCCACGCCGGGCTGCGGCCGGCCGAACAGCCAGTCGCCGAGCGCCCCGGCCGGCACGGCGATGCCGGTGGCGCGCTCGAACAGCTCATCGGGATCACGCGCGCTGACCGGCGGCTCGTCGTCCCCGCGCAGCAGCACGACGCCGGCCGCATCGCCCTCGACGCGCACGCGCCCGGCGCCGAAGGGGCCGAGCAGGTCGATCTCGTAGCGCGGGCCGTGCTGCTGCCACTTCAGGCTCGCCGACCAGGCCTGCCGGTCGCGGTTGACGCCGATGCGCGCATCGAGCTGCCAGTCACGCAGCTTTGCGAGCTGCGCGCTGCGCGCCTGCCAGCGCGGGTCCTGCGTGGCATCGCCGCGGCTCGCCGGCAGTTCGGCGCAGCCGGCCAGCGCGAGTGCGAGCAGGGCGGCGGGCGCGGCGGGCCACAGGCGCGAGCGCCTCACCATTTCAGCTTCTCGCGCACCTGCTGCAGGAAGCGGTCCCCGGGCGTGCGCTGCGCGCCGCGTTCCCACAGCGCGCGCGCCTCGTCCTGCCGGCCCAGCGTCCAGAGCACCTCGACCAGATGCGCGAGAATCTCCGGCTCCAGCGACAGGCCCTGCGCGCGTTCGAGGTAAGGCAGGCCCTCGGCGGCCTTGCCCTGGCGGTACAGCACCCAGCCCATGCTGTCGAGCACGGCGGCATCGCTCGGGAGCTTTTCGAGCGCGCGGCGGATGAGATCCTCGGCCTCGGCGAGACGGTCGGTGCGATCGGCCAGCGTGTAGCCGAGCGCGTTCAGCGCCTGCCCGTGTTCGGGGTCGAGTTCGAGCACGCGGCGCAGGTCGGATTCGGTCTCGCCGATGCGATCGAGCCGCTCGGCGACCAGCGCCCGGGCGTAGAGCAGGTCGGTGTCGTCCGGATGACCGGCAAGCGCGGCGGTCAGCACCGCCCAGGCCGGCTGGATGAGATCCTTCTGGCGCAGCACCTCGGCCTCGCCGATGAACAGCGCGACGGCATCGTCGGGGTGCGCGGCACGCTCGGCATTGAACCACGCGTGCATGCCGGGTTCGTCGCCTTCGGCGAGCTTCAGCGCGCCGAGCCGGATGCGCGCGCCGAGCCGGCGGTCGCCGTCGGTGACCTTCTCGTACCACGCGCGCGCGGCCGCGTAATCGCCGCGGGCCTCCTCGACGCGACCGAGCTGGAATTCGATGTCGCCGGGGTTTTCGCCGCTGCCGAGCAGGTCCTTCAGCAGCGCCACGGCGCGGTCGTACTGCTTCGCCTCGAAGGCGATGCCGGCGAGCGCCAGCCGGGCGTTGCTGTCGCGCGGGTTGTCGGCGAGCAGGCGGTCGAACTGCTCGCCGGCCTCGTCGTAGCGGTTGGCGAGAAACAGCGCGCGCGCATAGGCGGTGCGCAGCGCCGTGTCCTTCGGCAACTGCGTGACGGCCGCGGACAGCACTTCGAGCGCAGCCGGCAGGTCGCCGCGATCGAGCACCAGGCGCGCGCGCATCTGCCAGGCCGGCGCCCAGTCCGGCGCGAGCTTCAGCGCCGTCTGCAGCTCGCGCTCGGCGGCGATGCCCTCGCCGGCCGCGAGGGCGGCACCGGCAGCGTAGTAGTGACCGAAGCGCGAATCGGGCTGCTGCGCACTCAGCCGCGCCAGCGCCTGCCAGGCGGCCTGCCGCTCGCGGGCCTGTCCGAGCAGGTTGGCGACGGCGGCGAAACCATCCTGCTGGTCCTGCACGGCGAAGTGCTCGCGCAGCCACGCCAGCGGTTCGAGCGCGGACTCGACATCCACGCCCTCGATCAGCGCCAGCGCCAGCGCCTGGCGCGGCGGGATCGCCTCGGGCAGCAGCGTCTGCCAGCGCCGGGCGATGCCGGCCGCAGCCGCCGGATCACGCGCGTACAGCGCGACCGCGAACGCGCGCTCGGTGACGCGCACGTCGGCGCTCGCCGCGGCCGCGGCCTGGTATTCGCTGACGGCCACATCGAAGCGGCCGCGCCGGGCGGCGAGCTCGCCGAGCAGGATGTGATACCAGACCTCGGTGTCGCGCGCCGCGGCCGTGGACGGCGGCGGAGCCGGATCGGCCGGCGCCGGCCCGGGAGCAGCCGGGGCAGCGGGATCGGCACGGGTGACGGGCACGAGGGCGAGACTGAGCGCCAGGGCAAGCGCAGCGGTAGCGGCAGGCTTCATCGGAGGCGACGGTACCGGGGCGGGAGCGCACGAGACGCAGGAGTGACCGCAACTTGCGTGTGCAGTGGGCCATCCCGCAGAATCCCGCGGTTTCGTGAAGGTGGTTTACCTATCATGCCCCTGCTGGCCATAGGCATCAATCACAAGACGGCCCCGGTCAGCGTCCGCGAGCGCGTGGCTTTCGCGCCCGAGCGGCTGCGACAGGCGCTCGTCGATCTCGTCGCGGCCGGTGCCGCCCGCGGGGCGGCGATCCTGTCGACCTGCAACCGCACCGAGGTCTACTGCGACAGCGCCAGTGCCGAGGCCGAGCAGGTCTGCGCGTGGCTGTCGCACTGGCATGCGATCCCGGCGCAGGAGCTGCGCCCCTACCTGTACGTGCATCCGGGTCAGGAGGCCGTGCGCCACATGCTGCGCGTGGCCTCGGGGCTCGATTCGCTGGTGCTCGGCGAGCCGCAGATCCTCGGTCAGGTCAAGGATGCCTACCAGAGTGCCGCCGACGCCGGCACGCTCGACGGCGAGCTCGACCGCCTGTTCCAGCACACCTTCGCGGTCGCCAAGCAGGTGCGCACCGACACCAGCATCGGCGCGAGCCCGGTGTCGGTGGCCTTCGCCGCCGTGGCGCTGGCCCGGCAGATCTTCGGCAAGCTCGGCAAGCGCACCGCGCTGCTGCTCGGGGCCGGCGAAACCATCGAACTCGTCGCCCGCCACCTGCGCGAGCAGGACATCCAGCGCCTGATCATCGCCAACCGCACGCTGGAGCGCGCGCACGCGCTCGCTGCGGAGATGGGCGGCTACGCGATCGGCCTCGACGAGATCGACGCGCATCTGGCCGAGGCCGACATCGTCATCGGCTCGACCGCGAGTCCGCTGCCGCTGCTGATGCGCCCCGCCGTCGAGCGCGCGCTGAAGAGCCGCCGCCACCGCCCGGTGCTGATGATCGACATCGCCGTGCCGCGCGACATCGACCCGGCGGTCGGCACGCTGGAGGATGTCTACCTGTACACGGTCGATGACCTGCAGGAGATCATCCAGGAGAACCTGCGCTCGCGGCAGGCCGCGGCGCTGCAGGCCGAGGAGATCATCGACGCGCAGGTCACGCACTTCATGGCCTGGCTGCGCGCGCAGCAGGCCAACCGCTCGATCCACGCGCTGCGCCGCCAGTCCGAGGCGGTGCGCGACGAGCTGCTCGCGAAGGCCGCGGCGCGGCTTGCCGCCGGCCACGACCCGCAGGCCGTGCTCGAACAGTTCGCACACCTGCTGACCAACAAGCTCATCCACGCGCCGAGCGTCGGCCTGCGCGAGGCCGGCGCGCGCGGCGACCTCGACACCGTGGCGCTGATCGGCGCGCTGTACCGGCTCGATGCCGGACCTTCGTCGTCCGATCAGTCCTCCGCCGCATGAAGCCGTCGATCCGCACCCGCCTCGAAGCCCTGGCCGAGCGCCACGAGGAACTCGCGCGCCTGCTCGCCGAGCCCGAAGTCATCGCCGATGCCGAGCGCTTCCGCCGCCATTCGCAGGAATACGCGCAGCTCGAACCGGTGGCCACGGCGTGGCGGGCCTGGGGCGAACAGCAGCAGCAGCTCGAAGCGGCGCGCGCGCTGGCGCTCGATGCCGATCCGGAGCTGCGCGCGCTCGCGGCCGAGGAGGTCGCGCAGCTCGAAGCCGCGGTCGGGGCCGGCGAGCGGGAACTGGCGCTGGCGCTGCTGCCGCCGGACCCGCACGACAGCGCCAACCTGTTCCTCGAAATCCGTGCCGGCACCGGCGGCGACGAGGCGGCGATCTTCGCCGGCGACCTGCTGCGCATGTACCTGCGCTACGCCGAGCGGCGCGGCTGGCAGGTCGAGATCCTGTCGGAATCCCCGGGCGAGCACGGCGGCTGCAAGGAAGTCATCGCCCGCGTCGCCGGGCGCGGCGCCTACGCGCGCCTGAAGTTCGAATCCGGCACGCACCGCGTGCAGCGCGTGCCCGAGACCGAGGCGCAGGGCCGCATCCACACCTCGGCGGCGACGGTCGCGATCCTGCCCGAGCTCGACGAGGTCGAGGTGCGCCTCGATCCGAAGGACCTGCGCATCGACACCTTCCGCGCCTCGGGCGCCGGCGGCCAGCACATCAACAAGACCGACTCGGCGATCCGCATCACGCACCTGCCGAGCGGCACCGTCGTCGAATGCCAGGACGAACGCTCGCAGCACAAGAACCGCGCGCGCGCGCTGAGCCTGCTCGCCGCGCGCCTGCTCGACGCCGAGACCAGCCGCCAGCAGAGCGCGCAGGCCGCGAGCCGCCGGCTGCAGGTCGGCTCGGGCGATCGCTCCGAGCGCATCCGCACCTATAACTTCCCGCAGGGCCGCATCACCGATCACCGCATCAACCTGACGCTGTACCGGCTCGGCGATGTCATCGACGGCGCGCTCGACGAACTGCTCGAACCGCTGCGCCGCGAGGACGAGGCCGAGCGGCTGGCGACGCTGGCCGACTGATGATGACGGCTCCCGACGCCCCGGCGACGCTGTCCGGGCTGCTGGCGACGGCGCTCACCGGCCTCACCGCCGCCGGCAGCGACTCGCCCCGCGCCGACGCCGAGGCCCTGCTCGCGCACGTGCTCGCCCGCCCGCGCAGCTTCCTGCGCGCGTGGCCGGAAGCACCGGTCGCGCCCGAAGCGGCTGCACGCTTCCTGACGCTGCTCGAACGCCGGATGCACGGCGAGCCGGTCGCCTACCTGAGCGGGCGACGCGGCTTCTGGACGCTCGAACTCGAAGTCACGCCGGCGACGCTGATCCCGCGCCCCGAGACCGAGCTGCTGGTCGAGCTGGCGCTGGCGCGGCTGCCGGACGGCCGGGACTTGCGCGTCGCCGACCTCGGCACCGGCAGCGGCGCGATCGCGCTGGCGCTCGCCGCCGAACGGCCGCGGATCGAGGTCACGGCGACCGACGCCAGCCCCGCCGCCCTCGCGATCGCGCAGGCCAACGCCGCGCGGCTCGGCCTCGGCAACCTGCGCTTCGCGGCCGGCGACTGGTGCGCAGCCCTCGAAGGCCGTTACGCGCTGATCGCGTCGAACCCGCCGTATCTCGCCGAGGACGATCCGCACCTCGGCCGCGGCGACCTGCGCTTCGAGCCGCGCCGCGCACTCGCCGCCGGCGCGGACGGCCTCGCCGATCTGCGCCGCATCGTCACCGAGGCGCGGGCGCACCTCGAAGCCGATGGCTGGCTGCTGCTCGAACACGGTCACGATCAGGGTGAGGCAGTGCCGGCGCTGCTCGCGGCAGCCGGTTACCGCGCGGTGGCCTGCGTGCCCGATCTCGGCGGCCGGCCGCGCGTCAGCCTCGCCCAGGCCCCGGCATGAGCGCCCTGCCCGAACTCGACGACGCGCAACTCGCGCGCCACGCCCGCCACGTGCTGCTCGCGGAGATCGGCTACGAGGGTCAGCAGCGCATCCGGGCCGGGCACGCGCTGATCCTCGGCCTCGGCGGCCTGGGGTCGCCGGTGGCGCTGTATCTGGCCGCGGCCGGCACCGGCACGCTGACGCTGGTCGATGACGACCGGGTGGAGCTGAGCAACCTGCAGCGCCAGATCGCGCACGCCGATGCCGATCGCGGCCGCCTGAAGGCCGAGTCGGCCGCCGGGCGCTGCCGCGCGCTGAACCCGGCGCTGCGGGTGCAGACCGTCTGCATCCGTCCGGATGCCGCGGCGCTCGCCGCGCTGGTGGCGGCGGCCGATGTCGTGCTCGACTGCAGCGACAACTTCCCGACCCGCCACGCGCTGAATCTCGCCTGCCGCGCCGCACGCAGGCCGCTGGTCAGCGGCGCGGCGATCCGCTGGAGCGGGCAGCTCGCGGTGTTCGATGCGCGCGAGCCCGACGCCCCCTGCTACCGCTGCCTGTACCCGGAGGCCGACGAGGCCGCCGCCGAGACCTGCACGGCGAACGGCGTCATCGCGCCGCTGGTCGGCGTGATCGGGGCGCTGCAGGCGAGCGAGGCGCTGCAACTGCTCGCCGGGCGGCCGGCGGCGCTCGCCGGGAGGCTGCTGCGCTACGACGCGCTGGGCGCACGGCTGCGCAGCGCCCGCCTGCCCCGCGATCCGGACTGCCCGGTGTGCGGGCGGCGAGCGGGCTGATACCGGTCACCCGTGGGTACAGGGTTTTTCCACCCCTCTCCCGCAAGAAGTGCGAAAAGCGAAACGCTCCGGTGTGATCGGCATGAGCCCCGGAAACGACACGGCCGGCTGAATCGCCGGCCGTGTGCCTGCTGACGGACGGAACGGTTCAGAGGCTCACTTCTTCAGCTGCGCCA
>JAFEGB010000017.1 GCA_018240295.1 Pseudomonadota bacterium
AGTAAAGAGAGAGAGCAGGGTCAGCAGCTTGCGAAGTCTGGCAGTGCCCGCTCAGTCGGCTGTTGCCACGGGCTTCGCCACGACCACCAGCACTGCATCGCGCCCGATCAGCGCCAGCAGCCGGTCGATGTTCGGATGCCGGCCGGGATTGGCCTCGGCATCGGCGAGGTGTTCGCCGTAGAGCCCGAGCGCCCGGCGTGCCGCTTCGGCGTCGATGCGGCCGTTGACCGCGACCGCGTGGTAGATGCGCAGCGACCCGGCCTGGCCGGGACGGTTCTCGATGCGCCCGGCCGGCTCGCCGTGCTCGAACAGTTCGAGCGCGGCCAGATGCCCGGCCGGCGGCAGGCTGGCGAGGTTTTCGGCGAAGCTCATGGCTGGTCCGCCGCCGTGCGCCGCCGGCCGTGGTCGTTGCGCCAGAGCACCTCGCTGCCGCCTTCGTCGCGCGCGAGCACGCGCCCGAGCACGAACAGCAGGTCCGACAGCCGGTTCAGGTAGGCCGGCGCGTGCGGGTTGACGGCCTCGGTGCGCACCAGCGTCACCAGATGCCGTTCGACGCGCCGGCAGACGGTGCGCGCCAGATGGCAGGCCGCGGCCGCCGGGCCGCCGCCGGGCAGGATGAATTCCTTCAGCGCCGGCAGTGCGGCGTTGAAGCCGTCGAGATCGGTTTCGAGCTGCGTCACGTCCTCGGCGCTCAGCGATGCGTAGCCGGGCATGCACAGCTCGCCGCCGAGGTCGAACAGCCGGTGCTGCACCTCGGTCAGCACGGCGCGGATCGGTTCGCGCACCGGCAGCGCCAGCACCATGCCGAGCACGGCGTTCAGTTCGTCGCATTCGCCCATGACCTCGATGCGCAGCGCGTCCTTGGGCACGCGCGTGCCGTCGCCGAGGCCGGTGGTGCCGGCATCGCCGGTGCGGGTGTAGATCTTCGAGAGGCGGTGACCCATCGCGGGGAGTCCTCGGGCGGGAGATGGATCGGCCACGGCCGGCAGGAGCTCCGCCGGCCGTGGCCGCCGCGCCGCGCTGCCCCCCGCAAGGGATGGCGCGCGGCACATGGTTTCGGCGCTGGTGCCGGCGGCTCCCCCCTTTCCCCGACCCCTTCCCCGCGCGGGGGAAAGGTGCTTCACGCGGCAGCTTGCCGGGGGCGGGGGAGCGCGGCAGATCACGGCCGGGCGAGGCGTGCGTCGACTGCGCTGTTCTAGCGTATGCCGTACTCGATCGCGATCCAGGCCTCGCGCCCCGGCATCGGATAGCCGTTGACGGTCTGGTAGTCGCGGTCGAAGACGTTGTTGACCTTGAGCTTCAGCTCGAAGTCCTTGTCGAGCCGGTAACCGGAGCGCAGGTCGAGCACGCTCCAGCCGCGCTGCGGCAGTTCGTCCGGGTAGCCGGCGGCGAGCAGCGTGGCGCCGGCGCTCCAGGTGCCGGGGGCGTAGTCGATGCTGAGGCGGGCGCTGCGGTTCGGGCGGTTCGGCAGCGGGTCGCCGCTGTCGGTGTCCTCGGCGCGCAGCCAGTCGGCATCAAGGTTTACCTGCCAGCCGTGATCCTGCCAGCCGAGCGAGGCCTCGATGCCGGTCAGCCGGGCATTGGCGACGTTGACCGGACTGAAGCGGAAGAACTCGTCCGGGACCCACTGGATCAGGTTGCCGACGCGGGTGCGGTAGCCGCCGAGCCGCCAGTGCCAGGCGCCGGCGTGCTGCTCCAGGCCGAGGTCCCAGCCGTGCGAGGACTCGGGTTCGAGGTCCGGGTTGCCGGCGGCGAACGGGCCGGCCGGGTAGTAGAGATCATTGAAGGTCGGCGCCTTGAAGCCGGTCGCGTAGCTGGCCGTGGCGCGCAGGCCGGGCGCAAAGCTCCAGCCCCAGCCGAGGCGGCCGGTGTTGTGGCGGCCGATGTCGTCGATGTCGTCGCTGCGCAGGCTGAGCTGCAGGTCGTGAGCGCCGAGCGTCACGGCATCGACGAGGAACAGCGCGCGCGTCGTGCGCGTCTTCTGCGCGTAATCGACGACGCCGCTGCCGCCGACCTTCTCGTGCAGCCACTCGCTGCCGAGGCTCAGCAGGTGGCCGTCGGCGAGCCGGAACTCGTGCTGCCACGTGAACTGGTCGCGGCGCGTGTCGAAGGCGCCGGCCGAGAGCCCGTCGGCGAAGTCCTCGTTCTGGTCGCGGCTCTGGCCGAGCGTGGTCTTCATGCGCCAGGCATCCGTCAGCCGGTTGTCGGCATTGAGCGCCAGCACCTGCTGCACGAACTTGCCTTCGGCGTGATCGGCGGTCGCGAAGGTGAGCGGGTTGCTGCCGTCGTAGCGGTTCTCGCCCTGCGCGCGCAGCGCCGTGAAGCTGAAGGACTGGCCCGGCGCCACGTCCTGACGCACGGCGACGTGGCCGGCACCGCTGCGGAAGCCATCGCGGTCGTCGTTGTGCGCGAAGGTGTCGGTGGCGGTGGCATCGAAGCCGTCGCTGCTGAGCCAGTCGCCGCCGAGCGAGAAGGTCGTCGCGCCCTGACTGCCGCGCACGCCGGCGCCGAGATGCCGTCCCTGCTGCGTGCCGAGACCGGCTTCGGCCCAGGGCCGCACCGGGCTGCCGGGCGCCGGCAGCGTCAGCACCTGCACGACACCACCGATCGCATCCGAGCCGTACAGGCCGGACTGCGCGCCGCGCACGACCTCGATGCGCTCGGCGAGCCCGAGCGGCAGCAGCTGCCAGGCCGGCGAGCCGAGCGTCGAGGAGCCGAGGCGGATGCCGTCGACCAGCAGCAGCGTCTGGCCGGCGTTGGCGCCGCGCAGATAGAGATTGGTGACCTTGCCGGCGCCGCCGTTGCTGGCGGCGGCGATGCCGTTGCGCCCGGCGAGGGCCTCGTTCAGCGTCATCGCCTGGCTCTGGTCGAGTTCGGTACGGTCGATGACCGTGATCGGGGCGGTGGCATGCGCGAGCGGCTGCTCGCTGCGCGCGCCGGTGATCGTGACCACGAGTTCGGAGCTGTCGCCGTCGGCGGCCGCTGCGGGCGCAGGGCACAGGGCCGCGAGCGCGGCCAGACCGGCGAGGCCGGTGTGCAGGGTGTTCATCGAGGGTATCCCCATCGGTTCGCAGGAACGGAATGGGGGCGAAACGCCCGCGGCGCCGGCAGCAGGCCGGTCGCCGCGGCGAGGACAGGCACGCCCCGGCCTGCGCATCGGCAGTTCCTTCCGGAGCGGCTTGTCGGTGTCGCCCGCCGCAACACCGACTGGGTACGCCCCGGGCCGGTCTCCTGGCTCGCACGCGGGAGGGGAAGTGTCCTCTCCCGGCGACGCCCGCCTTCCCGTGCCGGTCGGGCACAGTGGCATCGGGGGCGTCGCTTGGCGTGCTTACAGTTGCGGGGGCAGCGCCGGTGTTGCACCGGCTTCCCGTTTCAGTCCGATCGCTCGGACCACCCGGGGCGTTTCCAGCGGATGGGCGCGCACCCTACGCAAGCCTGCCGCACTGCGTCAACCACGCCGGAATCGCGGACTTGCCGGCAACGGACCCCCGGCGTTCTCAAAAAGACGCCCCGGCTCCGGAGGCGGGAGACGGGGCGACAGGGTGAAACCGGACCCTTGCGGGTCCGGCTCCGTCAGGACCGGATCAGCGTAGACGGTGCGAGCGTGAACAGCGGTCTGTTTCGCGGCGCGACCGCTCAGTGGCCCGCCGCCTGGCGCGCGCGCCGGGCCCGGAAGCCCTCGACGTAGCGCGCCAGCGTGTGCGACAGCGCCCCCGGCGCGATCATCGCCTCGATCAGCGAGAAGCGGCCGCGGCGGGCGTGCGCAGCCGCGAGCGCGGCGTGCAGCTCGCGGCGCGTGCGCACGCGCTCGCCGTGGCCGCCGAGGGCGGCGGCGAGTTCGGCGAAGCGCCATTCGTCGAGGCGGTTGAACGCCGATTCCGGCTGGAACACGTGCAGCATCTCCCAGCTGGCGTTGTTGAAGACGATGACGATCGGGTCCCAGCCGTAGCGCCGGCAGTTGCCGAGTTCCCAGCCGGTCATCTGGAAGGCGCCGTCGCCGACCAGGATCAGCGGCCGCAGGCCGGTGGTCGCCTGGATGCCGAGCCCGGCCGGCACGCCGAAGCCCATCGTCGCGTAGTAGCCGGGGGCGGTCAGCGCCGTGTTGGCGAGCCCGAGCGCCGTGAACAGGCAGTCGCCGATGTCGGAGGCGATCGGCAGCGCGCCGTGGCGGCGCATCAGCGTGCCGATCGCCGCGGCGATGTCATCGGGCGCGATCGGTGCGCCGTCGACGATCGCCTCGGGCAGCGGCGGCAGATCGGGCCGCAGGCGCGGCTCGGGCGGATCGAGGTCGCTGACCAGCGCCAGCAGCGCCTCGACCAGCGCGCCGAGCGGCAGGTCCGGATAGTGGTGGAAGCCGATCTGCACCTGCCGGTCGGCCGCGTACACGGCCTTGCGCAGGTCGATCTGGCGGCCGGAGACGCCGAAGTTGGTGTCCGACAGCAGCACACCGAGCATCAGCAGGCAGTCCGAGTCCTCGACCAGCGCCGTCACCGCCGGCTCGCCGGCGACCCCGAGATACGTGCCGGCGACCGGCACCGCGGCCTCGGCGAGCAGGCCGCGGCCCATGAAGGTCGTCACGACCGGAATCGCCAGCCGGTGCGCGAGTTCGGCGACACGCGCCTCCAGCCCGTAGCGGCGCACCTCGATGTCGACGAGCAGCGTCGGGCGGGCGGCCGCGGCCAGGCGCGCGAGGATTTCCCCGGCGCAGGCCTCGACCGCCTCGCGGTCGTAGGCGGCCGGCGCGGCCGGGCGCACCGGCGCACACGGCAGCGCCACCGCATCGCGCGGCACCTCGATCAGCACCGGCCGCGACTGCTCGCGACAGGCGCCGAGCACGCGCGCGATCTCGGCCGGGGCCGTCGCCGGATCGTCGAGCCGGGTCTGCGCGCAGGTGATCTCGCGGTAGATCGCGAACTGCGAGTCCGTCGTCTTCACCTGATGGTGCAGCAGCATGCCGGAGCGCACCTCGGCCGCGCCCGGTGCCCCGGAAATCACCACCAGCGGGCTGCGCTCGGCATAGGCACCGGCGACCGGGTTGACCATGTTCAGCGCCCCGGCACCGTAGGTGACGGCGGCGACGCCGAGTGCGCCGTTGAAGCGCGCCGCCGCGTCGGCCGCGAAGCCGATGCCGGGTTCGTGCGACAGCGTGTACAGCGGCAGCACGCCGCTTTCCTCGACGATGCGGAAGAACGGCAGCGCGAAGTCGCCGGGAATGCCGAAGATCTCGCGGGCGCCGTGCGCCTTCAGCGCGTGCAGCAGGGACAGGGCGATGTTCATGGCGCGGCGTGGCCTCCGGGCGCGATCGCCGGCACGGAGGCCGGACGGGGATGGCGCACAGGTAGCAGAGGCCGGGTGCGCGCTGCTGCACCGCCGTGGCGGCCACGGCTGCGGGCAGGGTCCGGCGAGCTCCGGGATTGTCAATGATCGGTTACAGGTAAGAAAGGAATCGACGAAAACCCGCATGCAGTCTGACGTTGTGATCGGCGCCCGGCGTCAACTAATCTGCTGCGGACGTACACACAGCCATACGACCCTGCGGTGTCGTGCGTTGCCGAGGCGGCCGTGCGATGCCGGATGACCTGAATCCCGGAAGGAGACGCCATGCGCCTGCAGATCGTGTTCGATGACCGCGTCGGCATCGCGATGGCCGTGCTGAACAGTCTGGCGCGGCACAACATCAACATGACCGCCGGCGACATCGTCACGCAGAACGACGGCCGCGGTTCGTTCTATCTGCACGCCGCGCAGATGACGCTCGACGAACTGCACCGCGTGCTGCCCGAGATCCGCCAGGTGCCGGGCGTGCGCGACGTGCGGCCGATCCCGCTGATGCCGGGCGAGCGCAAGCAGTCGGAGCTGCGCACGCTGCTCGGCGCGCTGCCGGCGCCGGTGCTGTCGCTCGATCTCGAAGGCCGGGTCGTCGTCGCCAACGAATCGGCGCAGCGCCTGCTGAAGCTCAAGGGGCCGGACGGTCAGGGCACGCCGCTCGCGCCGCTGGTCGAGGACTTCGATCTGGTCGAGCACATCAACCGGCTCGATCGGCCCGAGTACGGCGTGCGTCTGGCGCTGCGCGGCCAGGCCGTGCTTGCCGACTTCATTCCGGTGCTGGTGCCGCTCGCACGCGCCGGCAAGTCGCTGTCGGGGGCGGTCATGGTGCTGCACGGCGGCAGCCTCGAAGCCGCCTCGCCGGCCGTCGATGCCGGCTTCGCGTCGATCGTGCACCGCTCGGCGCCGATGCGTGCGCTGGTGGCGCAGGCCCGGCGCATGGCGCCGCTGTCGGCGCCGATCCTGATCCTCGGCGAATCCGGCTCCGGCAAGGCGCGGCTCGCCTATGCGTGTCACCTCGCCAGCCCGCGGCGCGAGGCGCCGTTCCTGCGCCTCAACGCCGGCGAACTCGCCGATGCCGGCGCCGAGGCCGTGCTGTTCGGCGTGCGCGAGCAGCCGGGCCTGTTCGAGCAGGGCGCCGGCGGCACGCTGTTCCTGTCCGATGTCGCCGAGCTGTCGCCGGCGCTGCAGGCGCGGCTGCTCGGCTTCCTGCAGGACGGGCGCTTCCGGCGCGGCGGCAGCGTCGAGCCGCGCCGCGCCGACGTGCGCATCATCGCCTCGACGCGCGTCGATCTGGCGGCCGAGGTCCGCGACGGACGCTTTCGCGACGATCTCTACTACCACCTGCACGTGCTGAACCTGCAGATGCCGTCGCTGCGCGAGCGGCAGGCCGACGTGCTGCCGGTCGCGCTCGAAGCCATCGAGATGGCCGCGCGCCAGCTCGCCTGCGCGCCGCCGCGGCTGACGCCGGAGGCCGAGGCGGCGCTGCTCGCGCACGGCTGGCCCGGCAACGTCCGCCAGCTCGAAAACACCTTGCTGCGCGCCGTGACCGTCGCCGAGGGCGGCGCGATCACGCCCGAGCTGCTCGCGCTCGGCACCGACGCCACGGCGGCGAGCGGGGCGCCGATCGACGAGGCGCTGTTCGAGGGCTCGCTCGCCGAGGCGCTGGCGCGCGTCGAGCGGCTGATGCTCGCGCGCCTGTATCCGAGCCATCCGAGCACACGCCAGCTCGCGCGCCGCCTCGGCCTGTCGCATACCGCGGTCGCCAACAAGCTGCGCCAGTACGGCATCGGCCTCGGCCCCGGTTCCGGCCCTGCCGCGGAGCCGCGTCGCGGCTGAGGACGCGGCTCGTCCGTCAGTTGACGGTGCGCGTCGGCATCGGCAGATCGTCCTCGTCGAGCTCGGACTCGGCCTGACGCTGGCGCTCGCGCAGCGCCGCGCTCATCAGCCGGTGGAATTCGTGCGCGACCACCACCAGCACGTCGGCGATGCGCAGCAGCGAGCCGCCGAGGTCCTCGGGCTGCGCGAGCAGCATCTCGACCAGCACCGCGACCGAGTGATCGAGCCGGCAGACCTTCACGAGCTTGAACTGGCGGTTCAGCTCGGCCATCACCGCCAGCGCGACCGTGTCCTCCTCGCCGGACTCCAGCGTGTACACCGACGGGATGAACATCTGCAGGAACGGCAGATCGTCTTCGCTGATGCGGATGTAGGTCGTGAAGCCCTGGTTGCGGAACTGGATGTCGCCGTCCTCGTCGGTCTTCGGCCGGAAGCCTTCGCGGGCGAGCAGTTCGGTGTAGACGCCGTGTACGTAGTCGCGGCTGATTTCTTCGCTCATCTGACCTTCCTTTCCCCGGTGCGGCGGGTGCGGCAACCGCAGTGCGGTCGCACGATGGCTGGAGGGGATTCGATCCGGATCGGTCTGCACCCGGTCTGCACAGTTTGCCGTGCCGGCGCGCTGCGCGTGTCGCAAACCGTAAGGCATGACCGCCGGCAATCCCGGATGCAGTCCTGCAGGGAACCCTGATTGTGGCGCAGGGGTCGATGTCCGGTGTGACCGTCACGCGCCGAAGGCGTGCAGGGGACGGCCCGCAGAGGTCGACCGTGCGACGGTGACACCGCTCTCCACTGCGCCTTCACTGCATTTTCACCGCAGCCTTTCAGGGGTATCCGCCATGAAGACTTCCATGATCATCGGCGTGCTGCTGCTGGTCGCCGGCATCGCCGTGCTCGCCTACCGCGGCTTCAACTACACCAGCGAGGAGACCGTGCTGCAGGTCGGACCGGTCAAGGCCACGGCCGAGACCGAGAAGCACGTCGGCATCCCGGCCTGGGCCGGCTATACCGCGCTGGCGCTCGGCGGCGCGCTGGTGGTCGTCGGCGCGACGCGCCGCACCTGAGCCGGCCTGCATCCCGGCCGCTCGACACGGCGGCCCGGCGTTGCGGCGCCGGGCCGCCGTTTTTTGTGTTTTTCGTGACTTTGCCGGCGCGCCGTCGTGCGCGCAAAAAGGGCAGGTTCGCAAAAGTTCCGGCGGTATTGTCAATCCGGAGCGAACAATCCTGTCACGCAAGCAGCGTCGCTGTGCCGGAATGCGGCTGCTAGCCTGCTGCGCAACTCGAACGACACCGCTGCCGGTGTCCCCCGCTTGCGCGAGGTCAATCCGCGATGTGGCGCAATTCGGCATCCGCCTACGGCCTGACGGCCCGCCTGCTGCACTGGAGCATCGCCGTGCTGATCCTCGGCCTGATCCCGCTCGGCTGGTACATCACGACGCTCGATTACTACGACCCCGGCTACCGGCTGTGGCCGGGCCTGCACCGCGGCTTCGGCGTCGTGGTCGGCCTGCTGGCGCTCGTGCGCATCGGCTGGGCGATCGCGGATCGCGCGCCGCCGCTCGCAGCGACGCTGAAGCCCTGGGAAAAGCTCGGCGCGCACGCCGGCCACGGCCTGCTGTACCTGGCGACGCTGCTGATCCCGCTCAGCGGCTATCTGGTCTCGACCGCCAAGGGCGATCCGGCCGAGCTGTTCGGGCTGATCTCGCTGCCGGCGCTCTGGAGCGGCGGCGAGCAGTGGCAGGAGTTCGTCGCCGGCCTGCACGAGACGCTCGCCTGGGGCACGCTCGCCGTCGTCGTCGTCCATGCCGCGGCGGCGCTCAAGCACCAGTTCCTCGATCGCGACGGCACGCTGGCGCGCATGACCGGCCGGCTGCCGCGCTGAAGTATTCCGGGGCCGCGTGGTTCCGGATTCCCGGTTTTCCTCGCGCCGCCCGCTGCGGGCGGCGGTTTCCTCCCCCGATCGCGATGGCCGATGCCGCCGTCGCCCCTCAGGAGCTGCTCACCATGCGCAAGTCCCCTCTGCTCGCCGCCGCGCTCGCGGCCTCGCTGTCGCTCGGCTTCGCCGGCACGGCCGCGGCCGAGACCTTCAAGGTCGATCCGGCGCACTCGTTCGTGAACTTCGAGATCTCGCACCTCGGCTTCTCGATGCTGCAGGGCCGCTTCAACAAGATGGAAGGCAAGTTCACGTACGACGCCGCGAAGCCGGGCGCCTCGACCATCGAGGTCAGGGTCGACACCGGCAGCGTCGATTCCAACTACGGCGAGCGCGACAAGCACCTGCGCGAGAAGTACCTGTTCACCGACAAGTTCCCGAGCGCGAGCTTCAAGAGCACGAAGTTCAGCGAGAGCGGCGACAAGGCGACCCTCGAAGGCGAGCTGACCCTGCACGGCGTCACGAAGCCGGTGAAGGTCGACGTGCAGTTCATCGGCGCCGGCAATGACCCGTGGGGCGGCTACCGCCGCGGCTACGTCGGCACGACGACGATCAAGCGCAGCGACTTCGGCTACACCGAAAACCTCGGTCCGGCGGCCGATGCGGTGAACCTGAAGTTCGTCATCGAGGGCGTGCGCGAGTAAGCGCCGCCGGCTTCGGAGTTTTTGCGGGGCGCGTGTCATCCCGGGCACGCGCCCCGCGGCATTTGCGGCTTCAGCCGCGCCGGAACCGCCCCGAGGCCAGCAGCGCACCGCCGACGATCAGCGCGCAGGCGAGCGCCACCGGCCAGCCGGCTTCGCCGCGACCGGCCGCGAGCAGCAGCAGCGTCGACAGCACCGGAGTCGCGTAGCTCAGCACGCCGAGCAGCTGCAGGTCGCCGTGCTTGCTGCCGTGATCCCAGACGTAGAACGCGAAGCCGAGCGGCCCGAGTCCGAGCCAGCCGATCACCGCCCACTGCACGGCCGAGGGCCGGACCGTGGGCTCCCAGGCCGCGTGGCAGAGCGCCGCCAGCACCGCGACCGCGAGGCACTGGCCGGCGACGCCATCGGTCGGCAGGCCGGCGAAGCGGCGGTTCAGCACCGTGTAGCCCGACCACACGAAGGCGCAGGCCAGCGCCGACGCATAGCCCGGCAGGTATTCGAGCCTCGGCGCCGTGCCGCCGCCGCTGATCAGCACCCAGGCCCCGGCGAGGCCGAGCAGGCCGCCGCCGAGGTGGTGGCGCTGCAGGCGCTCGCCGGGCAGCAGGCCCGAGAACAGCACGATCAGCAGCGGCCACAGGTAGTTGATCAGGCTGGCGTCGACCGGCGGCGCGTGCGCGAGTGCGACGAAATAGAAGAAGTGATAGCCGAACAGCCCGGCGACGCCGAGCGCGAACGCCGCCGGCGGCTGGCGCAGCCGCGCGAGCCGGCCGCCGCGCGCGACGACGGCGAGGCCGGCGAGGCCGCCGATCGAGAAGGTCAGCGCCAGCAGCTCGAACGGCGGCAGGCCGGCGGAGAGCGTCGCGCCGAGCGCGAGCGTCGCCCACAGCAGGATCGCGACGGCGCCGGTCAGCGTGGCGCGCAGGCGGGCATCGGACATCGGGGCAGATACTCCGGGCGGGACGGGTCGCGCATCCTTCCAGAGCGCCGCCGCGGATGCCAGCCGCCGCAGACGCCCGGGCGCCGCGCGGGCGCCCGGGGGCAGGGCAGGGGCAGATGCCGGCTCAGGCGGCCGGGCGCAGATCCTCGACCGGTGCCACGGCCGGCTTCAGCTCGCTGCACACCGCGCGGTAGACGAGTGCGCCGATGGCGCCGCCGACGATCGGCGCGAGCCAGAACAGCCAGAGCTGACCGAGGTATTCACTGCCGGCGAACAGGGCCTGCGAGGTCGAGCGCGCCGGGTTCACCGAGGTGTTGGTGACCGGGATGCTGATCAGGTGGATCAGCGTCAGGCACAGGCCGATCGCGATCGGCGCGAAGCCGGCCGGTGCGCGTGCATCGGTCGCGCCCATGATCACGAACAGGAACATCGCGGTCATGACCACCTCGGTGATCAGCGCCGCGCCGAGGCCGTACTTGCCGGGCGACAGCTCGCCGTAGCCGTTGGCCGCGAAGCCGCCGATCGACGCGCCGGCCTTGCCGGTGGCGATCAGATACAGCACGAAGGCCGCTGCCGTCGCCCCGAGCACCTGCGCGACGACATAAGGCACGACCTCCTGCGCCGGGAAGCGGCCGCCGACGGTCAGGCCGACCGTGACCGCCGGGTTCAGGTGGCAGCCGGAAACATGGCCGATCGCGTAGGCCATCGTCAGCACGGTCAGGCCGAAGGCGAGCGCCACGCCATGCAGGCCGATGCCGACCTGCGGAAACGCCGCGGCCAGCACGGCACTGCCGCAACCGCCGAGCACGAGCCAGAACGTGCCGATGAACTCGGCACCGAGTCGCTTGCTGAAATGCATGGGAAACCTCCTGGCGGGGGAATGGCCGGATCGGGGGGAGATGCACGGAGTGCCGCCGTCCGGCCACCGGGGCCCGGCGGACGGCGTACCCGATATGGCAGAGCCATTCCGTCGCAGAGGTTAATTTTCGGACAGCGGGGCCGCCGGGGGCTTTCAGCCGGTGCCGGTTTCCAGCAGGCGCTCGCGCCGGCGCAGGTCCGGGAACAGCCGCATCCACACCAGCACCACGAGCAGCGTGCCGAGTCCGCCGAGCGCGGCGGCCGGCACGGTGCCGAACAGCGCCGCGGTCAGTCCGGATTCGAATTCGCCGAACTGGTTCGAGGCGCCGATGAAGATCGAATTGACCGCGCTGACGCGGCCGCGCATCTCGTCCGGGGTTTCGAGCTGCACCAGCGAGGCGCGGATCACGACGCTGATCATGTCCGAGGCCCCGAGCACGACCAGCGCCGCCAGCGACAGCGCGAACTGCGTCGACAGCGCGAACACCAGCGTTGCGACGCCGAACACCGCGACGGCCGCGAACATCAGCCGGCCGACGCCGCGCTGCGGCGGATGGCGCGACAGCCACAGCGACATCGCCAGCGCGCCGATCGCCGGTGCCGAGCGCAGCAGGCCGAGGCCGAGCGGGCCGGTCAGCAGGATGTCGCGCGCGTAGATCGGCAGCAGCGCGGTCGCGCCGCCGAGCAGCACCGCGAACAGGTCGAGCGAGATCGCGCCGAGCACGACCGGCCGGCTGCGGATGAAGGTGATGCCGGCGAACAGCGTGTCGAGCCCCGGCGGCGGTGCGCTGGTGGCCGGGCGGTTCAGCGGCTCGATGCGCGCCAGCTGCAGGCTCGCGAGCGCCCACAGCAGCGCGCTGGCCGCGAACACCGCTGCCGGCCCGGCGGCGTAGACGAAACCGGCCAGCGCCGGGCCGGTGATCACGGCGGTCTGCATCGCCGAGGCCGAGGCCGCGACCGCGCTGCCGAGCCGGGCGGGCGGCACCAGCCGCGGCAGCAGCGCCTGCAGCGACGGCGCCTCGAAGGCGCGCGCCGCGCCGATCACGAGCACCAGCGCATAGATGCCGTGCACCGTCAGCCAGTCGCCGAGGCTGCCGAGCGCGAGCAGCGCCGCGGCGAGCGCCGACACGCGCTGCGCCCGGGCCGCGACCTGCCGCCGGTCGTGGTGGTCGGCGACCTGCCCGGCCGGCAGCACCAGCAGCAGCGCCGGCAGGAACTGCGCGAGCCCGATCAGCCCGAGCGCCAGCGCGCTGCCGGTCAGCTCGTAGACGCGCCAGCCGACCGCGACGCCGATCATCTGATAGGCAATCGTGGTGCAGACGCGCGTCAGCCAGAAGTGCCGGAACGCCGCCAGCGAGCGCAGCGGCGGCTCGGCGAGGACCGCGGCAGGAGCGGGGGAGGAGGACATCGCAGCAGTACAGTCCGTGGGCAGGGGCGGGTTGCCGGGCAGTGTACTGCGCTGCAACAGCACGCCCGTGCGCCGATCGCTGCATGCCGGACATGCAGGCGCTGCGGCCCTGCGACGGCGGATGAACCGGGGGAGGAAGCGGAAGAAAGCGGGAGGGACGCGGCAGATGGGGCGCGAAGGCACGCGGGACGGATGCGCCGCGGACATGCGCGTCGCCCGCCCGCCCGGGCGCCGGTCTCAGTGCGGGCGGGTGGCGAGGAAGCGCCGGCGCGCGTCGGCGTCGTCGATGCGCTCGGCGAGGCGCCGGTACAGGTCGGCGGCGTCCTGCGCCAGCGGTGCCGTCTGGCGCACCAGCACGCGCGCGATCGGCCCGATCGCCTGCGTCAGCGCCTGCTGCGCGGTGGCGAGTGTGGCCGCGTCGACGCGCAGCACCGTCGTCACCGAGCCGCTGCTGCCGTAGCCGGAAGCGGCGGTCGGTGCGGCGTTGCCGCCGGCGTGGCCGACGTGACCGGTGTGGGCGGTATGCGCGGTGGTGCCGTACTGCGTGTAGCCGGTCGGTTCGCCGCGGCGCAGCCGGCGCAGGAAGCGCCGGCGCTCGTCATCGTCGCTGATGTTGCGGGCGATCTCTTCGAGCCAGGCATCGCGCGAGTGCGCCGAGGCGGCGGCGCGGCGCACCAGCACGCGCGCGAGCGGACCGATGTGCGTCGCCAGCGTGGTTTCGGCCTCGTGCAGCTCGGCGTCGCTGAGCGTCAGCGGTGCCGGCATCACGACGGTGCCGGGCTCCGGATGGTGGTGGATCGGCACCGGCGCGAGGGCCGGGGCGAGCGCGGCATCGAGCGCGCGCTGGAATTCGCAGGCATCGGCAAAGCGTGCGCCCGGGTCGCGGGCCAGGCCGCGCAGCAGCACGGCATCGAGCGCCGCCGGCAGGCTGGGGCGCAGCGCGCTCGGGCGCGGCGGCGTCGTGTTCAGGATCTGGTGCAGCAGCGCCGGCGGCGTCGGGCCCGGATACGGCCGCTGGCCGGTCAGCAGCTCGTAGGCGATCACCGCGCAGGCGTAGAGATCGGCGCGCCGGTCGAGCGTGCCGCCGGTGAACTGCTCGGGCGACATGTAGTTCGGCGTGCCGACCATCGCGCCGGTCTGGGTCAGGCCGGTGCCGCCGCTCAGGCGCGCGATGCCGAAGTCGGTGACCTTGACCATGCCGTCGGCGAGCAGGATGACGTTGGCCGGCTTGATGTCGCGATGCACGATGCCGAGCAGGTGCGCGCAGTCGAGCGCGCGCAGGATCTGGCGCAGGATCAGCGCCGCCGCCGGCAGGTCGAACTGGCGGCCCTCGCCGAGGTGGCGGCGCAGCTCGCGGCCCTCGACGAACTCCATGACCAGATACGGCGAACCGTCCGGCGTCTCGCCGAAGTCGTAGATCGTGACGATGTTCGGGTGCGTGCAGCGCGCGGCGGCGCGCGCCTCGTGGCGGAAGCGCGCGTGCCAGTCATCGTCCTCGAAGCCGTCGTCGCCGGCGGCGAGCAGTTCGGCACGGATGGTCTTGATCGCGACCGTGCGATCGAGCACCGGATCGTGGCCGCGGTAGACGACCCCCATCGCACCATGCCCGAGCACCGACTCGATGCGGTACTTGCCGATGGTGACGGGCATCGTGCTCACGGTCGTGCCTCCGACGAGCGGACGCCGGCGCGTGCGACGGGGCGGCGGGGCAGGCAGGTCCGCCGCCGGCAGCGGGGTGAGGCAGGTTCCGTCATAAGCTTCGTATCCGGCGGCGGCTGACATCGGCAGTATCCCTCTTTCGAGGCGGGATTCGCGTCATTCGCCCAGCAGCCGCATCGCGTTTTCGAGGCTGCGGCGCATGCGCGTGAACGAGGCCGCGAGCCTGGCGATTTCATCGCTGCCGCGGGCATCGAGTTCCGGCACGTCCTCCTCGCCGAGGCTGACCTTGTCGGCCATGGTCGCGATGCGGCGCACGCGGCGGATGACGGCGAAGTGCAGCAGCAGGTTCAGCAGCACCAGCAGCAGCAGGAAGATCGCACCGAGGCCGGCGAGGAAGGTGTGAAAGACTTTCTCGGCGCGATCGAGCGGCACCGCCATCGGGATCGAGACGATCTGCGCGCCGACGATCTCGTTGAGCTGCCAGCCGAAGCCGTTGGCGGTGCCGTAGACGGCCTTCATCGTGTCCGGGGCGGCGTCGGGCGTGCTGTGGCAGGTCAGGCAGGCGGGGCTGCCGACCTTCAGCGGCCGGGCGAGCGTCAGCACGCGGCCGGTCGGCGTTTCGCGCTCGGTGATGATCTCCTTGCGTTCGGCGTTGTTGCGGAACTCGCGGATGATGTCGGCTTCCCAGTCGGCCGCGCGGTCGTTGAGGTTGGTCGGGTTCAGCGCCGCTTCCTTGTACGTGTACTCGGGGAAGTGCTCGCGCAGCGTGCGGAAGTTGGTCTGCGCGGCATACGAGGACACGGTCTGCGGCAGGAACTGGCGCTTCATCGGCAGCGTCAGCAGCGGCTGGATCTCGCGCGAGGTGTAGCCGCGGATCGCGAGCGCGCCCTCGACCATGATCCGCGCGTTCTGCAGGACTTCCTCGCGGGCGTTTTCGCGCAGCAGCCCGTAGGCGAGGTAGCCGGAAAGACCGATGCCGATGCCGAAGCTCAGGATCAGCACCAGGTTGAATTTGGTACGCAGGCCCATCGGTGTTCGTCCCCCTGTCAGCGGGTGGTGCCGGCGGCGGGCTGGCCGGTGCAGCGGGTGAATTCCTCGGCCACCTTCGTGAAGCCCTTGAGACTGACCTCGACCGGGATCGAGCCGACCGAGGGCCACAGCGGCCAGAAGCGCAGCGCGAAGCTCGCGGTGCTGCCGGCCTTGAAGGCTTCCTCGATCGCCGGTGCGTCCGTGAACACCAGCGTCTTCTTGTTCTCGATACGCGCGGGAACGAAGCGTGGAGACGGTGGGGGCTCGACGATTTTCTGCCCGCGCGCCGGCGGCCGGCGCTCGATCGCGACGCTCAGCGCCAGGTCGTTGAAGCCGGCGTCGATCTCGGAATCGGTGACGACTATTAATGCCTCGCCGTTGAACAGGATGTCGATACGGGTTTCGCCGTAGCCGTCGTTGATGGTGAGCGGTTCCTCGACCAGCAGGCAGCGCGTCTGGCCGCTCAGCGGGTCCTTGCCGGCCGGGCGCAGCTCCCAGGCCGTCACCGGCAGGGTCGTCAGAACTGCCGCGAGCGCGAACCCGCGCCCGATCGCGTGTGCCGTCATCGGCGCCTTCTCCCCGGAGTCAGTGGCCGGTCGAGTATACGAACCGGCCGGTGACGATGCGG
>JAFEGB010000180.1 GCA_018240295.1 Pseudomonadota bacterium
AGCGATGGCCAGACCGACGCGATCGCAGTTGTATTCAGTGATCCGTCGTTCGTCATGATCGCCAACGATGCCGGCTTTCCGAGCGCAACGCGTTTCGGTACCGGCAGCACCATCGACGCCGCCGCCTTCGCCGATGCCAACAAGGTCGGCGTCCTGGCCATCGATGATTTCGATCTGAACGGTGGCGGCGTGCGCGCGCAGGCCGGCAACTGGTACAACGGCGGCGCCGGCACGATCGGCTACGTCGGATTCGCGATGACCGGCCTGCCCGGTGACGTGGTCGGTACCGACTATCACTTCGGCTGGATGCGCGTCGGCGTCAGCGCCTACGACAACACCAGCAACTCGCTGGTGATCACCGCCTACGACTACGCTTACGAGTCGGTCGCCGGGGTCGGCATCACGATCCCCGAGCCGGCGGGCTGGGCGCTGTTCGCCGCCGGTGGCACGGCGCTCGCCGCGCGCCGGCGTCGCCGGACGGCCACGACCGCCTGATCGACTCCGGCTGCCTGCCGGCAAGCAGGGCTTGCCGGCCGGGTCTGGCAGATCGCTGCGGCTGCGTCCGGCGACCCGGTCGCACGTCTGCCCGCCCTTCCGGGAAACCGGATTCACTTCGGATCAACGCCCTGACTGCGACGCCGACGCCGGCGGGCCGTAGTCGTCCGGCTTTGGCAATCGTGCATGCGGCCGAAAAAAAAATCGGCATGCAAGCCAAACTTGACAATTATTCGGGGAAGATTAACACCCGTTGCAGTGCATCAACCGCCACCGGCTCCTGAGCACCGTGCTGTCAGGTGTGCCGGTCAGAAGCCCGGATCGAGCCACGGACTCCCCCGGCACACGCGCCTTCATTCCGCCCAACAGCACAAGGACGCCCCCGCCATGTCCCTCCTGCCCGTTGATCCGCAAGGCGGCCTGCCGCAATCCGGTCCGTCCTGCGCACTGCTCCGTCCCGGCCCGGACAGGGCCGGGTGTGCCGTCCGCGTGCACATGTCCTGCCTGCCCTGCGGGCGGGCGTCGTTCCTCTGATGCGGGTCCTGGCCGTTGGGCCGCAGCGCCTCGCGCCGGTACGGGCGCTGACGCGTCTGCCGCTGCGCGTGCAGACCGGCGCCGACTGCTGGCTGGCCTTCCTGCCCGAGGCCGGCGACTGCCCGGCCGGGGCTGCCGCGCTGCATCCGGATGGCGCGCTGTGGATCGCGGTCGTGCCGGCCCTGCGCCGGCGCGGCGTCGGCCGGGCGCTGCATGCGACGGCCATGGCGGCAGCGCAGGCGCAGGGGCTGGCGCGCGTGGTGAGCTGGCGCGGGACGGACACACCGGAAGCCGCGGCCTTCTGCGCAGCCGTCGGCCTGCAGGTGGTGCGTACCATCGAAACCTTCGAAACCACGCTCGCGAACACCGTGCGCTTCTTCGGCCGTTATCGCGACCGCCTGCTGGCGCGCGGCCGGCTGCCGGCCGGCATCCTGGAGCAGAACGATGGCGAGGTGCCCTGGGGCGCCTATGGCGCGGCGCTGATCGAGGCCTTCGGACCGCCGGCGGCGGTGCGGCTCGATCGCATCCTGCGCAGCGGCCTGGAGCCGAACGAATGGGCGCAGGCGCTGCACCTCGACGGCCGGCCGGTCGCGGTGACGCTCGGCAGCCGCGGCAGCGACTGGGCCTCGACCGACCTGTATCTGGTGCAGCCGGCCTTCCGCCGCGGCTGGGCGCACATCGAAAGCAAGTTCCGCGCGGCCCGGCGCCTGCACCGGCGCCACCGCGAGATCGAACGCCACCGCTTCAGCACCGCCGACGAACACGGCGACACGCGCCGCGCCTACGAAGTCGGCATCCGCCGCGGATTCGAGGCTGCGCGCATCGCCTGCGAACACTATTACGCCTGCGAACTGGAGAAGCCCTCGTGTCGCGCTGCCTGCTGATCGCCCTCGAAGGCTGGGACGAACACATCGCCGCACCGCTGCTGGCACGCGGGCTGCTGCCGAACCTTGCCCGGCTGCGCGCACGCGGTCGTCATGGCTCGCTGACGCCGATCCTCGCCGACTGCCCGCCGGCCTGCTGGGCGAGCCTGAACACCGGCCGCTGGCCGGACGTGCATGACGTGCTGGCCGCCGTCGAGACCGATCCGGCCCACGGCGGCGCGCGCGCGGTCGACAGCCGCAGCCTGCAGCGTGCGCCGCTGTGGGAGCACGCGGCCGCCGCCGGCCTGGCCAGCCTGCGCATCGGCCTGCCGGCGAGCAGTCCGGCACGCGGTGCCGGCGGCTGCGTCGGCGATGCCTATCCGGGGCGCTGTGCGGCCGATGGCGGCGAGTGGCTGGCGCTCGCCGACGGCGCACTCGGCGGCTTCGACGCCGGAACCTGCGCGCAACTCGATGCGCTGCGCGTCGATCCGGCCGAACTCGACGCCGCGGTGCTCGCGCCGCTGATGCCGGAGGCCGGCACGATCGACCCGCATGGCGATCGCCGGCCGGCGCTGGCGGCGCTGGCGCTGGCGCGCAGCTTCAGCCTGCATGCCGCGGCGACCTGGCTGCTGGAAACCCGCCCTAGGCCGCTGACGCTCGTCTGCTATCCGCTGCTCGCCGAACTGTCGGCGATCTTTGCCGCCTACCTGCCGCCGTGCCCGGCCGCGGTGCCCGAGCAGGATTTCCGCCGCTACCGCGGCGTGCTGCCCGGTGCCTACCGGCTCGCCGACCAGCTGCTCGGCCGCCTGCTCGAACTCGGCGGCATGGACGCTGCCGTGCTCGTCGTCAGCACGCATGGCTATCTCGACGTGCCGGGCTCGCGCGGGCACGGCCCCGGGCTCGCGGACCCGCGCCCGGCGACGCCGCGCCCCGAGGGCATGTGGACGCTCAGCGTGCCGGGGCTGTCCGCCGTGCGCGAGGCGCAGCCGGCGACCGTGCTCGATCTGGCGCCGACCGTGCTGACCGCGCTCGGTCTGGCTCCGCCCGGCGACTGGCCGGGGCGCACGCTGCTGCCACCGATGCAACGCCTGCGTCCGTGCCCGCCGCTGCCGGCCGCCGCGCCCGCCGCCCCACTTTTCGGGGCCGACACCGATACCGTCATGTCAAAGCCGGCGGATGACGGTCTGCCCGACAACGATGCCCTGCTCGCGGCGCTGGCCGGGCACGGTTTCGACGATCCGCTGGCCGGCACGCTGCTCGCCGAGGCCGCGTTCGCCGACAGCCGCCGCGGCTGGAACCGCTACCGCATCCACATCCAGCGTCAGGACCTGCGCGGCGCCTGGCAGGCACTCGATGCGCTCTGCGACGGGCCGCTGGCCGCACGGGCGGCACTGGAGCGCATCGCGCTGCTCGGCGCACTCGGGCGCTGGCCGGAGGCGGCGCGCCGGCTGGCCCCGCTGCGCCCGGCGCTGGCCGGCGGTCTGGCCGAGGCGCTGGCCGAGCCCTGGCTGCACGCACGCGCGCTGCACCTCGCCGCCGATGCCATCGAGGCCCACGCCCGCGGCGATCACTGGGCAGCACGTCAGGCGCTGAACAAGCTCGAAGCGCCGCTCGCGACCATCCCCTGCTTCCTGCGCATGCAGCACGAACTCGACCGCCTGCCCGCGCACGCCAGCAGGCCCGAGGCCGTGCCGGCACCGAAGCCGCGCCTGACGCGCGGCCGCCCCAAACCGGGCGCGGGACCGGGCAGCAGCGACCGGTTGTAAGCGGGCCGCAGCCGGGCGCCGTCCCCGCATCGCAGCACGAGCCCCGTGCATCGGCATGTACCCGAGTCAAAGATTTTCTTGCCAATCAACGAAATGCCGATTCGCATCAGAATCGGCAAGCGATTGATGTACAAGAACATCTCAAAATAAGGGCAGATACATGCCGATGCCGGACGGCCGGCCCGGAGGCCCCGAGCCGCGCCGCGCGTCTCCTCACCGGCCCGGCTGCGCAGCCGGCCCTGTCCGCCTTCACGCTGCCGCCCGGCGGTCCCGATTTCGCGGCTGCGCAACTCGGGCAACAGTTCCGGATCAACGGCGCCGGCATGGGACAGCCGGACGTATACGGCATCGTCACCCGCGTGACGATCAATCAAAGGCCCGACCCCGGCGCTACCGGACTACGTGCTGGACGTGTGAACCCGTCCAGAATGACGCACCAACCCCGCCACCCGGACCGCCGGCGGCATCCGTCCAGAAAGAAACCCAAAACCGTCCGGAATGGCGCACCGGGCTACAGCCGGGCTACAGGCCTGCGCCAGCACGACCACGAATCTGTTCCCAGCGTATGCCCGGCGTATGCCCAAGAAAAAAGGCTTAGCGGCATGATGCGCTAAGCCTTTGATTTCATGGTAGGCCCTGCAGGACTTGAACCTGCGACCAAGCGATTATGAGTCGCCTGCTCTGACCGACTGAGCTAAGGGCCCGGAAACGGTGCGATTCGTGCGGTGCGGGAGTATCGCCAAGCCGGCGAGACTCCCGCAAGCCGCGGGCGGCTCATTCGAGGTCGAGGAAGCTGCGCAGGACCTCGGAGCGGTTCGGGTGGCGGAGCTTGCGCAAGGCCTTGGCCTCGATCTGGCGGATGCGCTCGCGCGTCACGTCGAACTGCTTGCCGACCTCTTCGAGCGTGTGGTCGGTGTTCATGTCGATGCCGAAGCGCATGCGCAGCACCTTGGCCTCGCGCGGCGTCAGGCTGGAGAGCACCTCGTAGGTGGCTTCCTTGAGGCCCTCGATGGTCGCCGAGTCCAGCGGCGACAGCACGCTGGTGTCCTCGATGAAGTCGCCGAGGTGGGAATCCTCGTCGTCGCCGATCGGGGTTTCCATCGAGATCGGTTCCTTGGCGATCTTCAGCACCTTGCGGACCTTGTCCTCGGGCATCTCCATGCGCGCGGCGAGTTCCTCGGGCGTCGGCTCGCGACCCATCTCCTGCAGCATCTGGCGGCTGATGCGGTTGAGCTTGTTGATCGTCTCGATCATGTGCACCGGGATGCGGATCGTGCGCGCCTGATCGGCGATCGAGCGCGTGATCGCCTGGCGGATCCACCAGGTGGCGTAGGTCGAAAACTTGTAGCCGCGGCGGTATTCGAACTTGTCGACTGCCTTCATCAGGCCGATGTTGCCTTCCTGGATCAGGTCGAGGAACTGCAGGCCGCGGTTCGTGTACTTCTTGGCGATCGAGATCACGAGGCGCAGGTTGGCCTCGACCATTTCCTTCTTGGCACGGCGGGCCTTGGCCTCGCCGATGGACATCGTGCGGTTGATGTCCTTGATCTCGTTGACCGACAGGCCGGCCTCGTTCTGGATGCCGAGCAGGCGCTCCTGCGCCGAGCGCACGGTGTCGCGGTGCGGCTTCAGGGCTTCGGAGAACTTCTTGCCGGCGGCGATCTGCGTGTCGATCCAGTCGGGGTTGGTCTCGTGCTCCGGGAAGCTGGTGATGAACAGCTTGCGGTCCATCTTGGCGTGGCCGACGCAGGCGTCCATGACGATCTTTTCCTCGGCGCGGATGCGATCGACCAGCGCGCGCAGGTTCTCGACCAGCATCTCCAGCACCTTCGGCACCAGCTTCAGTTCCATGAAGCGATCCGACATCTGCTGGCGCATCGCCAGGGTGTCGGGGTGCCGGGCGCCGACGCCGGCGATGCTGGCGGTCACGGTTTCGAGCAGGCTCGCGAGTTCGGCAAAGCGCCGTGCGGCTTCTTCCGGATCAGGACCGGTGTCGGCGGCCTCGGTGGTCTCGCCGTCCTCGTCCTCGGATTCCTCGACGGCGGCCTCGGCCTCGACGGCGGGCAGCGCGGCTTCGGTATCTTCGGGCAGCTCGGCCGGGGCCGGTTCCTCCAGACCGACGAAGCCGGCGATGACATCGGCCAGCCGCGCCTCGCCGGATTGCACCAGCGAGTATTCCTTCAGCAGCTCGGCGATGGTCTCCGGGTAGCTCGCGAGCGCCGCGAGCACCTGGTTCATGCCTTCCTCGATGCGCTTGGCGATCTGGATCTCGCCCTCGCGCGTCAGCAGCTCGACCGTGCCCATCTCGCGCATGTACATGCGCACCGGGTCGGTCGTGCGGCCGAACTCGCTGTCGACGGCGGCGAGCGCGGCCGCGGCTTCCTCGGCGGCGTCCTCGTCATCGGTGGCGACCGGGGATTCGGCGAGCAGCAGGGTGTCGGTGTCCGGCGCGAACTCATGGACCTCGATGCCCATGTCGTTGATCATCGCGATGATGTCTTCGATCTGTTCGGGATCGACGATGTCTTCCGGCAGGTGATCGTTGATCTCGGCATAGGTCAGGAAGCCCTGTTCCTTGCCGCGGGCGATCAACTTCTTCAACTGCGACTGCTGCTGTTCGCTCATGACTGCTCTTGCACCCGAATGCAGGCCCGATACCCGTTGAGGCGAATCGCGCACAATATCATAAGTCCATCACAAATTCCTGACCCCGCTCGGAATTCACGGTTCCTGCGGGGGGCTGCCGGCGTTTCCGGCCGGGACGCTGCGCAGCCAGTCGAGTTCTTCGGCCTCCAGCCGTTCGCCGCGCGCCAGCCGGTCCATCAGCTGCCGGCGCCGGTCGCCGAGCGCGCGGATGCGTGCGAGCGTGTCGCGAAATTCCTGCTGCCAGTCGAACTCGTTGGCCGGCACCTCCGGTGCCCAGGCCAGCAGGCGCTCCAGCGGCCGCTGCCGGGCGGTTCCACGATAGCGTTCGACTGCGGCACCTGCCGGTAGATGCGGGCTGTCCCTGAAGATATCAATCAGTTCAAGCAAGAGATCGACGCCGGGTGCATCGATCCGTGCATAGCTCGATCGCTCGCCGGCCTCGGCGGCCAGCGCGGGCTCGGCGAGCAGCAGCGCGATGGCGTGGCGCACCGGACTCTTGCGGTAATCGACCTTGCGCCGGAACTCGCCGACGCCGGCCGGGGCCTGCTGCAGGCGCGTGTGCCGGCGCAGCACCGAACCGCGATCGAGCGCCTGCACCAGCAGGTCGCGCGCCGGCGAATCCGGCATGCGTTCGAGCAGCGGCTTTGCCAGTTCCATCAGCCGCGCCGCGCCTTCGTCGGTGTTCAGGTTGACCTGCGCGCGCAGCCGTTCGGCGAGGTAGTCGGTCAGCGGCAGCGCGCCATCGAGCCGGGCGGCGAAGGCTTCGGCGCCCTCCTGCTGCACCAGCGAATCCGGGTCCTCGCCATCGGGCAGGAACAGGAAGCCGATGCGCCGGCCGTCGCGCACCTGCGGCAGCACGTTCTCGAGTGCGCGCCAGGCGGCCTCGCGTCCGGCGCGGTCGCCGTCGAAGCAGAAGACGATGTCGTGCGTGATGCGGAAAAGCTTCTCGGCGTGCTCGGCCGTGGTCGAGGTGCCGAGTGTCGCGACCGCGCAGCGCAGGCCGTGCTGCGCGAGCATGACCACGTCCATGTAGCCCTCGACGACCACCAGCCGGCCGATCTGGCGCGCGGCCATGCGCGCCTCGTACAGGCCGTAGAGTTCGCGGCCCTTGTGGAACACCGGCGTTTCCGGCGAATTCAGGTACTTCGGCTGGCCGTCGCCGAGCACGCGCCCGCCGAAGGCGATCGTGCGTCCACGCCGGTCGCGGATCGGGAACATCACGCGCCCGCGGAAGCGATCGACCAGCGTGCCGCCGTCGCGCTCGGCGACCAGGCCGGCGGCGAGCAGCAGCTTGCGCGTTGCGCCCTCGGCAAGCAGCGCCTGCAGCAGCGCGTCGCGCTCCGGCGGCGCGTAGCCGATGCCGAACTCGGCGGCGAGCGCGCCGGCGAGGCCGCGGCCGCGCAGGTATTCGATCGGCCGGGCCCGCTCCGGGTGATGGCGCAGCTGCTGGCGGAACCACTGATCGGCGCGCGCGAGCCAGTGCAGGATTTCGGCGTACTGATCCTGCTGGCCGGCCGCTGCGCTGCCGCCCTCGCGCGGCACCTCGATTCCGGCGCTGCGCGCGAGTTCCTCGACCGCTTCCGGGAAGGCCAGATGCTCGTAGTCCATCAGGAAGCCAATGGCGTTGCCGTGGGCGCCGCAGCCGAAGCAGTGGAAGAACTGCTTGGACGGACTCACGTAGAACGACGGCGACTTCTCGTTGTGGAACGGGCAGCACGCGGCGAATTCGCGTCCCTGCTTCTTCAGCGGCACGCGCGCGCCGATGACCTCGACGAGGTCGGTGCGGGCGAGCAGCTGGTCGATGAAGCCCTGCGGGATGCGACCGGACATGCGGTGATTCCAGGCGGCGCGGTTGCAGCGAGACTAGCGCGTGAATGGCCGCGAAAACGCGAGAACCCGGCGCCGGGCCGGGTTCTCGGGGCCATCGGGCACGGGCGGGATCAGCCGCCGAGCCGGGTCCTGATGCGGGCGCTGACCTCGGACATGTCCGCCCGGCCCTGCGCCTGCGCCTTGATGGCGGCCATGACCTTGCCCATGTCGCGCACGCCGGCCGCGCCGGTGGCGGTGATGGTCGCGTCGATCAGCGCATCGAATTCGGCGGGACTCAGCGCGGCCGGCAGGTAGGTCTGGATCACGGCGGCCTCGGCGGCCTCCTTTTCAGCCAGATCGGTGCGGCCGGCGCTCTCGAACTGCGCGATCGACTCGCGCCGCTGCTTGAGCATCTTGTCGAGGACGGCGAGGACCTGCGTGTCGTCGAGCTCGATGCGCTCGTCGACCTCGCGCTGCTTCAGCGCGGCGAGGATCAGGCGGATCGTCGCGAGACGGTCCTTGTCCTTCGCGCGCATCGCGTCCTTCATGTCCTCGGTGAGGCGGGCTTTCAGCGACATGCGGCGGGGGTGTCCGGAGCGGAATCAGTACAGGCGGGTGCGACGGGCGACTTCGCGCGCGAGCTTCTTCTGGTGGCGCTTGACCGCGGCCGCCTGCTTGCGCTTGCGTTCCTGGGTGGGCTTCTCGTAGAACTCGCGGGCACGGATCTCGGCAAGGATGCCGGCCTTCTCGCACGCGCGCTTGAAGCGGCGCAGGGCGATGTCGAACGGCTCGTTTTCCTTCACTTTCACGACGGGCATTAAGGAGTTACCTCGATAGGCAGCGGGCTGGGCCGGTAACGGCGAGCGCGCGAGTCTAAGCCTTTGTCCGGACCATTGCAAAAGCGGCTTGCGTCGTGCCGGCGCCCGCCCGGACAATCCCGCGATGATCGTGCTCGGCATCGAAACCTCCTGCGACGAGACCGGCGTCGCGCTCTACGACGGCGCGCGCGGCCTGCGCGCGCACGCGCTCTACAGCCAGGTGGCGCTGCACGCCGAATATGGCGGGGTGGTGCCGGAGCTCGCCTCGCGTGATCACGTGCGCAAGCTCGTGCCGCTGCTCGACGAGGCCTTCGCCGCCGCCGGGCTCGAACGCGGCGCGGTCGAAGGCATCGCCTATACCGCCGGCCCCGGGCTGATCGGTGCACTGATGGTCGGGGCGAGCTTCGCGCGTGCGCTGGCCGCGGCCTGGCAGGTGCCAGCGCTCGGCGTGCATCACATGGAAGGCCACCTGCTCGCGCCGATGCTCGAAGCCGATCCGCCGGCCTTCCCGTTCCTCGCGCTGCTCGTCTCCGGCGGCCACACGCTGCTGGTCGCCGTGGCCGGCGTCGGGCGCTACCGCATCCTCGGCGAATCGATCGACGACGCCGCCGGCGAGGCCTTCGACAAGACCGCCAAGCTGCTCGGCCTGCCGTATCCGGGCGGGCCGGCGCTGGCGCGGCTGGCCGGACGCGGCGATCCGGCGCGCTTCACGTTCCCGCGGCCGATGACCGACCGGCCGGGGCTGGATTTCAGCTTCAGCGGCCTGAAGACCCACGCGCTGAACACGCTCGCCAGCCTCTCCGGCAGCGAGGAGGACCGGGCCGATGTCGCCCGCGCCTTCGAGGACGCCGTCGTCGACACGCTGTTCCTGAAGTGCCGGCGGGCGCTGCGCGAGACCGGCCTGAAGCGGCTGGTGGTGGCCGGCGGCGTCGGTGCCAACGAGCGCCTGCGCGAGCAGCTCGCCGCGCTGATGCAGGCGCGCGGCGGCCGGGCCTATTACCCGCGCCCGGCCTTCTGCACCGACAACGGCGCGATGATTGCCTATGCCGGTCACTGCCGGCTCGCGGCCGGCGAGCGCGAGGACGGCCCGATCCGCGCCGTGCCGCGCTGGCCGCTCGATGCGCTGCAGCCGCCGCCGGCCCTCGCGTAGCCGGGGCCGGATCAGGTCTTCTTCTTGTCGCCGATGCGGCTTTCGGTGCCGGCGCGGATGCGGCGGATGTTCTCGCGGTGGCGCCACAGCAGCAGCGCGACCATCGGCAGCAGCGCCAGCGCGTAGGCCCCGGGCAGGCCGAACAGCAGCGCGTACAGCGGCGACAGCGTCGCGGCGCCGAGTGCCGCGAGCGAGGAAATCTTCCAGACCCGCGCGATCACCAGCCAGGTCGCGAGCGCGGCCAGCGCCACCTGCCACGACAGCCCGACCATGACGCCGAGCGCGGTCGCCACGCCCTTGCCGCCCTGGAAGCCGAAGAACACCGGGTACAGATGGCCGAGGAAGGCCGCGAACGCCGTCGCCGCCAGCACTTCCGGCCCCTGCCCGAAGGCGCGCGCGACCAGCACCGGGATCAGCCCTTTCAGGAAGTCACCGGCCAGCGTGATCGCGGCGGCCTTCCTGCCGCCGATGCGCAGCACGTTGGTCGCGCCGGGGTTGCGCGAGCCCTCCGAGCGCGGATCGGGCAGGCCCATGAGCCGGCAGACGAGGATCGCGGTCGAGACCGAGCCGCACAGATACGCGAACACGAGGCAGAGCAGGGCGCTGGTCATGGGCGGAGCAGGAGTCCTGGGAGGCGGCGGGAAGCCGCAGGGAGGAGGAACACGGACGGCGATGGCCGGCGCTCCTGCGGCGGCGATGCGCGGGGGAGCATTGGCGGTCGTTTCCGGCGATCATGGATCTTCTCGCAAAAGCCACCGAGCCGGCGAATGGACATCATCTTCATCCGCGACCTGAGCATCGAGACCACGATCGGCGTCTACGAATGGGAGCGCGGCATCCGCCAGACCATCGTCCTCGATCTCGAACTCGGCACCGACGTGCGCCGCAGCGCCGCCAGCGGTGCGCTGGAGGATGCGCTCGACTACATGGCGGTCGCCACGCGCCTCGGCGCCTACGTCGGCGGCGAGCGCTGGGAACTGGTCGAGACGCTCGCCGAGCGCATCGCCGAGCTGCTGATCACGGAGTTCCACGTGCCGTGGCTGCGGCTGACGCTGACCAAGCCGGCCGCGGTGCGCGGTGCGCGCGCCGTCGGCGTGCGCATCGAGCGCAGCGCCGGCGGCGGCTGATTCGCTCAGAGCTCGCCCCAGCGGCTGCGCCGCTGCACGCGCAGCCGCGGCAGGATCAGCCCGACCAGCACGCCCGAGACCAGCACGCCGGCCCCGAGCAGGAACCAGTCCCTGTTGCTGCGATCGGCCAGCGACTGGTTCTCCTGCTGCACGATCTGCAGCTCGCGCTCCAGGTTGACGACACGCTCCTGCAGGTCCTTGTTCTGCTGGTCGATGGCGATGGCGTTGGCGGCGGTCCTGCGGATCGTCGCCAGTTCCTGCGCCAGCCGGTGGTTGTCGGAGGACAGCTGCGAGAAGCTCGTCTCGGCATCGACCTTCTGCGTGGTCAGCGTGTCGAGGCGTTCCTTGAGGCTGGCGTTCTCGGAGCGCACGCGATCGAACTCGGTCTGCATGGTGCCGAGGGCCGTGCGCGCCGACGGCGTTTCCATCAGGTACTGGTTCGGCAGCCAGCCCTGCACGGTGCCATCGGCCGTGCGCACCAGCGCGAAACCCTTGTCGGTGTCGGTCTCCAGCACCTCGACCTGCGTGCCGCTCGGCAGCATGCGCACGATCCGGTGGCGCAGGCTGGCGCCGGCGCGCAGCGGCACTTCGAGGCTGTCACTGACGTAGCGGACGGTCTTCGCTGGCGCGGAGGCGACCGGCAGCAGCGTGAGCAGGGTGCAGAGCAGGCAGAGCGCGGCGAGCGTCGGACGGCGCATCGGGGGACTTCCTCACAACGGGGCATGCGGCACAGAGCCGGCGAGTGTACCCCGACCCGGCTTCAGACGCCGGTCGTGCGCCCGCCGTCGACGGCGATGATCTGCCCGGTCACGTAGGGCGCGTACTGCACCAGGAACAGCAGCGTGCGCGCGATGTCGGCCGGCGAACCGGCGCGCCCGAGCGGCACGCGCCCGAGGATGCGCTCGCGCTCGCCGGCGTCGATCGAGTGCTCCGGCCACAGGATCGCGCCCGGCGCGATGCCGTTGACGCGCACCTCCGGGGCCAGCTCGCGTGCCAGCGAGCGCGTCAGCGAGGCCAGGCCTGCCTTGGCGGCGCAGTAGATCGGGTGCTCGTCCATCGGCCGGCCGGCGTGCAGGTCGACGATGTTGACGATGCAGCCCTCGTGCGCGCGCAGCCACGGCGCCGCGGCCTGGCTCAGGAAGAACGGTGCCTTCAGGTTCGAGCCGACCAGATCGTCCCAGTGCGCCTCGGTCGCCTGCCCGACCGGCGTCGCGTAGAACGACGAGGCGTTGTTGACCAGCAGGTCGAGCCGGCCCCAGACCGTCGCCGCCGCCTCGACCAGCCCGGGCAGCGCCGCGGTGTCGAGCAGGTCGGCGGCGAAGGTCGCGACCGAGGCCGTGCGCCGGGCGTTCAGTTCGGAAGCGAGCGTCTCGGCCTCGGCGGCGGCGCTGCGGTAGTGCAGCGCGATGCGCCAGCCGGTCGCGTGCAGCGTGCGCACGATCTCGGCGCCGACCCGGCGCGCTGCGCCGGTGACCAGCGCGACGCGTGCATCCCCGGTGATATCCTCCACGGCCCTCGCCCCCTCGCGCAGTCGGTTGCGGCTAGCTTCGCCGACTTGTGCCCGCTGCGGAAAGCTCCATGCGCGCCTTCGAACGCTCCCTCGCCGATTTTCCGGCGCCCTCATCCGAGGCGCTGGCTGTCTGCGCCCGGCTGGTCGATCAGATCGCCGCCGACATCGCCGCTGCCGGCGGGCGGCTGCGCTTCGATCACTACATGCAGCGCGCGCTGTACGCGCCCGGCCTTGGTTACTACGCCGCCGGCAGCCGCAAGTTCGGCGCCGGCGGGGATTTCACGACCGCGCCGGAACTCTCGCCGCTGTTCTCGCGCTGTCTGGCGCGTGCCAGCGCGCCGGTGCTCGCCGCACTCGGTGGTGGCGACGTGCTCGAATTCGGCGCCGGCACCGGCACGATGGCCGCCGGCGTGCTCGCCGAACTGGCGCGGCTCGACTGCCTGCCCGGGCGCTACCGCATCCTCGATGCCAGCGCCGAATTGCGCGAGCGCCAGCGCGCAACGCTGGCCGCGAAGGTGCCGGCGCTGCTCGATCGCGTCGAATGGCTCGATGCACTGCCGCCGGCCGGCAGCCTGCGCGGCGTCGTGCTCGGCAACGAACTGCTCGATGCGATGCCGGTGCGGCGCTTTCGCATCGGCGCCGACGGCCCGCAGGAGCTGTACGTCCGCGGTGATGCCGCAACCGGCTTCGAACTGGTCACCGGCCCCGCCGATGCCGGCTGCCGGGCCGCGGTCGCGGCGATCGAGGCCGCGGTCGGGCCGCTCGCCGAGGGCTACGAATCGGAATGGAATCCGGCGCTGCCGGCGTGGTTTGCGAGCCTCGGCGAGACGCTCGCCGCCGGGGCCGCGATCCTGATCGACTACGGCCACCCGCGCCGCGCCTATTACCATCCGTCGCGCGCGCGCGGCACCTTCCTGTGCCACTACCGCCACCGCGCCCACGACGACGCGCTGGTCTGGCCGGGGCTTCAGGACCTGACCGCGCACGTCGATTTCACCGCCGTCGCCGATGCCGCGCTCGCCGCCGGCTTCGAGGTCGCCGGCTACTGCGCGCAGGCCTGGTTCCTGTTCGGCTGCGGCCTGGAAGCGCTGCTCGCCGAGGTCGATCCCGAAGACCTGCCGCGCCACGTCGAGGCCGTGCGTCAGGTCAAGCTGCTGACGCTGCCCGGCGAGATGGGCGAGCGCTTCCAGGCGATCGGGCTGACGAAGGGTATCGGCCTGCGTCTGCCGGCGTTCGCGCTGCGCGACGAGCGGGGGCGGCTGTGAGGCCGGGCGCATGCCTGCCGTCCCTCGGGGCGCTCGCCGTCGCTGCCGCCGCCTCCGATCGTTCCCCTGAATCCCGCTGCCGGTGACCGCCATGAACCGTTTGCAGCTGACGCTGTACATGACGCCCGGTTCGTGCTCGACCGGCATCCACATCCTGCTCGAAGAGATCGGCGTGCCCTTCGCCGCGCACATCGTCAACCTGCCGAAGGGCGAGCATCGCCAGCCGGCGTATCTGGCGATCAACCCGCGCGGCACGATTCCGGCGCTGCGCCTCGAAGATGGCAGCGCGCTCGCCGGCTTCACCGCAATCGCGTACTGGCTGGCGCGGCGCTTCCCGAAGGCCGGGCTGCTGCCGGCCGAAGAAACCGCCGTGGCGCGGGTGCTCGAAGCGCTCGACTACGTGACCGGCACGATCCACGGTCAGGGCTTCACGCGCATCTTCACGACCGATGCCTACACGACCGATCCGGCGCTGCAGCCGGCCGTGCAGGCGCGCGGGCGCGAGATCGTCGCCGAAGGCTTCGCGCTGCTCGCGGTACAGCTCGGCGGCCGCGACTGGCTGGTCGGCGAGACCTTCTCGATCGCCGATGCCGCGCTGTTCTACGTCGAGTTCTGGGCCGATCACCTCGGCCTGCCGCTGCCGGCGCACTGCCGCGCGCACTTCGAGCGCCTGCGCGCGCGGCCGGCCGTGCAGCAGGTGCTGCGCGAGGAAGGCTATCGCTGAGCCGGTGCGCTGCCCGGTTCAGGTTTCGGCGCTGACCGGCGCAGCGTCCGCCCCGCGCAGCGGCCGTTCGACGACGCGCGACCACAGCAGCAGGCCGAGCAGCAGCAGCCCGGCCGCAGCCACGAACACCGCGGCGAAGGCCTCGCCGAGCGCGGCGCGCTCGGCAGCGGCCAGCGGCCGGCGCACGAGGTCTTCGAGGCCGCCGAGCGTGCCGAGCTGCGGCAGCCACGCGAGCGCCAGCCCGAGCACCAGCGCCGATCCGGCCGCGACCCAGACCGCGCCGCCGAGGGCGCGCGCGAAGGTCAGCGCGCCGGTGACGGCGCCGACATCGCGCGGCTCGACCGCGTTCTGCGCGGCGGTCAGGCTCGCCGAGAAGATCGGGCCGATGCCGAGCCCGATCAGCGCCAGCAGCGCCGCGAGCCAGCCCGGAGCCGGTGCCTGCGGCCCGGCCAGCGCGACCCCGGCCAGCGCCAGCAGCGCCACCGCCGCCAGCGGCAGGCCGAGCTGCGGCGGCCGGCGGTAGCGGCCGGTCGCGCGCAGGTAGTGGCCGGTCAGCGTCGCGGTCAGCGGCGCGGCCAGTGACATCGGCATCATCAGCAGCCCGGCCGCGGCGGCGCTCCTGCCGAGGCCGATCTGCAGCCAGGCCGGCACCAGCACCGCGACCGCGAGGAAGCCGCCGAACACCAGGAACAGCGCCGCGCCGGTCGGTGCGACCACCGGGTCGCGGAAGAAGGCCGGCGGCAGCAGCGGTTCGGCCGTGTGCCGCTGGCGGTGCGCGAACAGCAGCGCCGGGACGACGGCGAGCGCCAGCAGACCGAGGATCGGCGCCGAGGCCCACGGCCAGCGGTGGCCGCCGAAGCTCAGCGCCAGCAGCAGCGCCGTCGTCGCCGTCGACAGCAGCACGATGCCGGGCAGGTCGATGCGCCCGCGCGTGCCGCCGCGCACCGGCAGCCGGCGCAGCACGCGATCGGTGATCACGAGCGCCGCGAGTCCGAGCGGCAGGTTGATCCAGAAGATCCACGGCCAGCCCAGGTATTGCGTCAGCAGCCCGCCGAGCGTCGGCCCGAGCAGGCCGGCGCAGGCCCAGACCGACGCGAAGTAGGCGACGTAGCGCCCGCGCTCGCGCGGCGGCACCACGTCGGCGACCGTCGCCTGCGCCAGCGTGATCAGCCCGCCGCCGCCGAGGCCCTGCAGCGCGCGCGCCGCGATCAGCATCGGCATCGAAGTCGCGAGCGAGCAGAGCACCGAGCCGCCGAGGAACACGATCAGGCAGCCGGCGAGCACGCGCCGGCGCCCGAGCACGTCGCTCGCCTTGCCGAGCACCGGGGTGGCGCAGGTCGAGGCGAGCAGATAGGCGGTGACCACCCAGGACATCAGCTCGACCCGGCCGAGCTCGGCGGCGATCGCCGGCAGCGCCGTGGCGACGATGCTCTGGTCAAGCGCGGCGAGGAACAGCGCCAGCACCGAGCCGAGCACGACGGCGCGGACCTCGGCAGCGGTCAGCGGCGCGGGGACGGAATCGGACATCTCGGGATACCGGCGGATGAGGCGGGGCGACGGAATCTGGACCCGCGCGAACGGCGGCGGTTCGTCAGCGTACGCGGAAACCGCCGTCGCGCAGCGCCTGCACGATGCCGGTGACGTGATCGAGCCCGCGGGTTTCCAGCGTCAGGTCGAGTTCGGCCTCGCGCAGGCCGACCTCGGCGGCATCGCGGCGCTGGCTGATCTGCAGGATGTTGGCGCGCTCGCGCGCGACCAGGCCGGCGACCTCGGCGATCGAGCCGGGCCGGTCGGCGACGACGACGCGCAGGTGCGCGAGCCGCCCGTCGCGCTCCAGCCCGCGCTCGACGATCTTCGCGAGTTCGATCGGGTCGATGTTGCCGCCCGAGACCACGGCGACGATGCGCTTGCCGGCCGGGTCGCCGACGACGCCATCGAGCAGCGCCGCGATGCCGACCGCGCCGGCGCCTTCGGCCAGCAGCTTTTCCTGTTCGAGCAGGGTCAGGATCGCGCGCGCGATCGATTCCTCGTCGACGGTGACGATGCCGTCGAGCCAGGCCGCGGCCTGCGGATAGGTGTGCACGCCGACACGCGCGACCGCGATGCCGTCGGCGAGCGTCGCCGCCGGCGGCACCGGCGTCGGCGCGCCGGCGGCGAGACTCGCCTGCATCGACGGCACGCGCGCGCTCTGCACGCCGATCACCTGCACGCCGGGCCGGGTCTGCTTGATGACGGTGGCGATGCCGCCGGCGAGGCCGCCGCCGCCGACCGGCACCAGCACCAGGTCGAAATCGCCGAGCTGCTCGATGATCTCCAGCCCCGCCGAGCCCTGGCCGGCCATCACCGCCGGGTCGTCGAAGGCGTGGATGAAGGTCGCGCCGCTGTCGCGCTGCAGTTCGACGGCGCGCGCATAGGCGGCGTCGTAGCCGGTGCCGGCGAGCACGATGTCGGCCCCGAAGGCGGCAGTGCCGCGGATCTTCGCAAGCGGCGCGGTTTCCGGCATGACGATGGTCGCCGGCACGCCGAATTTCTGCGCCGCCCAGGCCACGCCCTGCGCGTGGTTGCCGGCCGAGGCGGCGATGACGCCGGCGGCGCGCTCGGCCTCGGTCAGCTGCAGGATGCGCGCGAGCGCGCCGCGCACCTTGAACGAGCCGGTCATCTGCAGGTTTTCGCACTTGATGAACAGCTCGCAGCCGAGCTGGCGCGACAACTGCGCGGCGCGGGCGCACGGCGTCGGCGGCAGGCTGTCGCGGATGCGCCGGCGAGCCTTGATGATGTCATCAAGTGAAATCATGATGATTTCAAATCCCGTTATAAGAAATGAAGAATAGTTCATTTCACGTGGCGCATGAGTAGAAATCCTTTTCTCATCAAGCGCTTGATTCCGGTCAATCGGGTGCGCCGCGTGGCTTGGCATCCCGTCCGGGCGAGAACATACTAGCCGGGTCGCATAACAGCAGGGGGGCGGTACCGTCACGAGCGGTGCACGCGTGCAAAGCAGTCATGCCGGCAGGAACCGCTGCCGCATGCCCGAAACGCGACAGGAAACACTTTTAAAGAAGCACCACAAAAACCGGCCCGCCGATCCGCACGGGGCGTTCGCCTGCCTCACAGGTCACGTTCGTGCCCGCAAAGGAGCGGCCGGGTTCATGTGCTGAATTCGAACGAGGAGGTTTTGCAATGGCACGAGTGGCTGTAGTGACCGGCGGCATGGGGGGACTCGGCGAGGCGATCTGCATCAAGCTCGCGGCGCTGGGGGACAAGGTCGTGGCGACCTATTCGCCGGGCAACAAGACCGCCGAGGAATGGCTCGCGGGCATGAAGGCGCAGGGCTTCGACTTCTCGGCAGTGCCGGTCGATGTCACCGACTTCGACTCCTGCGCGGCCTGCGTCAAGCAGGTCGAGGCCGACATCGGTCCGATCGACGTGCTGGTCAACAACGCCGGCATCACCCGCGACATGACCTTCAAGAAGATGACCAAGGCCGACTGGGACGCGGTCATCAAGACCAACCTGGATTCCGTGTTCAACATGACCAAGCAGGTCATGGACGGCATGATGGCTCGCAACTGGGGGCGCGTCGTCAACATCTCGTCGGTCAACGGCATCAAGGGCGCCTTCGGCCAGACCAACTACGCAGCGGCCAAGGCCGGCATGCATGGCTTCACGAAGGCACTGGCGCTCGAGGTCTGCAAGAAGGGCGTGACCGTCAACACCATCTCGCCGGGCTACATCGGCACCAAGATGGTCCGCGCCATCCCGCAGGAAGTGCTCGACACCAAGATCCTGCCGCTGATCCCGATGGGCCGCCTCGGCGAGCCGAACGAGGTCGCGGGTCTGGTCGCGTATCTGTGCTCCGAGGAAGCGGCGTTCCTGACCGGCGCCAACATCTCGATCAACGGCGGCCAGCACATGTTCTGAGCCTGCCCGCCGGCCGCCGGCAAGTCCGGCGGTCGCGAGCGTCCGATGAAGCCGGCGGCTGCGTCCGCCGGCTTTTTTCATGCACGTCGTTCGACAGCGACGGCTGTTGACCAACAGGAATCAAGGACTTGTGAAACCGCCGGCGCACATGTCGCTGATGCCCGACGGATTCGGCCGCGCTGCGGGGTTTCCGGAAGGCCGATCGGAGCGAGGGGCAGCGGCCTGATCGGCAGATTTTGTTCAAATCATTGAATGAAAATATAAAAATCTGGATTGGCACGCATTTCGACAAGTCATGGCCATGCACGCCACGCCGCTCCGGCACCACGACCACGGACCACGAGGTTGAGGCCATGACCACCAGCTCCGCCGCCCTGATCGCCGCCCTGCTGGGCATCGCCCTGAACAACTACAGCGCCGAAGCCACCGAACCTGCGCAGGATGGCGCGCCGACGACGCAGTCGACCCGCACATCCCAGACTTCACAGCCCTCCCAGACCTTGCCGTCCCCGGTGAACGCCCCGGCTGCGCGTCCGCAGATGCTGCCGACCGCCAATCCGGCCAGCGGCGAGACGGTGCGCCCGGTCAAGCGCCAGATGGCACCGCTGCGCCCCGGTGACCGGTTCGCATGGCTGGAGACCGCTCTGCAGCACGTCGCCGCCTGAGCTCATGCACTTCACCCATGCCCGGCCGCGGTCCCTGAGCGGACCTTGTCGGCCGCGGTCACGGGCCTGATCCCGGACGCTTCGATCCGATCCGCCCCGATTTCCGCGCCCCGCCGCGCTGGCTGCGCAGCGGGGCGTTTTCATGTCTGCGGCCGGGGGCTTGCGGGGATCGGAGCGGCGCCCTAGCGTGCCCGGCCGTCGTCCCTCGCCGCCGGAGCCGCCGTGACCGAAGAAACCGCCTCCGCAATCGATGTCATCGCCCTGCGCCGCCACCTGCGTGCGGCCCGCCGGGCCCTGTCGCCGGCCGCGCAGCAGGCGGCGGCCGAAGCCGTCGCGGTCCGCATCCGGGCGCTGCCGGCCTATGCGGCGGCCCGCAGCATCGCCGTGTATCTGGCATGCGACGGCGAGCTGGATCCGGCCGTGCTGGTCGCAGGGGCGCGCAGGGATGGCCGCACGCTGCTGCTGCCGCGGCTGCTGCCGGAGGCCGGGCGCATGGATTTCGCCGAATGGCCGGCCGATGCGCCGCTCGTGGCGAACCGCTTCGGCATCCCGGAGCCGGAGGGCACGCCGCTGCACGCCCCCGAAGCCGTCGATCTGGTGCTGACGCCGCTGGTCGGCTTCGATGCGCACGGCGGCCGGCTCGGCATGGGCGGCGGCTATTACGACCGCAGCTTCGCGTTCCTGCTGGCGCGACCGCGCCCGTCGCGGCCGTATCTCGTCGGTCTCGCCCATGCCTGCCAGCGCGTCGACCGGCTCGAAGTCCGTCCCTGGGACGTGCCGCTCGATGCCGTGGTCAGCGACACCGGGGGGTATCCGCAGGCGGCCTGAAGCGCGCGGCTCTTCTACGCTCGGGATTCGTCCGCGCAGCGCCGCCGCCACGCGCGCTCCGACGGACGAGCTGCATCCGGTCCGTTGCCGGTGCGGCATAACGACGAACTGAGGAGATCGCCCGATGTTGAACCTCCGCACTTCCCTTGCCGGCACGCTCGGCAGCTTCCTGCTGCTGAGCGCGGCCGAGGCCGCCACGCTGTCGGCGGGTGTCCAGAACTTCGATTATCAGTACGACTACGCCGGTGCCGGTTTCATCGGCGGCGGCAACGGCGGCCTGCTGCCGTTCGCGTTCTTCAATCCGGCGCTCGGCACGCTGACCGGCGTGCGCTTCACCCTCGACAGCCGCCATACGGCGACGATCACCGTGTCGGCAACCAATCTTTCGCCGCAGGACAACCTGGCGGTACAGGGCGGCTATTCCGGCGACGTGTTCATGGACCTGCTCGATCCGAATCTCGTCTACGGCACGCTGTATTCCGAAGTCCTGTCACTCGGTGCCGGTTGCGATACCGGCGCACCGGGGAGCTGTTCGGCCAGCGATTCGTTCAATCTCGTGCTCGCCAACGTCAACGACATCGACTTCACGTATTTCGCCCTGTTCGAGGGCACGGGCAGCTATTCGGTCAGCATGAACGTCGGCGGCCAGCTGTTCGCCGAGCAGGTGTTTCCGGGCTCCGGGCCGGCCACCGGCAGCGGCAGCGGTCGCTGGTTCGGCACGCTGTCGGTCGTGTACGAATACGACCCGGCCGCAACGGCGATTCCGGTGCCGGCAACCCCGGCGCTGGTGGCCCTCGGACTCGGTGCGCTGGTCCGGCTGCGTTACCGGCGCTGAGGCGCCGCGGCGCCCGCTGACCGGGGCAGGCGCGATGGCGTGATCCGGCGGCAGCGACGCCTGCGGGCGGACCGGTAGAATCCGGCCCCGCCCTGTCGCCCGCCGGAGTCAAGCGCATGCCGTACTGGCTGATGAAGTCCGAACCCGAGGCCTTCAGCCTCGATGCCCTCGCCGCCGCCCCGGCGCAGACCACGCACTGGGACGGCGTGCGCAATTACCAGGCGCGCAACTGGATGCGCGACCGGATGCGCCCCGGCGACGGCGTGTTCTTCTACCACTCGAACACCGCACAGCCGGGCATCGTCGGCCTCGCCGAGGTCACGAGCCCCGGCTATCCGGACCACACCGCGTGGACCCCCGGCCATGTGCACGAAGACCCGAAGAGCACCCCGGCGCAGCCGCTCTGGTACATGGTCGACATCCGCTACGTGCGCCATCTGCGGCGCACGATTTCGCTGACCGAACTGAAGACGCACGCCGGAGCGCTCGGCGATTTTCCGCTGCTGCGCCGCGGCAACCGGCTGTCGGTGATGCCGGTCGGCGACGCCCAGTGGACGTACATCCTCGGACTCGAATGAGCCGTGCCTGTCCGCGGCCGGCGCGGCCTGCGGCTCGGGCACGACGTTCATGACCTTGCTCAGGACAGGGAAATTTCGTCGCCCTCGGGCGACAGCATCAAGCGCAGCCGTCTCATCCACGCGGAAGGCGGAAACTCATCAAGTGCATGAATTCATGATGAATTGATCAGGCTGGCATCCTGCCTGCTCTGGCTTCGGTCACCGGTCCGGCACTCCGGGCCTTCCACCACCGACCGCTGTCCAGTGAGGTGTGAGATGAACAAGACCCTGATCGCTGCCACCGTATTGTCCCTGAGTTCCGGCCTGGCGCTGGCCGCCGGCACCACCAGCGACGACGCCAGGGCGCCGGCCATCCAGCCGGTGCCGGGCACCGAAAGCCCGGCGCGCACGCCGCAGGCCGATGGTCGCGAAGCCGTCCCGCCGCGGGACAAGGTCGCCAAGGGCGAGCCGTTCAAGACCTTCGATGACAACCACGACGGCCTGATCTCCGGCGACGAACTCGAGGACATCAAGGACCTGGATCTCGCCAGGGTCGATCGCAACCACGACGGCCACATCAGCCCGGCCGAATACGAAGCCGCCGGACCGTTCGAGCAGAAGAGCCTGATCCAGAAGGCCAAGGACGCGCTCAGCTCGATCGGCGACAGCGCCGAGACCCGCACCACGCACTGAGTCCCCGTGTCCGGCCTGACGCGGTGAGGGTTCCCCCCGCCCCGCCGCGTCAGGCCGGACAAGGCGCCGGCCTGCCCCCGTGGCCGGTTCTTCCTGCCGAGGAGTCGATAAAAATGAAAACGATGCAAACCCCTGCCGCCACATCCGCCGCCGTGCTCCGTTCCCGTTCCTCCCGGCTGCGCCTGGCGGCGCTGCTGGCGCCGGTCGTGATGGCCGGCACGCTGGCCGCGTGCTCGTCGGACCCGGTCATCGTCCAGCAGCCGATCGAGCGCGAGCGCGTCGTCGTGCGCGAGGTGCCGCAGTCCCCGACCGTCATCGTGCCGCAGGCGCCGCCGGCGACGCGCACCGAAGTCATTCCGCCGGCCCCGTCGATGCAGCACGTCTGGGTGCCGGGCGCCTGGGTGTGGCGCGACGGCTGGGTCTGGCAGGCCGGCCACTACGAGCAGCGCCCGTATGCGAACGCGCGCTGGATCGATGGCCGCTGGGATTCGACGCCGGCCGGATGGCGCTGGACGCCGGGCCACTGGGGCTGAGTCCTTCGCGACTGAAGGTGGCCGGACCTTGCAAGGCGCTGATCCGGCAACCGCTTTTCACCCTTCCCCCTCTCGGGGGAAGGGCTGCAGATGGGCTTTCCGGCACGCAAGCCGGGTTGACGGGCGCTTTGTGCGACAAAGAGCCCTCGCCTCCTTTTCCATACCAAGTGGCGCAGCCAATCGAGCAGCAGCGCCGGCACCAGGGGCGTCGCGGATCGAGGCTTCGAGTCCGCCGATGCCCCGTGCGACTCACAGCGCCTCGAACAAGCCCTGCGCCCACAGCCGCCCCGGCGCCTCGCCGGCTTCGTACAGCGCGCGCAAGTCCTCGGAGGCGCCGGCGCACGTCACCGACACGCCGCTGGCGTCGCGGCGCAGGCAGAGGATTTCATCGAGCGTCAGCGCATTGAGCAGGGCCGGCGCGTGCGTGGCGATCAGCACCTGCGTGCCCTGCAGGCTCGCGGCGCGCAGCAGGTCGGCGAGTTCGGGCAGCAGGTCGGGATGCAGGCGGCACTCGGGGGTTTCGAGGGCCAGCAGCGAATGCGGCGGGGCTTCGTGCAGCAGCAGCAGCCAGGCGAACAGGCGGCGCGTGCCTTCGGCGAGCTGCTGCACGTCGAAGGCTTCCTCGCCGTGCGCGTCGCGAAAGCGCAGCGTGCAGCGGCCATCCCGGCCGGTTTCGACCTCCACCGCCGCCAGCCCCGGCACCCGCTGGCGCAGCGCCGCGACGGCCAGCGCGAAGCGCTCGGGCTGCTGCGCGTGCAGACGCCCGGCGGCCTGCGCCAGTGACGCGGGATCGGCGCCGACCTCGGCCGGGGCCGCGTGCGGGCGCGCGCAGGCATCGAGATCGACCACCCGCCAGCCGAGGATCGCCGCCCGCAGCGCGCTCGCGGCCGCAAAGCGCCGGAACTGGCCGAGGGCCGCGACCGCGAGCGTGTCCGGCGCGTGCAGCGACTGCTCCTCGTAGCGCGGCTCGGCGCCATCCGGCGCATCGGCCCCGACGCAGGCGATGGCGTAGGTGCGCTCGCGCAGCACCTCGATGAACTCGGCCCCGCCGCCATCGGCCGGCGGTTCCTGATAGAGCTTCTCGCGCACGATCACCGGCCGCCCGCCGGCGTCGGCTTCGAACCTGAGCGTGTAGCAGAGCACCTGCTCCTGCCCGCCCGGCGGCAGCCGCATCCGCAAGGACAGCTCGACCGGCTCCCCGGCCATGCCCGGCGCAGCCAGCGCCCGGTAGCCGCCGCGCCGCGCCACGGCCGCCGTGACATCGCCGAGCATGGCTTCGCGCAGGAACGCGAACACGTCGAACAGCATCGACTTGCCGCTGCCGCTGACACCGACCAGCGCCCCGAAACGCGGCAGCCCGGACAGGCGCAGCTCACGCAGCAGGCGGAAGTTGCGGATTTCGAGGGCTTCTATCTGCATCATCCTGTGGGCCCGGGCCTTGCGGCCGCTCAGTGCGCCTCGTCCCAGTTCCTGCCGCTGCCGACCTCGACCAGCAGCGGCACCGACAGCTCGGCGGCGGCGCTCATGTGCGTGCGCACCTCCTTGCAGAAGGCTTCGAGCGCGGCCTCCTCGA
>JAFEGB010000181.1 GCA_018240295.1 Pseudomonadota bacterium
CGATCCTCGCATGGATCGGGGTTTCGCCTTTTCGGCTGACCAGAAACTCCGGCGGCGATTGAATCCGCTTTTAGGACAGACAATAAAAAACCGGCTCCCTGTCGGGAGCCGGCTGGTCAGGATGCGGACCGGGGTTCAGTTCAGTGCGGCAGGTTCGGCAGGCGGATGCCGACCATCTCCTGCATCACGCGCACGACCTGGCAGCTGTAGCCGAACTCGTTGTCGTACCAGACGTAGAGCACGACGCGCTTGTCGGCGGCGATGGTCGCCTGCGAGTCGACGACGCCGGCGTGGCGCGAGCCGACGATGTCGGTCGAGACCAGCTCGGTCGAGGCGGTGTAGTCGATCTGGTCGGACAGCTTGCTGTGCAGCGCCGTCTCGCGCAGGAACTCGTTGATGCCGTCCTTGGTGACTTCGGACTGCAGGTTCAGCGACAGGATCGCCATCGACACGTTCGGCGTCGGCACGCGGATGGCGTTGCCGGTCAGCTTGCCCTTGAGTTCCGGCAGCGCCTTGGCGACGGCCTTGGCGGCACCGGTCGAGGTGATGACCATGTTCAGCGGCGCGGCGCGGCCGCGGCGATCGGACTTGTGGTAGTTGTCGATCAGGTTCTGGTCGTTGGTGTACGAGTGCACGGTCTCGACGTGACCGTTCTCGATGCCGTACTTGTCGTTCAGCGCCTTCAGCACCGGGGTGATGGCGTTGGTCGTGCACGAGGCGGCCGAGACGACCAGGTCGCTGTCCTCGATCGTGCCGTGGTTGACGCCGTAGACGATGTTCTTGATGCCGTCGCCCTTGGACGGAGCGGTCAGCAGGACCTTCTTCGCGCCCTTGCCGCTCAGGTGCTGGGTCAGTCCTTCGAGGTCGGCCCACTTGCCGGTGTTGTCGACGATCAGCGCATCGTTGATCTCGTATTCGGTCAGGTCGACGGCACCGGGCTTGTCGGCATAGATGACCTTGATGAAGTTGCCGTTGGCGATGATGGCGTTGTTTTCTTCATCGACCGTGATCGAGCCGTTGAACGGGCCGTGCACGGAGTCGCGACGCAGCAGGCTGGCGCGCTTCTGCAGGTCGGCGCCCTTGCCCTTGCGCACGACGATCGCGCGCAGGCGCAGCTTGTTGCCGGCGCCGGTGCGCTCGATCAGCAGGCGGGCCAGCAGGCGGCCGATGCGGCCGAAGCCGAACAGCACGACATCCTTCGGTTCCAGCGACTTCTGCGCGTGATCGCCGACGATGTCGGCGAGCTGTTCGCCGAGGTAGTCCGCGAGCGAGACAGCGGTGCCGGCCTTGCGGAAGCCGACGGCGAGCTTGCCGATGTCGAGGCGGGCCGGGGCCACGTCCATGCCGGCGATGGCCTTCAGCACGGCCAGCGTGTCGGCGACATCGAGCTCGGCGCCTTCGTGGTAGCGGACGTAGCGGTGGGCCTTGAGGATTTCGATCGTGGAGCTGTTGACGATCGGACGACCGTAGACCAGCAGGACCAGGCCGCGGTCGCGATAGAGCCGGCCGAGCAGCGGCAGCATCTCTTCGGCGATTTCCTGACGGTTCTTCCAGTCCTGCAGAATCAGATCGTGCTGTGCTTGGCTCATTGTTCGCTTTCCGTTGGGCATGGGTTGCTGCTCGCTCGATCGTTCCGCATGTCGAAAAATCCTGCAGAAACAGTCGCAAGCGGGCGCGGATTGTAATGATCGGGCTCCCTGCACGGCAAGCACGCAGGTCAACCAAACCGCGTCCTCACGGTCAAGCTGCGTGTCGGCGGCGTGCTGGCTGCAGAGCGGCGATGCATGCCGGCGGCGGGGTGCTGCGGATGTGCGCGCTATCATGCGCGTCCTGACGCGGATGACCGGCCCGGACCGCCGCGTTCCGTGCCCCCAGCGAGTGATCCCTCCGTGTACCGATCCGCCCAAGCCCGTCTGACCCGCCTCCTCGATGCCGCCGGTCCGGTGGCCGTGCGCGGCTGCCTGAAGGGGCTCGAACGCGAGGCGCTGCGCGTTGCGCCGGATGGCCGCATCGCGCAGACCCGGCACCCGCGCGCGCTCGGCGCGGCGCTGACGCATCCGTGGATCACGACCGACTATTCCGAGGCGCTGCTGGAGTTCATCACGCCGCCGGTCGCCGATACGCAGGACTGCACGCGCTTTCTCGACGAGGTGCATCGCTTCGTGCTGCCGCGCCTCGGCGACGAGAAGATCTGGCCGGGCAGCATGCCCTGCGTCGTCGATGGCGAGGACGGCATCCCGATCGCCGAGTACGGCAGCTCCAATGCCGGCTACATGAAGCACGTCTACCGCCGCGGGCTCGGCTACCGCTACGGCAAGCTGATGCAGGTGATCGCCGGCGTGCATTTCAACTTCTCGCTGCCGGAGGCCTTCTGGGCGGCGCTGCGCGAGATCGACGGCAGCATCGCTGCGCAGCCGGCCTATGTGTCGGACGGCTACTTCCGGCTGACGCGCAACGTGCAGCGTGTCGGCTGGCTGGTGCCCTACCTGTTCGGCGCTTCGCCGGCCGTGTGCCGCTCGTTCATCGGCGCGCGCGGCGAGGATCTCGACGAATGGGACGACGGCACGCTGTACCTGCCGTACGCGACCTCGCTGCGCATGAGCGGCATCGGCTACCAGAACCGCAAGGAGAAGAAGTGCGGCGTGCACGTGCGCTACGACGGCCTCGATGCCTACGTCGCGAGCCTCGCGCGCGCCGTCAACACGCCCTGTCCCGAGTACGAGGCGATCGGGGTCTGCCGGGCCGGCGACTGGCGGCAGCTGAGCGGCAACATCCTGCAGATCGAGAACGAGTACTACAGCACCGTGCGGCCCAAGCAGCCGCCGCTCGGCAACGAGAAGGTCACGGCGGCGCTGGCGCGCCGCGGCGTGCGCTACGTCGAGCTGCGCTCGCTCGATGTCGATCCGTACCAGCCGACCGGCGTCGATGCGGTGACGCTGCGCTTCGTCGAGGCGCTGCTGATCTTCTGCACGCTGGCCGACAGTCCGCGCATCGAACTGCAGGAGCAGCTCGACGTGAACGCCAACCTCGAACGCGTGGCACGCGCCGGGCGTGATCCCGGTCTGCTGCTGGCGCGCCGCGGCGCCAGCATCGGCCTGCGCGACTGGGGGCTCGGCATCCTTGCGGCGCTGGAACCGGTGTGTGCGGTGCTCGACGGCGCCGATCCGGAATCGCCGTACACGGCGGCGCTGAACGAGCAGCGCGGCAAGCTCGAAGACCCGGCGCGCACGCCGTCGGCGCGCGTACTCGCGGAGATGGGCGAGCGCGAGGAGGGTTTCTTCGACTTCGGCTGGCGCCTGGCCGCCGAACACGCCGCGACGCTGCGCCGCCGGCCGCTGCGGCCGGCGCGCGAGGCCGAGTTCCGCGTGCTCGCCGAGCGCTCGCACGCCGAGCAGGCGGCGATGGAGGCCGCCGACGACATCGGCTTCGAGGAATACCTGCGCCGGTATTTCGCGCAGCGCTGAGGCGGCCGGCGGTTCAGGCGGTCGTCAGGGCCTCGACCGCTTTCGCCAGCGTTTCCTCGGGAACGCCCTCGGCCCGCAGCGCTGCCAGCAGCCGGCTGACCGGTTCGGCATCGAGCCGCTCCAGATCGGCGCGCAGGCCCTGCCCGATGCAGGCGCGCATCAGGGGCTGGCAGCCGGAATGGCCGTGCAGGGGGCGATGCGCTTCCGCCATCCGCCCACCTCTTGCAGCGCCCGCTCAGGTCCTGAACTGTCCGACCCGCTCGGTCAGCGTGCCGGCGGTTTCGCTCAGTGCGCGGGCGGAGTCGAGGACCTCGACGCTGGCGTGCACCGTGCCGTCGGCGCCGGCGGCGAGTTCGCGCACGACCTGGGCGATGTGCTGGCCGCGCTGCGCGGCCTCGGCGACGTGGCCGGCCATCTCGGCGGCGGCGAGCGACTGCTGTTCGGCGGCCTGCGCGATCGACTGCTCGAAGGCGTTGACGCGACCGATGATGTCGCGGGTGCGGGCGATCGCGGTCTGGGCCTGCGCGGTGTCGCGCTGGATGTTGTCGATGCGCTCGTGGATGCGGCCGGTGGCCTCGGCGGTGGCTCTCGCCAGTTCCTTGACCTCGCCGGCGACCACGGCGAAACCCTTGCCGGCCTCGCCGGCGCGTGCGGCCTCGATGGTGGCGTTCAGCGCCAGCAGGTTGGTCTGCTCGGCGATCGACGTGATCAGGCGCAGCACGTCGCCGATCTGGTTGCCGGATTCGGCGAGGCGCTGCATCAGGGTTTCGGCATCGGCCGCCGCGCGTTCGGCCTCGCTGCCGATGCCGCTGGCCTGCTCGGTGTTGTGTGCGATCTCGCGCGCGGTCGCGCTCATCTGCTCGGTGGCAGCGGCGACGGCATCGAGCCGGCGGCCGACGTCCTCGGCATCGGCGGCGGCATCGGCGGTGCGGGTGCGGTGGCCGTCGGCATCGCCGCGCAGCCGGCGGGCCAGCGCATCGAGGTCGGCCGCGCGCGTGCCGAGCGCCTGCGCGGCGCTGCCGATGGCGCCGAGATGGCCGCGCAGGTCGCCGAGCAGGCGCGAGAGTCCGGCACCGACCCGGCCGATGGCGTCTTCATCGCTGCCGTCGACCTGCACGGTCAGGTCGCCACGCGCGGCGGCATCGACGCGGGCGAGCAGCGTCTCGACCTGCGTGGCCAGCTGCTCGGTGGCGGCCCGGGCGGCGGCGAGGCGTTCGGCCTCGGCGGCGGTCTCGCGTTCGCGGGCGGCCGCGCGGGTGTCGAGCAGGTGGTTGACGCTCGCGACCAGCGCGCCGTAGTCGCCGCTGAAACGCTCGGTGCGCCCGCGCCGCGCCAGCTCGCCGACCTCGGCCGCGTGCACCAGGGACTGTGTTTCGGCCAGCAGCTCGGCAACCGTCGCCTGCGTGCGCGCGACGCTGGTGCCGAGCCGGTCGGCCTCGCTGCGCGCCGTGTGGCGGCGCGCGGTGTCACCGCGATCGAGCGCATCGACCGCCTGCGTCAGCTCGCGCAGGTAGGCGAGCATGGCGCGGAAGGCATCGGCGAGCCTGCCGACCTCGTCGCGGCCGACATAACGGACCTCGCAACTGGTGTCGCCGGCGGCGATCGCCTGCGCGGCTTCGGCCATCGCGCCGAGCGGCCGGGCGATGCCGCGCGCCAGCCACCAGGCGAGCAGGCAGCCGAGCAGCAGCAGGCCGGCACCGAGCGCGAGTGCGGTCTGGCGGATCTGCCGGGCGGTCTGCTCGAACAGGGTCTGGTCCTGGAACACTTCCAGCGCACCGGCCGTGCGGCCGGCGTAATCGGCGATCGGCATGATCAGCACCGCCAGATGCGCGTCGCCGGTGATGATGTCGCCCATCGCCGGCGTGCCCTTGGCGGCGGCGCGCAGTTCGGCCTCGCCGAGGTCGGGCCAGTTGCCGGCGGTGTCGGCCAGGCGCCGGAGCTGGCCGGCGTCATCGAGCGTCACCAGCCGCGCGCGCAGCAGATACCAGCGCATCAGCTCGTCGAAGAAGCCCTGACCCATCGCCACGCCGAACTCGACCGTGCCGAGCAGCTGCTCGCCGCGGCGGATCGGCACGACCGCGCGCAGGCCGAAGCCGCCGGCGTCGGCTTCGAGCCCGGCGACCGCCTTGCCGCTCTGCTGGGCGTCGACGATGGTCCTGCGCGTGGCGGAGAGGTCGTCGCCGTGCTGCTGCGGCTGGTGCACGCGCAGGAAGGAGATCGCGCCGGGCCCGTGGAACTGGAACTGTTCGAGGTTCTGCCCGGTTTTGAGCGCCGCGAATGCGCCGCCGAACTCGGCGAGCAGGCGCTCGCGATCCCCGGCCGCGAAGGCCTCGACCACCGAGGGCTGGCTCGCCACCAGCGTCGCCAGCGCCTCGGCGGCGCGCTGCTCGCGCTGCATCGAGGCGATGACCAGACCGATCGAGCCGTTCAGCCGCTCGGCGCGGCTCGCCGTCTGGATGCCGGCGAGGTCGTGCAGCATCGCAGCGGTCAGCGTCGCGGCGACGATCACGAGGATCGCGCCGAATCCGAGGGCGAGGCGGGTGCCGATGCGCAGGCGGCGTAGCGTCATGGCGAATTCCTGAACAGGCGATGGGGGGGCCCGCAGCGTGCGGTACCCCGGGGAGCCGTTTCCCTGCGCTGGAGCAGGCGCAGATTTTCGGCACACGAAAATTCACGATCTATGGTTACCGGGCGGTCGGAACCCGGTTTTCGCCATTTCACATCGTGAAAACTCTGCGAAATGGCGGCACTTCACATCGTGGAAAAATACATAGATGGTCTTTTAGGATGCGCATCGGCGGGCGCGAGTGATCCACGCGCAGCCAGCGTCGCCGCAGACCGACAACGGTAGGCGACGCAGCAGCATCTGCAGACACACAAAGGATGCCGTCCAGGCCCGAGGTCTGGTTCCCGGGAGGAGGAGGACGGCCGTCGCAACATTCACCTCGATGCCATGAGGTTTCGTCATGACTGCCGAACAATACAAAGATGTCGATCCGCAGGAGACCCGCGAATGGCTGGCTGCCCTCGACGGTGTCATCGCCCATGTGGGCGCCGAGCGGGCGCACTGGCTGATCGAGGAGCTGATCGAGCGCACGCGGCTGGCCGGTGATCTGGCCCCGTTCAGCGCCAACACCCCGTACGTCAACACCGTCCCGGTCGAGAAGCAGGCGCCGATCCCGGGCGATCAGGACATCGAGCACCGCATCCGTTCGTTCGTGCGCTGGAACGCGGCGATGATGGTGCTGCGCGCCAACCGCGAGACCAACGTCGGCGGCCACATCGCCAGCTTCGCGTCGGCCGCGACCCTCTACGAGGTCGGCTACAACCACTTCTGGCGTGCGCCGAGCGACGGCCACAACGGTGACCTGCTGTTCATCCAGGGTCACTCGTCCCCCGGCATCTACTCGCGCGCCTTCCTGCTCGGGCGCCTGAGCGCCGAGCAGATGGACAACTACCGCCAGGAGACCGACGGCAAGGGCTTGAGCTCCTACCCGCATCCGTGGCTGATGCCGGACTTCTGGCAGTTCCCGACCGTGTCGATGGGCCTCGGCCCGCTGCTCGCGATCTACCAGGCGCGCTTCATGCGCTACCTCGAAGACCGCGGCCACGGCGTGCACAACAACCGCAAGGTCTGGGCCTTCCTCGGCGACGGCGAGACCGACGAGCCCGAGTCGCTCGGCGCGATCGGCATGGCCGGGCGCGAGAAGCTCGACAACCTGATCTTCGTGATCAACTGCAACCTGCAGCGTCTCGACGGTCCGGTGCGCGGCAACGGCAAGATCATCCAGGAGCTCGAAGCCGAGTTCCGCGGCTCCGGCTGGAACGTCATCAAGATCGTCTGGGGCAGCAAGTGGGACGCGCTGCTCGCCCGCGACAAGTCCGGCATCCTGATGAAGCGGATGATGGAAATCGTCGACGGCGAGTACCAGACGATGAAGGCCAAGGACGGTGCCTACGTCCGCGAGAGCTTCTTCAACACGCCGGAGCTGAAGGCGCTGGTTGCCGACTGGTCCGACGACGACATCTGGCAGCTCAACCGCGGCGGTCACGATCCGCACAAGGTCTACGCCGGCTTCAAGGCCGCCGTCGATCACAAGGGTCAGCCGACCGTGATCCTGGCCAAGACCATCAAGGGTTACGGCATGGGTGAGGCCGGTGAGGCGGCGAACATCGCCCACCAGGCCAAGAAGATGAAGTTCGATGATCTCAAGGGCTTCCGCGACCGCTTCAAGATTCCGGTCAGCGACGAGCAGATCCCCGAGTATCCGTACCTGACCTTCGCCGAAGGCTCGAAGGAGCTCGACTACATGCGCGCGCGGCGCATGGAACTCGGCGGCTACCGCCCGGGCCGTCACCCGAGCGCGCTGCAGCTGCCGGTGCCCGGCCTCGCAGCCTTCGATGCGCTGCTCAAGGCGACCGGCGAGGGCCGCGAGATCAGCACGACGATGGCCTTCGTGCGCATCCTCAACACGCTGGTCAAGGACCGCAACGTCGGCAAGTACGTCGTGCCGATCGTCCCGGACGAGTCGCGCACCTTCGGCATGGAAGGCATGTTCCGCCAGATCGGCATCTGGTCGCAGGTCGGCCAGCAGTACACGCCGCAGGATGCCGACCAGCTGATGTTCTACAAGGAGTCCAAGGACGGCCAGATCCTGCAGGAAGGCATCAACGAAGCCGGCGCGATGGCCGACTGGATCTCGGCGGCGACCTCCTACGCCGTGCACGGCGTGCCGACCATCCCGGTCTACATCTTCTATTCGATGTTCGGCTTCCAGCGCGTCGGCGACCTCGCCTGGCTCGCCGGTGACATGCGCGCCCGCGGCTTCCTGGTCGGCGGCACCGCCGGTCGCACGACGCTCAACGGCGAGGGCCTGCAGCACGAGGACGGCCACAGCCACCTGTGGTCGGCGGCGGTCCCGAACTGCATCAGCTACGACCCGACCTTCGCCTACGAGCTGGCGGTCATCGTGCAGTCCGGCCTCAAGCGCATGTACCAGGACCACGAGGACATCTACTACTACCTGACGGTGATGAACGAGAACTACGAGCACCCGGAGATGCCGGCCGGGGCCGAGGCCGACATCATCAAGGGCATGTACGCCTTCCGGAAGGGTGGCGAGTCCAAGGGGCCGCGCGTGCAGCTGCTCGGCTCGGGCACGATCTTCCGCGAGGTCATCGCCGCGGCCGAGCTGCTGCGCGACGAGTGGGGTGTCGAGTCCGACATCTGGGGCTGCCCGAGCTTCACCGAGCTGTCGCGCAACGGCAACGACACCGTGCGCTGGAACCTGCTGCACCCGACCGAGGCGCCGCAGAAGTCGCACGTCGAGCAGTGCCTGGAAGGCACCGAAGGCCCGGTCATCGCCGCGACCGACTACATGCGCCTGTTCTCGGAGCAGATCCGCGCCTTCGTGCCGCGCCGCTACGTGACGCTCGGCACCGACGGCTTCGGCCGCTCCGACACCCGCGAGAAGCTGCGCAACTTCTTCGAGGTCGACCGCCGCTGGGTCACGGTCGCCGCGCTGAAGGCGCTGGCCGACGAGGGCACGATCGAGCGCAGCAAGGTCGCCGAGGCGATCGCGAAGTACGGCATCGATCCGTCCAAGCCGAACCCGCGCCTGATCTGAGGCAGGTCCACGGCCGCGCGCACCGGCAGCACCGGTGCGCGCCGGATCGACAGGATTCCGTACGGATCCTTCACGCGTGAGTCCCATTCGGCGGTCACGGACGCTGACGGCGCGGGCAGGGCGGTTGAGCACCGCCCGCCGCGCGCCGCGGACGGTCCGGGCCGCGAGGCAACGAGCATGAGCAATCTCATCGAAGTGAAAGTGCCGGACATCGGCGATTTCAAGGACGTGGACGTCATCGAGGTCTCCGTCCAGCCCGGCGACACGGTCAAGGTCGACCAGACCCTGATCGTGCTCGAATCCGACAAGGCGAGCATGGACGTGCCGTCCAGCCACGCCGGCGTCGTCAGGGAAGTGAAGATCAAGGTCGGCGACAAGGCCTCCGAGGGCACGGTCGTCGTGCTGCTCGAAGCCGCCGGCGGCGCGGTCGCCCCGGCCCCGGCCCCGGCTGCCGCGCCCGCGCCGGCCGCTGCCCCCGCTGCGGCCCCGGCCGCCGCGCCGGCCGCCG
>JAFEGB010000182.1 GCA_018240295.1 Pseudomonadota bacterium
GCTACTTCATTTCTGAGTTCTGCATTTTCTTTGCTGAGCCGAACAATTTCATTCGTTAATGAAACTACATCTGCCTGTGTGTCGGCCTTGATCCAGCCAACGAGATGGTCTCGACGTTCGATTTCGCGGAGGGCATCGCCTACGGCAAGTTTAATGTCTTTTACGTCGTCCCAGTATTTGATCATTCGATTGAGTACTTCGTTCCTGAAAGTGTTCAGTAGTTTGGGTTCCGTGGTTTCTATTATTTTAGTGCCTGCGATTCTGATTTTTTTCTCCAGTGCTGTTTCGTTGATCACGCATGCGAATAGCGGTTTGCCTTGGGTGACGGCATAGTCGTATTCGAGTTGCGTATAGCTTTTTCCGGAGACTGGATCAATGCTGCCGTAACGTCCGCCGAGGATCAGCATGTACACGTCGGATTCATCAATCCATTGCTGGATGACTTCCATCTGAGATTGGTCGCCGGCCGCAAACAATTCCATGCCGGCCGGGATGTGGCCGGCATTAAGCACGGCTTCGACAGCAGCCTGTCCCTCTGGAATTAAATCGGTGTAGGTTGAGGAAATAAAGACTTGCAGGCGTTTGCGCGCGAAGGCGACCATGGCGGCACTCCTGTGCAGAAGGCGGGAACTCTCGATGGTTACCAATCATGGGGGGTGAAGCAGCGCCCCCAAACGTCGCGCTGTATGAGGGTTCTTGTCAAGCTATGTCGGTCATCTTCGGCGATTGTCTCGCCGTCCAACCTGTACTGGCTCATTGCGTAGGATGGACTGAACGCAGTGAAACTCATCATTCGCGAGTGAATCCACTGCAAGCGATGGATTTCGCCCTCCGTCAGCCCATCCCACGCATTCCCCACGCTGGCGCCTTCAATGAATCGCCACCTGCCCCCCCACCTCGCTTTCCTCCCCGTCCGGGTCTTCCCGTCCCGGCACATGCACGCTCTTGACGAGCAATGTATAGAACGCCGGCACCACGAACAGCGTCAGCAGCGTGCCGAGCGACAGGCCGCCGACGATGACCCAGCCGATCTGCTGGCGGGATTCGGCGCCGGCGCCGGTGGCGAGCGCGAGCGGGACGGCGCCCAGCACCATTGCGGCGGTGGTCATCAGGATCGGACGCAGGCGCAGGCGGGCGGCTTCGGTGACGGCAGCGAAGCGGTCGCTGCCCTGGGCGCGTAACTGGTTGGCGAATTCGACGATCAGGATGCCGTTCTTCGTGATCAGGCCGACCAGCATGACCATGCCGATCTGCGAATAGACGTTCAGCGTGCCGCCGGTCATGAGCAGCGCCGCGAGCGCGCCGGTCATCGCCAGCGGCACGGTCAGCATGATCACGAACGGCGACACGAAACTCTCGAACTGCGCGGCGAGCACGAGATAGATCACGGCGAGCGCCAGCACGAAGGTGATGTACAGCGTGCCGCCGGATTCGCGGAATTCGCGCGACTGGCCATCGAGCGCGGTCGCGCGCGTCGGGCCGAGCACCTCGGCGGCGGTGGCGTCGAGGTAATCGAGCGCCTCGCCGAGCGTCGTGCCGGGTGCGAGGTTCGCCGAGATCACGCTCGCGCGCAGGCGGTTGAAGTGGTTGAGTTCCTTGGCGGCGACGGTTTCCTTCACCTCGACGAGGTTGGAAAGCTGCACCAGCCGGTCATTGGAACCGCGCACGAAGATCGCTTCGAGGTCGGCCGGCGTCACGCGGTCGCCGGCACCGAGCTGCACGATCACGTCGTACTGGCGGCCCTCGCGCTTGAAGCGCGTGACCTGCCGGCCGCCGAGCAGGGTTTCGAGCGCGCGGCCGATGTCATCGACGCGCACGCCGACGTCGGCGATCTTGTCGCGCTTCAGTTGCACGGTGAGCTGCGGCTTGTTCAGGCGCAGGTCCGAATCGACGTTGGCCAGGCCCGGGTACTGGCGCAGCTTCGCAAGCAGCGCATCGACGTTGCGCGACAGCTCCGGATAGCTGTTGGCCTGGATCACGAACTGCACCGGCGGGTTGCGGAAGCTCTGCCCGAGCGAGGGCGGATTGATCGGGAAGGCGAGCACGCCGGGCAGGCCGAACATCTTCGGCGCCAGCGACTTCGCGATGTCCTGCTGGCTGCGCGCGCGTTCCTCCCAAGGCTTGAAGCGGATGAACGACAGCGCGCTGTTGACCGGATTCGGCCGCTCCAGCCCCGGCGCGACCACGGCGAAGTAGTTGTTCAGCTCCGGGATGTCGTTCAGGAAGGTCTCGATCTGGCGCGCGTAGCCGTCGGTGTAGGCGAGCGTCGAGCCTTCCGGCGCGACGACGACGCCGATGATGAAACCGCGGTCCTCGACCGGCGACAGCTCCGATTTCATCTGCGTGAACAGCCAGGCGCAGACCAGCGTGGTGCCGGCGAACAGGATCAGCACCAGCCAGCGCGCGCGCAGCGAGGCCGAAAGCACGCGCACGTAGCCGCGCGTCATGCCCTCGATGCCGTGCTCGATGGCGAGGAACACGCGGCCGTGCTGGGCGTGGCCGCCCTTCAGCAGCCGCGAGCACATCATCGGCGTCAGCGTCAGCGCCACGAAGCCCGACACCAGCACCGCCGCCGCGACCGCGAGCGCGAACTCGGTGAACAGCCGCCCGGTGTTGCCGGTCGCGAAGGCAAGCGGCGTGAACACCGCGGCGAGCGTCAGCGTCATCGCCACGACCGCGAAGGCAATCTCGGCCGAGCCCTTGAGCGCCGCGCGAAACGGCGTCATGCCTTCCTCGATGTGGCGGTGGATGTTCTCCAGCACGACGATGGCGTCATCGACCACCAGCCCGATCGCCAGCACCATGCCGAGCAGCGTCAGCACGTTGATCGAGAAGCCGAGCGCGTACAGGAAGATGCAGGCCCCGACCAGCGACACCGGGATGGTCACGAACGGGATCAGCGTCGCGCGCACGCTGCGCAGGAAGAAGAAGATCACGAGGATCACGAGCACCATCGCCTCGACCATCGTGTGGTAGACGGATTCGATGGCCTTCTCGATGAACACCGTGCTGTCGAAGCCGATGTCGACGCGCATGCCGGCCGGCAGGCCGTCGCGGATGACCGGCAGCAGCGCCTTGACCGCCTGCGCGACCGCGAGCGTGTTGGCGCTCGACTGCTTGACGATGCCGAGGCCGACGGCGTTGCGGCCGTTGTAGCGCACGATGTTGCGCTCGTCGGCGGCGCCGAGTTCGGCGCGCCCGACATCGGAGAGCCGGATCGGATAGCCGTTGGCTTCCTTGATGATGAGCTTCTCGAACTGCGCGGACGTGGTCAGGTCGGCGGCGGCGAGCACCGAGAACTCGCGCTGGCTGGATTCGATGCGCCCGGCCGGAATCTCGACGTTCTGACGGCGCAGGGCGTCCTCGACATCGGCCGGGGTCAGCGCGTAGGCGGCGAGGCGGTCGCGGTCGATCCAGAGGCGCATCGCGTAGCGGCGCTCGCCGCCGATGATCACCGAGGCCACGCCGGGCAGCGTCTGCAGGCGGTCCTTGACGTTGCGGTCGGCGTAGTCGGTGATCTCCAGCGCCGTCTGCGTGTCGCTCGAGAACGCCAGCCACAGGATCGCCTGCGCGTCGGCCTCGATCTTGGCGATCACCGGCTCGTCGATGTCATCCGGCAGTTGCGCGCGCACGCGCGAAACCTTGTCGCGCACGTCGTTGGCGGCGGCGTCGATGTTGCGTTCGAGCTTGAACTCGACGGTGATCTGGCTGACTTCCTCGCGCGACACCGACTTCATCTGCTTGACGCCTTCGATGCCGGCCAGCGAATCCTCCAGCACCTGCGTCACGCGCGATTCGATGATCTCGGCGCTCGCGCCCTTGTAGACCGTGCGCACCGACACGACCGGCGCGTCGATGTTCGGGTACTCGCGCACGGCGAGGCGCGTGTACGCGATGAAGCCGATCAGCACGATCATCAGGCTCATGACCGTCGCGAACACCGGCCGGCGGATCGAAAGATCAGGCAGCACCATGGCGGCTCAGCCCCCCTGTCTGGCGCCGGCGGCCGGCGGCGCGGCCGGTTCGGCGATCTTCACGGCGGCGCCGGGGCGCAGCTTCATCTGGCCGTCGGTGATGACCTGCGCATCGGCAGCAAGCCCGTTCTTCACCTCGACCTTGCCGGCCTGACGCAGGCCGAGTTCGACCGGCACGCTTTCGGCCTTGCCGTCCTTCACGACGTAGACCAGCGTCTGGCGGCCGACCGGCCAGATGGCCTCCTCGGGGATCACCAGCGCCTGCTCGCGGCGCGCGATCTCCAACTGCACGCGCGCGAACACGCCGGGGCGCAGCAGGCCCTCGGCGTTGGCGAGCCGGGCGCGCACCAGCACCGTGCGCGTGATCTCGTCGAGCGTCGGGTCGATGGCGAGGATCTCGCCGCGGAAGTCGCGATCGGCGTAGGCGTCGATGCGCACCGCGACCGGCTGGCCGACCTTCAGGCGCGCGAGCTGCACCTCGGGCACGCGGAAATCGAGCTTGATCGGATTCAGGCTGTCGAGCCGGGCGATGTCCTGGCCCGGCGACACGTAGGCGCCGGGGCTGACCGCGCGCAGGCCGACCGTGCCGGCGAAGGGCGCGTGGATCACGGTCTTGTCGAGGCGCACGCGGTCGAGGTCGAGCTGCGCGCGCGCCTGATCGAGCTTGGCGCGGGCGTTGTCGAGGTCCTGCTGGCTGGCGAGGCGGCTGCGGTCGAGGTTGCGCTGGCGCTCGAAGTTCAGCTCGCTCAGCGTCACGTCGGCCTGGCTGCCGGCGACCTGCGCCTTGTATTCGGCCGGGTCGAGCGTCACCAGCGGCGCGCCGGCGGCGACCGGCTCGCCCTCGCGGAAGTGGATGGTCTGGATGCGGCCGGCGATCTCGGGGCGGATCAGCACCGACTCGTTGGCGCGCAGCGTGCCGACCGCGGTCAGCGTCTCGATGACGGTCTCGCGCGCGACCGGCACGACCTTGACCGGCGTCGCCGGCGGCCCGCCGGCCTGCTGGGCGTGCAGCGGCGGCGCGACGGCGAGCACGGTGACGGAGGGCAGCGCGCGCAGCAGGCGGCGCAGGGCGGAGAGCTCAAAGCGGAACATCGGCGGCGGTTCCTCGCTTGCGGGCGACAGGCGTCCGGCCACGACGGGCCACGGATGCGCGAGATGCGGCGAGCGGCCGGAGCCGGCCGTGCGCCGTTACGGGCGGGGATTGTGCGCGCGTCGGGCGAGGGCTCCGGCTCTGCGCGCCGGTATGGCTACCATGCAGGAGCGGCCGAAGCGTGCGGCGTGGTCAGCGCCGGTCGCGGCTGTTCTCGCGGGCGTCCTGCTTCAGCATCTCGTTGTACTCGCGCATGACGACCATCTGGGCCGCGGTCTGGAACGGCGCGCCGGGCTGCGTGCGGCACCAGTCTTCCAGCCATTCCTCCCAGTTCTGCGGCTTGGCGATGTCGGTCCAGTTCAGGTGGCGCGTGTCGATCACGTCGGCCGTGGTCGGCGAGCCGACGTTGATCGCGCTGAGATACCCGAGCAGCCACTGCCGGTAGGCCTCGCGTTCGGCCGTGCCGCGCGCCGTGGCGCTGAAGCCGGCGCAGGTCGAGGTGCCGAGGCCGACGACCTTCCAGGCCGGCACGGCGTTGCCGTACGGATAGCCGCCGGCGGGAGGCGCGCAGCCGGTGGCGAGGGCGATGGCGGCGAGCAGTGCGGCGGCGGCGGCGGAGCGGGGCAGGGTGGGCATGAGGGCAGTCCTCTGGCCGGTGACGGAGATGGTCGCGCTTCAGCCGAACAGCATCTTCAGTCCGACCAGTGCGAGGAAGCCCGCGAAGATGCGCCTGAGCAGCGTCGTCGGCAGCGTATGCGCGAGTCTGGCACCGAGCGGCGCCGTCAGCATGCTCGCCGCGGCGATGCCGGCGCCGGCCGTGAGGCTGACGTAGCCGAGCGCGCCGGAGGGCAGCAGCGGCTCGTTCCAGCCGGCGGCGACGTAGCCGAGCGCGCCGGACACCGCGATCGGCAGGCCGACGGCGGCCGAGCTGGCGACGGCGTTGCGGATCGGCACCTGGCACCAGGTCAGGAAGGGCACGGTCAGCGAGCCGCCGCCGATGCCGACGACGCCGGACACCGCGCCGATGAGGCCGCCGGTGAGCGCCATGCCGACGCGCCCCGGCAGCCGGTGCTGGCCGGCGGGCTGCGCGCCGAGCGCGATCTGCGCCGAGACGGCGAGCACGAAGATCGCGAACACCAGTTTCAGCGTCGCGGTTGGCAGCGCATCGGCGATCTGCGCGCCAAGCCAGGCGCCGACGACGATGCCGGGCGCGAGCCGCGTTACCGGCTCCCACAGCACCGCGCCGCGCCGATGATGCGCGCGCACCGAGGACACCGACGTGAACACGATGGTCGCGAGCGAGGTGCCGAGCGCCAGATGCATGAC
>JAFEGB010000183.1 GCA_018240295.1 Pseudomonadota bacterium
ATCAGTTCGGCCAGCGCGCGGGCGTCAGCGAGGTTCTGCGCCTCGTCGTAAGCAGCCATGCGCCGCATCCAGTGCAGGTCGGCGCCGGCCGAAAAGCTCTTGCCGGCCGCGGCGAGCACGACGATGCGGACCGAATCATCGGCGTCGAGGCGCCGTAATTCCGCCGTCAGCTCGGCGATCAGCGCGTCGTCGAAAGCGTTATGCAGTTCTGGACGATGAAGCGTAACGATTGCGACATGACTTGCAGTCAAACTAGCTTCAATAGCCATACGATTCACGCCATGCATCCGGGCGGAACTTCAGGAATTCAGGGTGTGCGCCTGCAATCTTACCCCGAGTGCATTCAACAACTTGGCTATCGTTTCGTATCTTGGTTTTGCGCCGGGAGCAAGCGCCTTGTACAGACTTTCCCGACCGAGACCGGTTTCCCTGGCCAATTGAGCAATGCCGCGCGCCTTGGCAACATTTGCCAGTGCGGCCAACAGTACGTCGGGGTCGGGGTCCTCCAGGGCAGCCGACAGATATTCGGCAATGACTTCCTCATTGTCGAGATAATCCGTTGCATCATATCTGGAAAATGTAGTCATGGCGCGTCCCCGAGCAGTTTGACAATAGCCTTGGCGCGCCTGATATCCTTTTTCTGCGTTGACTTGTCGCCACCGAGCAGCAGGAAGATCATCAGTCGGCCACGTATCGTGAAATAGACCCGATAGCCGGGTCCGACATGCACGCGCATCTCATGTACGCCATCGCCGACCGATGCGCAGTCGCCGAGATTGCCGCGTTCGGCTGAATCGATACGGGACAGAATCCGCGCTTTGCCGGTATGGTCATTGAGAGCGGAAAGCCACGCATCGAAATCGCTGGATCTGAGCACGGTGTACATGGCGTCAACCGTATCCGACTGGATACAGGCTGACAAGCCGCTTCTTGATTCCGTCCGCTTGCCGCCTCACATCCGGAACACCCCGAACCCCGTCCTTTCGATCGGCCGGTTCAGCGCCGCCGAAATGCCGAGGCCGAGCACCCGGCGCGTGTCGGCCGGATCGATGATGCCGTCGTCCCAGAGCCGGGCGCTGGCGTAGTACGGGTGGCCCTGGGTTTCGTACTGCGCGCGGATCGGCGCCTTGAAGGCGTCCTCGTCTTCGGCGCTCCACTGGCCGCCGTCGCGTTCGATCGCCTCGCGCTTCACCTGCGCGAGCACGCCGGCGGCCTGCTCGCCGCCCATGACGCTGATGCGCGCGTTCGGCCACATCCACAGGAAGCGCGGCCCGTAGGCGCGCCCGCACATGCCGTAGTTGCCGGCCCCGAAGCTGCCGCCGATCAGCACCGTGAACTTCGGCACCTGCGCGCAGGCGACGGCGGTGACCATCTTCGCGCCGTCCTTGGCGATGCCGCCGGCCTCGTAGCGGCGCCCGACCATGAAGCCGGTGATGTTCTGCAGGAACACCAGCGGGATGCCGCGCTGGCAGCAGAGCTCGACGAAGTGCGCGCCCTTCAGCGCCGCCTCCGAGAACAGCACGCCGTTGCTGGCGACGATGCCGACCGGATAGCCGTACAGGTGCGCGAAGCCGGTGACCAGCGTCGGACCGTACAGCGCCTTGAACTCGTCGAACTCGCTGGCATCGACGAGGCGCGCGATGACCTCGCGCACGTCGTAGGGCTGGCGCGGATCGGCCGGGATCACGCCGTGCAGCTCTTCGGGCGGATGCAGCGGCGCGCGCGCCGGCAGCAGCGCGAGTCCGACGGGCTTGACGCGGTTCAGGTTCGCGACCGCGCGCCGCGCCAGACCGAGCGCGTGCGCATCGTCGAGCGCGTAGTGATCGGTGACGCCCGAGCGGCGGCAGTGCACGTCGGCACCGCCGAGTTCCTCGGCGCTGACCACCTCGCCGGTCGCGGCGCGCACGAGCGGCGGGCCGGCCAGGAAGATCGTGCCCTGAGCACGCACGATGATCGATTCGTCGGCCATCGCCGGCACATAGGCACCGCCGGCCGTGCACGAGCCCATGACCACGGCAATCTGCGCGATGCCGAGCGCCGAGAGCGTCGCCTGGTTGTAGAAGATGCGGCCGAAGTGCTCGCGATCCGGAAAGACCTCGTCCTGGTTCGGCAGGTGCGCACCGCCGGAATCGACCAGGTACACGCAGGGCAGATGGTTCTCGCGCGCGATCTCCTGCGCGCGCAGGTGCTTCTTCACCGTCAGCGGGTAGTAGGTGCCGCCCTTGACCGTGGCGTCGTTGGCGACGATCACGCATTCGCGGCCGTGGATGCGGCCGATGCCGGTGACGAGCCCGGCGGCCGGCACCGGCTCGGCGTACACCCCGTGCGCGGCGAGCTGCGAGCACTCCAGGAACGGCGAGCCGACGTCGAGCAGCGTGCGGATGCGCTCGCGCACCGGCAGCTTGCCGCGCGCGACGTGCCGGCGCATCGCCGCATCGCCGCCGCCGCGCGCGATGTCCGCGACCTGCGCGCGCAGGTCGGCGACCAGCGCGGCCATGGCTTCGGCATTGCGGCGGAACTCCCCGGCGCGCGGGTTCAGGCTCGAATGCAGCGTGCTCATCGGCAGGCTCCGGGCGGGACGGCGGCGCGAATCTAGTTGACGCACGCGTCAGCCGCCTGCCGCTGGTGCATCGGCGTCTGGCTGGCATGTGCCGCATGCGTCCGCCGGCCGGAGCTGGCTATAAGCGCAACACCACGCCGATCCCCCCGGCGTTCCTTCCCCCTGCCCGGCCGTCGCGTCACGGCCGAGGAGTTGTTCGCGATGATCCAGGCGTTTGCCGTGCTGCTGTTCTTCCAGTTCCTCGGCGAGGTCGGCGTGCAGGGCTTCGGCCTGCCGTTTCCGGGGCCGCTGCTCGGCATGCTGCTGTTGTTCGTGGCGCTGCTGGTACGCGGCAGCGTGCCCGAGGGCCTGCGGGCGCTGTCGCAATCGCTGATCGGCAACCTGATGCTGCTGTTCATCCCGGCGGTCAGCGGCGTGATGATCCACTGGCAGAAGGTCGCCGCCGACGGCGTGGCCTTCGTCGTCTCCGGCGTGCTGGCGACGGCGCTGACGCTGGTCGTGACCGCGCTGCTGCTGAAGCATCTGCTGGCCCGACGGGCGCACGGCGACGCGGATAACGGTCCGGATGCGGGTACGCCGTCATGAACGACCTGTTCCAGCTCTGGGTGTATCTGGCCGCCTCGCCGCTGCTGTGGCTGCTCGTGACCGTGCTCGCGTATCTGACCGGCGTCTGGCTGTTTCGCATCAGCCGGTCCAATCCGCTGTTCACGCCGGTGCTGGTCGGCGTCGTCATCGTGGTTTCGGTGCTGCTCGTGACCGGCACGCCGTATCCGGTGTACTTCGAGGGCGCGAAGTTCGTGCACTTCCTGATCGGCCCGGCGACCGTGGCGCTGGCCGTGCCGCTGTACAGCGTGTTCGGCCGGCTGAAGACGATGCTCCGGCCGCTGCTGATCGCGCTGTTCGCCGGCGCGCTGACCTCGATCGGCAGTGCCATCGGCATCGCCTGGGCGCTCGGTGCCTCGCGCGCGACGCTGATGTCGCTGGCGCCGAAGTCGGTGACGATGCCGATCGCGATGGGCGTGGCCGAGCGCATCGGCGGCATCCCGTCGCTGGCGGCGGTGGCGGTGGCGGTGACCGGCATCTCCGGCGCGATGATGGCGCGCGGCCTGCTGAACCGCCTGCGCATCGAGGACATGGCCGTGCGCGGCTTCGCCGCCGGACTGGCGGCACACGCGGTCGGCACCGCCCGCGCCCACCAGATCCACCCGGACGCCGGTGCCTTCGCGGCGCTGGCGATGGGGCTGAACGGCATCGTCACCGCGCTGCTGCTGCCGTTGCTGGTACGGCTGTCCGGCTGAACGACCGCGGCCGGACAAATGAGAACGGATGACAAATACGGCCGATCGCGTTATTGAGGCGCGGTCCGTCCCTTCCCTGTTCCTGTCAAAGGCCCGCAACGATGCAAGGCAACCCGCAGATCATCGCCACCCTGAACCAGCTGCTGACCGGCGAACTGAGCGCGGCCGACCAGTACCTGTACCACGCGCACCGCTACCTCGACTGGGGCCTGCACGCGCTCTGGGAGCGCACGCACCACGAGATGGAAGAGGAACGCCAGCACGCGCAGGTGCTGATCGAACGCATCCTGTTCCTCGAAGGCAGGCCCGATGTCGCCAGCCGCGATCCGCTCGCGCTCGGCAGCGATGTCGAGTCGATGCTGAAGAACGACCTTGCGCTCGAATACCAGGTGGTCGGCGCCCTGCGCGCCGCGATCGCGCAGTGCGAGCAGCTCGGCGACTACCAGACGCGCAACGAACTGCTGCCGCTGCTCGCCGACACCGAGGAAGACCACGCGCACTGGCTGGAGCAGCAGCTCGGCCTGATCGACCGGATCGGGCTGGAGAACTACCTGCAGTCGCAGATGGGCCAGGCGCCGTCGGCGAGCTGATCCCGCGGTTTTTCCATCATCCCTGAAAAGCCAGCGCCCCGACCGGCAGACGGTCGGGGCGCTGGCTTTTCAGGCTTTCAGCCGATGCGGGCGATCGATCAGCCCTGCGCCGGCCACGTGAACGTGATCTTGCTCATGCGTTCGCCGACGTGGACGGTCTTCGAGTAGTGCTGGCCGAAGCCCTGGGCATCGACCTTGTATTCGCCGGGCGGCAGCTGCACGAACAGCATCGGGCCGTTCGGCACGGTTTCGAGCACGGTCGAACCCTTGTGGTCGCTGATGCGGATCTGCGCATCGCTCAGGAACGAACCGTTGGCCGTCGCCAGCGTGATGCCGAGATTGAACTGGTTTTCGACCTGATTCATCGCGGTGCGCTCTTCATCGCCGACACCGCCGCTCAGGTAGCGGATCGTGCCGGACTGCTGGATCACCGGCATTTCGGTCGGCGCTGCCGCCAGCACCATGGTCGAGCCGACCGCCGAACCGGCCGCAGCCGTGGTGGCGAAACCGAGGGCGATGATGCCGAGGGCGATACCGCGGCCGCGAACAGGCATGTTCATGATGGCTTCCTCCGGGGGGATGGCAAAGGCCCATCAGGGCGAGCACCTGCATCGACCACCCGCGGTGCGCCGGGTTCCGGCAGCCGACGCAAGTACCTGAAAACCCGGTACATCGCTGATCAGGAGCGCGCCGGACTTGCCACGTGGCAAGTTGCGGCCGCACCCGGTCCCGGCGTTCACGGCGAACCGGAACGCCAGCCGTCACCGCCGGCAGATGCGCGCTGCCGCCTTCGACTTGCCACGTGGCAAGTTCCGGCTGTGCCCGGCCCGACGTGCAGCGTGAGCCGGGACGCCAGCCGTCACCGCCGGCGGATGCGCGTTGCCACCTTCGACTTGCCACGTGGCAAGTTCCGGTTTCAGCCGCCCGCCTCCGGCAGCCGCGCCAGCAGCGCACGCAGGCCATCGAGGTCGCGGAAGTCGATCTCGATGCGGCCGCGCTGCCTTGCCGCGCTGTAGCGCAGGCGCACGCCGGCGCCGAGGCGCTGCGTGAACTGGCGTTCGAGCGCATCGAGTTCGGCATCGGCAGGCACGACCGGCTCGGCGAGCGCCGGCCGTTCGCCGGCGAGCAGCCGCTGCCGGCGTTTTTCCAGCTCGCGCACGCTCAGGCCGAGATCGACCGCAGCCTGCGCCAGCGCCTCCTGATCCGCCTCCGGCAGCCCGAGCAGCACGCGGGCGTGACCGGCATCGAGGCGGCGCGCCTGCAGCAGCGCCTGCACGCCGGGGGCGAGCGCGAGCAGGCCGAGCGTGCGGCTGATGGCGGATTCGGAGCGGCTCAGCAGTTCGGCGAGTTCGCGGTTGCGCAGGCCGAACTCGCTGCCGAGGCGCGCGAGCGCGTGCGCCTCCTCGATCGGATCGAGGTCGCGGCGCAGCAGGTTCTCGACCAGCGCCATCGACGCCGCCGTGCGGTCATCGACATCGTGGACGATGACCGGCAGCTCGACGAGCCCCGCCTGCTGCGCGGCACGCCAGCGCATCTCGCCGGCGAGGATCTCGTAGCGGCCTTCGCCGAGCGGGCGCACGGCGACCGGCTCGATGACACCGAGCCGGCGCACGCTGTCGGCCAGTTCGGCGAGCCAGGCTTCGTCGATCGTGCGCCGCGGCTGGAAGCGTCCGGGCACGAGCTGCGCGACCGGCAGGCGCGCAACGCCGGCGGCGGACTCGTCCATCAGGCTCTGCCCGAACTGGTGCTCGCCGCTGCCGAGAAAACCGGCCAGGCCCTTCAGACCGCCGCTGCCGCGCCGGCTCATGCGCGCACCCGGCCGGTCCCGGCCTCGGCCGCCTCGATGCCGACCAGCACCTGCTGCTGCCAGAGCTGGCGCACCGCGAGCAGCAGTTCGCTGTTGACGGCATCGAGCATCATCACCGCGCGGTGGTAGGTGTCGCGCGAGCCGCGCGGTTGGTCGATCTCGTAGATGCTGAGCTGATCGGATGCCGACTTCTGCAGCTCCTTGGTCAGGCCCATGCGGTTGCTGAGGATCAGCTCGCCGTAGGCGCCGTTGATCACGGCGATGTTGTTCAGCGTCTCGGTGCTGTTGTCGACCTTGGTCAGCAGGATCGCCAGCCGCGCCACGTCGATCTCGCGCGCGTACAGCTCGCAGACCTGTTCGAGGATGCGGAAGTACTGCACCGACGAGGAGATGTCGTACATGTGCGGCACGATCGGCATCACGATCAGGCTGGCCGCGGCGATGGCGTTGATCGACAGCATGCCGAGCGACGGCGGCGTGTCGATGACGATCAGGTCGTAGCGATCCTCGACCTGCGCGAGCGCGCGCGTCAGGCGCACCGGCGGCGCACCGAGTTCGGCATGGGTGCGTTCGGCCGGCTGCGACAGCTGCCAGTCGACGTACTGCAGCGCCAGGCGCGAGGGCAGCAGGTCGAGCTGCGCCCAGTGCGTGCGCCGGATCGCGGTTTCGAGGTGCTGCGGGCCGGCGAGCAGTGCCTGCGACAGGTCATCGCCGTCACCGAGATCGAGATCCGGGATGAAGCCGAAGGCGCCGGTGGTGGTCGCCTGCGGATCGGCATCGACCAGCAGCACGCGGTAGCCCTCGCGCGCGCAGTACTGCGCGAAGTGCAGCGACATCGTGGTCTTGGCGACGCCGCCCTTGAGGTTCGAGAACACCACGCGCGCCGCCGCGGCTCCGTCCGGCCGGTGCACGCCGCGGCCCATGACCGTGCGCAGGTGGTTGACGTCGTTGTAGTTGTATACGCGCCGCTGCAGGCTGCCGGCCTCGATCAGCCGCGGCTGCGGTGCCTCGGCGCGTGCCTCCAGGCTGCGGATGTAGTTGGCCGTGCAGCCGATCAGCTGCGCGGCGCGCTCGATCCCGAAATCCGGCAGCGCCTTGGCACCGTGGCGCGCCCCGAGCGCATCGAGCAGCCGCGCCTGCAACTGCTCGCCGCGTTCGGCGGCGTTTCGGCACAGCGTGCGGAAGTTGAAGCGCAGCGCCTGCATCGTGAAAGCCTCCATGATCCATCGGTGATGGCCGGCATCGTAGGAAGGCGCGTGCGCAGAAATCAACGCATCAGGCATGAATGATACGCACGAGTCCGGATCACGCCCGGATCACCGATCGCAGGCATATGTCGCGCTGCGGCATGACAGGCTTTTGACGCCTGTCACAGAACTGCCGTCTTTGTCCACAGAATCTGTGGAAAACAGTCGCATCAATACAACGACTTGACGTAATTCTGATACGAGCGACACGGGTTTCCGACACAGGTCGCATGCCTGCAAGCGGCGGGCCGGCGAGCGAGGGCTGATCTGGCGCAGTCCGGTGCAAGCCTCCGCTTGCACCACGCCAGGACCCGTTCTGCCGCTCCGCCCGATCCGTCGCGGCTTGCCACGTGGCAAGTCCCCACGATCCGCAAACGCCGATCGCCCGCTGCCCCCGGCGGCTCGGGTAGGCTGCCCACACCCCCCGATCGCCGAATCCGTCGCCCTTATGCCGCGTCGTCCCGCCATCAAACCCCTGCGTACGCCGAAAACCCGCACGCTCGCCGGGCCCGCCAGCCATATCGGTACCGGCCTGCGCCGGCTGCTGTCCGGCATC
>JAFEGB010000184.1 GCA_018240295.1 Pseudomonadota bacterium
ACGACGGCAAGACGTTGATGAACAAGCCCCTCCCCCCTCGCGGGGGAGGGGTTGGGGAGAGGGGGCAAGGTCCGGGCGCAGTGCCGGCGTCTCCCCCTCTCCCCCGGCCCCTCTCCCGCAAGGGGCGAGGGGAGATCGCAGCCCGGGCGCTTGTGGTCGATCCATCCGGCCTGCAGAGCCGCTGACAGGCGTGGATTACCAATGCCCGCGGGCAGGGGGACGCAGCTCAGGCCGGCACGTCGGCGAGCTGCCAGCCGCCACGGCCGTCGAGCTGCAGCCGGCGCCGGTGGAAGGCTGCGAGCGTGCTGCGGTGGCCGATGCTGACGATCGTCGTTTCCGGCAGCCGTGCGCGCAGCAGCGCGTACAGCGCCTGTTCGGAGGGTTCGTCGAGTGCGGAACTCGCCTCGTCGAGGAACAGCCAGCGCGGCCGGCGCAGCAGGATGCGTGCGAAGGCGACGCGCTGCTGCTCGCCGCCCGAGAGCGTCTGCTGCCAGTCCTCGACCGTTTCGAGCTGGCCGGCGAGCCGCTCCAGACCGACCTCGGCGAGCACGGCCTGCAAGGCGTCATCGCTCACCGTCTGCTGCTGCGGGTACAGCAGCGCCTCGCGCAGCGTGCCGATCGGCAGGTAGGGCTTCTGCGGCACGAACAGCACGCCGTCGCCGGGCAGGCGCACGCGGCCCTTCGCGTAGGGCCACAGTCCGGCCAGCGTGCGCAGCAGCGTGCTCTTGCCGCTGCCCGAGGCACCGCTGATCAGCAGCGACTCGCCGGGCTGCAGGTCGAGATCGAGCCCGTCGAGCAGCGCCTCGCCGTCCGGGCGGCGGATGCCGAGCGTCTCGGTCTGCGGGCGCGGCGCGCTGCTGCGCTCGACCTGCGAGATGTCGTCGATGCGCGCCTCCAGCGATTCCAGCGCCTCGGTGAACTGCGTCAGGCGCAGCGTCACGGCGCGCCACGCGGCGATGTTCTGGTAGCTGTCGATGAAGAAGCTCATCGCGTCCTGCACGCGGTTGAAGGCGTTGCCGATCTGCATCAGCTGGCCGAACGGCATCTTCGTCGCGAAGTAGAACGGCGCGACGGTCAGGTAGGGCACGATCACCGACACCTGGCTGTAGCCGGCGTTGAACATGTCGACCTTGAAGCCGGCGATGATCAGCCGGTGGTAATTGTCGATGACGCGGCGAAAGCGCGTGCGCAGCCGCCCGTCCTCGACCTGCTCGCCGCCGTACAGCGCCACCGATTCGAGGTTCTCGCGCAGCCGCATCAGGTTGAAGCGGTAGTCGGCCTCGACGCGCTCCTGCTGGAAGTTCAGCGGGATCAGCGCATGGCCGATGCGGTGCGTGAGCCAGGTGCCGAGCACCGCGTACACCAGCGCCCCCCAGAACAGGAAGCCGGGGATGTGGAACTGCGTGTCGCCGATGGTCAGCGGCAGCGTCGAGGACAGGCCCCAGAGGATCACCGAGAAGCTCACCAGCGTCGTGACCGAGTTCACGAGCCCGAACACCAGCGTCATCGTCTGCTCGGTGAAGCTGTTGAGATCATCGGCGATGCGCTGGTCGGGGTTGTCGACGGCGCTGCCGACCAGCTTCATGCGGTAGAAGGCCTTGTCGTGCAGCCAGGCGTGCTGGTAGCGCTTGGTCAGCCAGGTGCGCCAGCGGATGCGCAGCCACATGCGCAGCAGGTAGCGCGTGCCGGAGACGAGGATGAAAACGCTCGCGAGGATGCCGAAGGTGCCGAGCGCGGCCCAGAACGCCGGCGCGTCGTAGTTCTGCAGCGCGTCGTAGAAGCCGCGATACCAGGAATTCAGCCGCACCGTCAGGTAGACGATCGTGAAGTTGCCGGTCAGCACGATGATCAGCAGCGCCCAGGCGCTGAGCTTTTCCTCGGAGGTCCAGTAGGCGCGCGTCAGTCGCCAGACGCGGGCGAGGGCGGCGCGGTCGAACGCATGCTGCGTGTCGTTCATCGGCAGGAGGCTCCGGAAGGCTGCACGCGCAGGAGGCAGGCGGCAGGCGAAGGGAAGGAAGGACAGGGACGGGCGCGCGCTCGGAAGGAACACGGCCTTGTAATCGCGCCGCGGCCCCGGCGTTTTAGCGGACGCTTAACCGCCTCGCGCCGGGCGCTGCGGCGTCGGATCGGTGCGGGCCGCCCGCGGTTCCCGTCGCGGCGGGCGCGGATGATAGCCGTGCACCGGCCCGTATACTCCGCGCCCTTACGTCACGGCCGGTGTCCGCGGATGCGCATCCTCACGTTCTCGACGCTCTACCCCAACGCCACGGCGCCGCAGTTCGGCGTGTTCGTCGAGAACCGCCTGCGCCAGCTGCTCGCGAGCGGCGAGGTCGAGGCGCGCGTCGTCGCGCCGGTGCCGTGGGTGCCGGGTGACTACGGCTGGCTCGGGTCGTATGCGCGGCTCGCGCGCATCCCGGCCGAAGAACACCGTCACGGCATCGCGGTGCGTCACCCGCGCTATCCGCAGCTGCCGCGCATCGGCGAAACCCTGCATCCGCTCGGGCTCGCGCTCGGCGCGCTGCCGGCGCTGCGCCGGCTGCAGCGCGAGGGCTTCGACTTCGAGCTGATCGACGCGCACTACTTCTATCCCGACGGCGTCGCCGCGGCGCTGCTGGCGCGCTGGCTCGGCAAGCCCTTCGTGGTCACGGCGCGCGGCACCGATCTGGTCACGATTGCGAAGCACCCGCTGCCGCAGCGCATGATCCGCGCCGCCGCCGAAGCCGCCGACGGCCTGATCACGGTCTCGGCCTCGCTCGCCGGAGAACTCGCCGGACTCGGCATCGCCCGCGAGCGCGTGACGGTGCTCAGGAACGGCGTCGATCTTGCGCACTTCCGGCCGGCCGAACGCGAGGCCGCGCGCGCGCGCTTCGGCGTCAGCGGCCCGGCGCCGGTGCTGGCCTCGGTCGGGCACCTGATCCCGCGCAAGGGCAACGAATGGATCCTGCGCGCGCTGCCGGCCCTGTCCGGCGTGCGCCTGCTGATCGCCGGGCAGGGACCGGAGCAGGCCCTGCTGGAAGGGCTGATCCGCGAGCTTGGCCTCGCCGGCCGGGTCACGCTGCTCGGCGAGGTGGCGCACGCCGAGCTGTCGCAGCTCTATTCCGCCGCCGACGTGCTGGTGCTCGCGACCGGCCACGAAGGCTGGCCGAACGTGCTGCTCGAAGCCATGGCCTGCGGCACGCCGGTGCTCGCGAACGCCGTCTCCGGCTGCCCGGAGATCGTCACCGCCCCGGAAGCCGGCCGGCTGATGCCGGACCGCCAGCCCGCCACCATCGCCGCGCACGCTGCTGCGCTGCTCGCCGCACTGCCGGATCGCGCGGCGACGCGCCGCTACGCCGAAGGCTTTTCGTGGGAGGCCACGACGCGCGGTCAGCTCGACCTGTTCCGCGCGATCCTTGCGCGGCGCAGGGCGGGGGGCTGATACCGATCCCGTCGGAACGCTTCGCTTTTCAGCCCCCGCGGGAGAGGGTTTGGGCGAGGGGGAGGAAAATCATGCAATCGCGTGTGATCGGTATCATCCGGCCGGCCGGTTCGCCGGCCGCCGGTGCTCAGTTGCGCACCTGAAAGCGCAGGTAATCGCTCAGCCGCTGCGACTCGAAGATTTCGTCGTGCGGGATCAGCAGGTACTGCCAGGGCTTGCTGCCGACGCTCGCGGCGTACTCGCTGGCATGCCGGCACCATTGCACGGCGGCAGTGGCCTTGGCCCGGACTTCCTGGGTGTCGAGGTCGGCGCGCTTCTTGGTTTCGGCCATCAGGATCAGCGCATCGGTTTCGGCGACGAAGTCGGGGACGTATTCCGGTTGCTCGCTGCCGAGCCTGTAATAAATCCGGAACTGACCCTTGGCCGGGCGCAGCCATTTGCGGGCGTCACGTTCGAGCAGCACGGCGAAACGGCGTTCGCTGTCGGAATCGAATTTCTGCAGCGGATACAGGCAGCGCGAGAAACCACCGAACAGCATCTGCTTGATGCGCGAGGGTTCGGCGACGGTTTCGCGATAGTGATGCACCGGCTGCGCGGCATTCACCGTATGGATGCAGGGCTTGAGTTCGGTGAAGCCACGGCTGACCTGCACCTCGTAGGAGGTGGCCGTCTCCCAGAAATGCGCCTGCATCTGCGCGTGGATTTCGCGGGCGATCAGGCGCCGGTCGCGATCGAGTACGTTGATGACTTCGCTGTCGGGCAGATAGCTGCGCAGGTGCTGCACCATCTGGCCGGCAAGCTCGTAGAGCAGGTCGGCATGCGTGAAGTAATCGATGTCATCGAAATCGACCAGCGCATGCACAAGGTAATCTTCCGGCCGCTGTTCCTTCAGGCCGGATTCGGCGGCAAGCGTGAACTGTTCATGGGTGCGCAGGTGCTGGCCGACGATCTCGCGCTGGCCCGGTTGCAGGAACAGCCGGCTGACATCGAGCCGGAACGGATGAAAGCCGGTGCTGATCTCGCCGCCGGGCACGAGGGTGATGCGTGGTATGTCGATGTTCTGCTGCACGACGATTTCGGTGGCTTTGGCGACCAGGGCCGGCAGGTCGATGCCGGGGTTCGCTGCATCGTCGCCGGTCAGCAATTCGCCCTGCTGCGGGCGCAGTCGTTCGGCGACGGCATCGACGATTTCGCGCTGCACCTCGGGTTTCAGCAGGTCACGGCTGGTCGGCACCTGCGCGCGGCGGGTTTCGTACTGGCCGATGATTTCCATGACTTCGCGGGCGGCCTGGATTTCCGCCGGATTGTGGAAGGCCGGGGGTGGAGGCTTGGGAAGGTCCGTGGCGCTGCCGGTCGTTGCCGGCGCGTTCATGCCGGTCCGGGCGGTTGACAAACCGAGCAGCGCGTCGCGGTTCGGCGCCACCTGCACGCTGTCCTTGCGTTCGGCCGGTGACGGTGCATCGAGGATCACCTGCTGCAGGCGGATCGGCGAATCGCCGCGGTTGGCCTCGTCGATGATTTCCTGAAAGCGGTCGTGGGCGATGATGTTCAGCCGGTCGACTGCGGCGACGCCGGTGCGTTTGCCATAAGGCAGGCGCAGGCCGCGGCCGATGGATTGTTCGATCAGGGTGCGGGCATTGGCGGCGCGCAGCGGCACGATGGTGTAGAGGTTGGTGACATCCCAGCCTTCCTTGAGCATGTTGACGTGAATGACGATTTCGGTCGGTTCCTCGACGCTTTCGACGGCGAGCAGGCGCGCGATCATTTCTTCTTCTTCGGCACCGCTGCGGCTGGAATCGACCTGGATGACCTTGCCGCGGTAGCGGCCATCGTAAAAGGCATCGGATTCGATCAGCGTCTTCAGTTGCGCGGCATGGGTGGTGTCGCGTGCGATCACCAGCATGAACGGCTTGACCGGGCGGGCCTCGTGTTCGCGGGCGTAGGTCAGCAGTTCGACCTTGGTGGTTTCGTGCAGGCGCACGCCGTCTTCGAGCTTGGTTTTCTCGATTTCCTCGGGCGTGTGGGCGCGGGCGTCGAAGTTGCGCTGGGTGACGGCGGCCGGTTCCTTGACGAAACCGTCAGCCATCGCGCGCGCCAGCGGATAATCCATGACCACATTCCGGAACGGCACCGGGCCACGGCTGGATTCGACGAACGGTGTCGCGGTCAATTCCAGTCCGAACCGCGGTTGCAACTCATGGATCGCGCGCACGCCGGCACTGGCGCGGTAGCGGTGCGATTCGTCCATCAGCAGCACGAGGTCCTGGAGGTTGGCGAGGTGATTGAAGTAGCTGTCGCCGAGCACTTCGCGCAGGCGCTTGATGCGCGGTTCCTTGCCGCCGCGCACTTCGGAGTTGATCTTGGAAATGTTGAAGATGTTGATGCGTACGTCATGCGCGAAGCCCGCCGGTTGCGTATCGACGGCTGCTCCGGTCTGGTCGTAGTTGTCGCCGGTGATGATCAGCGGTGGTTGCTGCGCGAATTCGGCGATGCCCTTGAATACATACTTTGGCGTGTTGCGCGTGAAGTCGGTGATCAGTTTGTTGTAGATGGTCAGATTCGGCGCGAGCACGAAGAAGTTGTTGATGCCGTGTGCAAGGTGCAGATACGCGATGAACGCGCCCATCAGTCGCGTCTTGCCGACGCCGGTGGCCAGTGCAAAGCACAGCGACGGGAATTCGCGTTCGAAGTCCTGCAGCGTCGGGAATTCGGTCTGCAGTGCGGACAGGATGCTGCCGGTATCCCGTTGGGTGTTGCTCATGTCCGGCGCGGCGTCGAGGGCGCGGGCCAGCCGGTTCAGGGCTTCGGCCTGTGGCGCACGCAGCGACAGGCGACCGCTGACGTGATGAAGGGCACGCTGGTTCATTCGGGTTGCTCCTGCAAAATTTCCGATGCCGGTCACAGCGGAACAGATGGTCTTTTCATGCCGGTCGCATGTGAGTGCCTTGTTTCTCCCCCTCTCCCCAACCCCTCCCCCGCGAGGGGGGAGGGGCTGAAAAGACGGTGTGTTCCGCAGCCACGCAGGGTGTGCAGCTTTGCTGCGCACCATGCAGCATTTGAATCTTCTTCCGGTGTGAAGGGTACGCAGCGATCTGCACACCCTGCGGTCTGTGCATTGCAGTGGGGGTGATCCGCTGATGCAGATCGACGTTTGCTCAGATCAATTGTCTTTTCGTGCAGGGAGCAGCACGAACCGGTTGTGGACGCTTCAGACATACAGGGCTTCCTGCTCGATATAAGCCCGCAGTTCGGCGCGCAGGGCCTTGTCGGTGACGAGATCGACGGGGCAGCCGAGCAGGTCTTCCAGATGGAACTGCACGCCGAAGTAGCGTGCGGAGCTTGCCGGGCCGTCGAAGGCGACCAGTACGTCGACATCGCTGTCGGGGCTGGCCGTGTCGCGGGCGACGGAGCCGAACAGGGCGAGACGGGTGATGCCGTAGCGGGCGATCAGCTCGGGTTTGGATTGGGTGAGCAGTTGCATGGCCCGTTCGCGGTTCATGCGTCGTCTCCGAACAGGTCGGGCGTTGTTGCAGGCAGGGCCGAAGTCTTGCCGGGCTTGCGAGGGGAGGCCGGAGCCGGTTCAGGGTCCGGTGTGGCCATCGGCAGGTTGGCGATGTTGAGGCTGTAGTCGTCGTGACCCCATTCGCAGCGGGCCAGCACCATTTTCGGGATTTTCTTCAGCGTCAGGTTCGGCCAGTGTTCGCCGGCGGTTTCGGCGCTGATGCCGTGAAAGGCAGCGCAGCAGACCAGCAGGCTGCGTTGCGGGCCGACTTCTTCGGCCAGTGCCTGCAGTTGTGCGACGGACAGGTTCTGGGTGGTGACGTACAGGAAGTCGCGTTCGCTGGAATGGCCGTGCTGCCACCAGTGCGTTTCCGACGGTGCATAGGTGAAGACTTCGAGCTTAGCCAGGGCTTCGGTGAGCATCGCGCCGTTGTATTCGGGGTTGATGACCGGGTTGCCCCAGCGATCATCGATGATCAGCGACGGCGCGAGCCGGTAATACCGGAATCCGCCACCGCCCTGCCAGCCGGTCGCTTCGCTGACTCCGCCCTTGTCCTCGCCGGAAATGACCTTTTTCAGGCGCGGGATGATGTGCGTGTGACAGTGTTCGCCCAGTTCCACCATGATCCAGCGCCG
>JAFEGB010000185.1 GCA_018240295.1 Pseudomonadota bacterium
CGAAGCCGGTAGAGCCGAAACCGGTAGAGCCGAAACCGGTGGAGCCGAGACCGGTGGAACCGAAACCCGTGCCGGCCCCGCGCCCGGTGGCGCCGCCGGCGCCGCGGCGCAGCGGACCGCTGAGCGCCGCCGAGCTGATGGGCGCCGGTCTCGACTCGATCCGTCAGGAGGCCCCGCTGCCGGCGGCGAGCAGCCGCGGGCGCAGCAAGCGCGCCGATCCGACCGACAGCTCGACGCTGGAAGGCTATTACGCCGCGGCCTGGGTCGCGAAGGTCGAGCGCATCGGCGCGCTGAACTTCCCCGAGGAAGCCCGCCGGCGCAACCTGACCGGTTCGCTGCGCCTGTCGGTGGTGATCCGCGCCGATGGCACGATCCTCGAAACCACCGTCGTGCGCTCCTCGGGCCAGTCGGCGCTCGACGAGGGCGCGCGGCGCATCGTCGAGCTCGGCGCGCCGTACGCGCCGTTTCCCGATGAGCTGCGCCGGCGCTACGACACGCTGGTGATCGTGCGCGACTGGCAGTTCCGCCAGGGTGCGCAGTTCCAGTGACGGGCGCTTGCGCCCGCGTGCCGCACCGTCGTGTCTTGTGGAAGTCCCGGACGCTCACGATACTGCCGCCATGCTCGAACCCTCGTATCTCAGCCATCAGTTCCTGATCGCGATGCCGGCGCTCGCGGATCCGAACTTCGCGCGCACCGTGACCTACCTCTGCGAGCACGGACCGCAGGGGGCGCTCGGGCTGATCGTGAACCGGCCGCTCGATCTCACCACCGCCGACCTGCTCGAAAACCTTGGCATCGAGGCGCCGCCCGGCACCGGGGCGCTGCCGGTCTACTTCGGCGGGCCGGTCCATCCGGAGCAGGGCTTCGTGCTGCACCGGCCGCTCGGGCGCTGGCAGTCGACACTTGCGACCGGCGACGGACTCGCGATCACCACCTCGCGCGACATCCTCGAAGCCATGGCCCGTGGTCAGGGACCGGCCGAGGCGCTGATCGCGCTCGGCTACGCCGGCTGGGGGCCGGGCCAGCTCGAACGCGAACTTGCCGAGAACGCCTGGCTGTCCTGCCCGGCCGATGCCGACGTGATCTTCCGGCTGCCGGCGGCCGAGCGCTGGGCGGCGGCCGCGGCGCTGCTCGGCGTCGATCTGCGCCTGCTCTGCGGCGACGCCGGTCACGCCTGACGTGCCCGCGAGCGCGCCCCGGCCGCGGACCGTGCTGGCCTTCGACTACGGCAGCGTGCGCATCGGCGTCGCGGTCGGGTCGGAGCTGACCGGCAGCGCCCGGCCGCTCGCGACGCTCGCCGGCCGCGACTGGACGGCCATCGGCCGGCTGATCGACGAATGGCGGCCCGATGCCTGCGTCGTCGGCGTGCCGCGCCACGCCGACGGCAGCGAATCCGAAACCACGCGCGGGGCGCTGCGCTTCGCGCGCCAGCTCGACGGCCGCTACGGCCTGCCGGTCGCGACCCACGACGAGCGCCTGTCCTCGTACGCCGCCGCCGGACGCCTGGCAGCCGCCCCGGCCTCGCGCCGCCGGTCCGGTCCGGGGCTCGATGCCGCCGCCGCCGCCCTGATCCTCGAAAGCTGGTTTGCCACCGTCAGGAACGATCCGCCATGCAACTCGACGCCGAACGCCTGATCGACACCCTGGCCAGCGGGCTGCGCGCGCATCTGGCCCGGCGCGGCATCGGGACGCCGCTGCTGTTCGGCATCCGCACCGGCGGGGTCGGACTCGCCGAGCGCCTGCGCGTCGCGCTCGGCGTCGCCGAGCCGATCGGCACGCTCGACATCTCGTTTCACCGCGACGACGACGTGCGCGACGGCCTCGACCCGCAGGTGCGGCCCTCGCGCATCCCGGTCGATCCCGAAGGCCGCGATCTGGTGCTGGTCGATGACGTGCTCTACACCGGTCGCACCGTGCGCGCGGCGCTCAATGAACTGTTCGACTACGGCCGGCCGCGCTCGGTGACGCTGGCGGTGCTGGTCGATCGCGGCGGACGCGAGCTGCCGATCCAGGCCGACGTGGTTGCCGAGCTCGTCACGGCGGCACCCGGCGAGCGCGTCGAGCTGCGCTGGCCGGGCGGCTGAGCGGCCGGCTGCGGCGGCGTGCATCGTCGCGATGGTATGGCACGGCTTTCCGCAGTAATTTTGTTGTTTCCCGCTGTATCCCGTATCGAAGCTTCCGAGCCGTCCGCTGTCGCCCGACGACGGCGCCGGCGCACGCACCGGGTCGACCAGGCATCGCCATGACTCCATCGTCCATCCAGCTCGACGCCGACGGGCGTCTGCGCCACTTCCTGACCGTCGAGGGCCTGAAGCGCCGGCATCTGGTCGAGATCCTCGACCGCGCCGAGGCGCTCTCGGGCGTCGCCGAGCGGCGCATGACCAAGTCCCCGACGCTGCACGGCAAGACCGTCGTCAACCTGTTCTTCGAGAACTCGACGCGCACGCGCACGACCTTCGAACTCGCCGCCAAGCGCCTGTCGGCCGACGTGCTGAACGTCAACATCAGCACCTCGTCGACGCACAAGGGCGAGACGCTGCTCGACACCATCCGCAACATCGAGGCGATGCAGGTCGATATGTTCGTCGTGCGCCACGCGGTTTCGGGCGCGGCCGAGTTCATCGCCCGCCACGTCGCGCCGCACATCGCGGTGCTCAACGCCGGCGACGGCCGCCATGCGCATCCGACGCAGGCGATGCTCGACATGATGACCATCCGCCGCCACAAGGGTGAATTCGCGAACCTGCGCGTCGCCATCGTCGGCGACGTGCTGCACTCGCGCGTGGCGCGCTCCGACATCCATGCGCTGAACATCCTCGGCACCGGCGAGGTGCGCGTGGTCGCGCCGAAGACGCTGCTGCCGGCCGATGTCGGCACGCTCGGCGTGCACGTGTTCCACGACCTCGAACACGGGCTGCGCGGGGTCGATGTGGTCATCATGCTGCGCCTGCAGCGCGAGCGCATGAGCGGCGCGCTGCTGCCCTCGGCTTCCGAATACTTCCAGCAGTACGGCCTGACCGCCGAACGGCTCGCGCTCGCACAGCCCGATGCCATCGTCATGCACCCGGGTCCGATCAACCGCGGCGTCGAGATGGACTCGGCCGTCGTCGACGGCCCGCGCTCGGTGATCCTCGAACAGGTCACCCACGGCATCGCCGTGCGCATGGCGGTCATGGCGATCGTGCTCGGCAACCGCCATCCGGACATCACCGAGGAGACCTGAGGCCATGCGCATCACGCTGCAAGGCGGTCGCGTGATCGATCCCGCCCACGGCCTCGACGCCGTCACCGATCTGCACATCGCCGACGGGCGCATCGCCGGTCTCGGCGCCGCGCCGGCCGGCTTCATCGCCGAGCGCAGCTGCGACGTGTCCGGGCGCATCGTCTGCCCCGGCCTCGTCGATCTCTGCGCGCGGCTGCGCGAGCCGGGCGCCGAGCACAAGGCGACCATTGCTTCCGAAACCCACGCCGCCGCTGCCAGCGGCATCACGACGCTGGTGATGCCGCCCGACACCGACCCGGTCATCGACGAGACCGCCGTGGTCGAATCGATCCGCCGTCGCGCGCAGGCCGCGGGCTTCGCGCGCGTGCTGGTGCTCGGCGCGCTGACCCGCGGCCTCGGCGGCGAGGTGCTGGCCGAGATGGCGGCGCTGAAGGAGGCCGGCTGCGTCGGCGTCGGCAACGCCGGCGTGCCGGTGCCGAACTCGATGGTCATGAAGCGCGCGATGGAATACGCCTCTTCGCACGGCCTGACCGTGTTCCTGACGCCGATGGACCCGTGGCTGTCGGCCGGTGGCCAGGCCCATGACGGCCAGGTCGCCGCCCGCCTCGGTCTGGCCGGCATCCCGGTCGCGGCCGAGACCGCCGCGGTCGGGCGCGAGCTGGCGCTGGTCGAGGAAACCGGCGCGCGAGCGCACTTCGGGCGGCTGTCGAGTGCGCGCGCCGTCGCGATGATCGCGCGTGCGCGCGATCGCGGCCTGCCGGTGAGCTGCGACGTTGCCGCGCACCAGCTGCACCTGACCGAGGTCGACCTCGGCCGCTTCGACGCCGATGCCCACGTGCTGCCGCCGCTGCGCACCGCGCGTGATCGCGATGCGCTGCGCCGCGGCGTCGCTGCCGGCGTCATCGAGGCCGTGTGTTCCGATCACCAGCCGCACGAACCCGACGCCAAGCTCGTGCCCTTCGGCGACACCGAGCCGGGGCTGTCGGCGCTCGACACCCTGCTCGGCCTGATGCTGAAGCTCGTCGATGAAGGGGTGCTCGACCTGCCGGGCGCGATCGAGCGCGTCACCGCCGGGCCGGCGCGCCTGCTCGGCATCGAGGCCGGCACGCTCGCCGTCGGTGCGCCCGCCGATGTCTGCGTGTTCGCACCCGGGGCCCACCGCCTGCTCGATGCGCGCACGCTCGCGAGCCGCGGCCACAACACCCCGTTCCTCGGCTGGGAACTGCGCGGCGTCGTGACGCTGACGCTGCTCGACGGCCGGCCGGTCTACCAGCGCGAGGTCTGACGACCATGGACACTTCCCGCAGCGTCCAGCGTTCCGGATGTACCGAACTGCCCGGTGGCTGGCGCGTCGAGCGCTGGCAGGCCCCGGCGCTGGTCGATCATGCCCGTCCCGGCCAGCGGCTGGCCGCCGGCAGCGCCGAGCTGCCGGTCATGCGCACGCGCGCGGCGACCGGCGAACTCGAATGCCTCGCACGAGGCCCGGCCGGCGCCGCGGTCGCCGCGGCCGATGCCGACCTGCGCGGCGAGCCCTTCGAGCTGTCGGCGCCGAGCCCGCGCGCGCTGCTGATCGGCGATCTGTCCGGGCTCGCGCCGCTGGTGTTCCTCGCCGACCGGCTGCGCAGCGCCGCGGTGCGCGTCAAGACCTTCGCGATCCTCGGGCTCGACGGCGAGGCACCGTTCCGCCCGGTGCCCTCGCGCCTGATCGTGCCCGGCGTGCCGGCCTGGGTGACCGGCACGCTGCCGCTGTTCGAGGACTGGGGCATCGCCGCGCGCCTCGCCAGCGCCGGCGAGGACCGGCCCGGCTGCTTCGAGGGCACGCCGGTGCAGCTCGCCCGCGGCTGGCTCGCAGCGCAGCAGGGCGTGCGCGATGTCTGCGTGTATGCCTGCGCCGGCCCGGCGCTGCTCGAAGACACCCGCGCGCTGGCAGCCGCGTTCGGTCTCGGTTACCAGGGACGCGCTGCCGGCAGCGCGTGCTGACCGGCATCCGATGAGCGCCCCCTCCGGCGACGACGGGGCAGGGCGGCGCCACCCGGCGCAACTCGCCGCGCTGTTGCAGCGCCAGGCACCGACGCTGCTGCTGGCGGTGCTGACCTTCGTCGCGATCGGCCTGCTGTCGGGGGCGACGCTCTGGCAGATCGACAATGACCGCGTGCGCACGCTCGAGGACGCGCGCCGCGCCAACGTCCAGCTCGCCGATGCGCTCGCCGAGCACGGTTCGCGGCTGATCGAGTCCGTCGACGTGCTGCTGCGCGATTTCTCCGAATCCCCGCCAGCGCCCGGCACCGGCGCGCTTGGCGGCGATTTCCGCGAGGCCTACGCCCAGAGCCTGCTGTTCCTGCGCAACCTCGCCCTGCTCGACGCCGACGGCCGCATGTACGCGACGCTGTACTACAGCGAGATGCGCGGGCGCAGCTTCGCCGGGCGCGACTACTACCTGCTGCACCGCGCCCAGGCCGATGCCGGGCTGGTGGTGTCGACGCCGAAGGTGTCGCCGGCCGACGGCCGCTCGCGCATCCTGACGCTGTCGCGCCGGCTCAACGATGCCGGCGGGGCCTTCGCCGGCGTCGTGGTCGCCTCGGTCGGGCTCGACACGCTGGAGCGCTATTACCGGTCGATCGAGCGCGCGCCCGGCCAGGGCATCGAACTGCGCCTGCGCGACGGCGAGGCGATGCTGAGCGTCGGCGTCGAGCACAATGCCGGCCCCGACGCGCTGGAAGCCCTGCGCTGGCTCGCCGGCACGCCGTACGGGATCGTGGTCAGCCGGCTGCCGGTGCGGGTGCTCGCCGACTGGCGCGAGCGCACCGGCAGCATGCTGGTCGCCGTGGCCGCCGCCGACACGCTGATCGCGATGCTGGCGCTGCTGCTCGGCGGGCGCCTGCACATCGGCGCCCGCCTGCTCGGGCGGCTCGACGACGCCGAGCGCTGGCAGCGCACGCTGCTGCGCACGCTGCCCGACCCGCTGGTCGTGCTCGATCGGCGCCTGCGCGTGCGCGAGGTCTGCAGCGCCCAGCCGCAGCCCTTCGGTGCCGACATCGAGCTGCGCCCCGGCAGCGCGCTGTTCGAGGTGCTGCCGTCTGTCGTCGCCACCCGCGTCGGACCGGCCGCCGCCGAAGCCCTCGGTGATGACCGCATCCGCTCGGTCGACTACCCGCTGCACATCGACGGCGAACTGCATCATTACGCGGCGCGCATCCTGCGGCTGGCGGCCGAGGACGGCACCGTCGAGGGCGTGCTGTGGCTCGCGCGGGACATCACCGACCGCAAGCGCATCGAGCAGGCGCTGTTCCAGGAAAAGGAACGCGCGCAGGTGACGCTGGCGGCGATCGGCGACGGCGTGCTGGTCACCGACGAGGAAGCCCGCCTCGAATACCTGAATCCGGTCGCCGAACGGCTGTGCGACTGCCGGCTGGCCGAGGTCCGCGGCTGGCCGCTCGCCGCGGTGCTGCGCATCGAGGCCGAGGCCGGCAGCGAACTCGGCAGCGATCCGGCCACGCAGTGTCTGGCCGACAACCGCCCGGTCGGCCCCGCCCTGCATGCCCGGCTCATGGCCGCGGACGGGCGCGAGCGCCACGTCGAGATCAGCTGCGCACCGATCCACGACCCGGCCGGCCGCCCGACCGGCACCGTGACGGTCATGCACGACGTGAGCGAACGCCACCGCCTGACCCAGCAGATCCGCCACCAGGCCGCCCACGATCCGCTGACCGGCCTGATCAACCGCCGCGAGTTCGAGCTGCGCCTCGACGCCGCCTGCCGCATCGCCGATGACCAGAACCGCACGCACGCGCTGCTGTGCATCGACCTCGACCGCTTCAAGATCGTCAACGACAGCTGCGGGCATCTGGCCGGCGACGAACTGCTGCGCCAGGTCGCGCGGCTGATGACCGAGCACACCCGCCAGCGCGACGTGCTCGCGCGCATGGGCGGCGACGAATTCGCACTGCTGCTCGAAGACTGTCCGCTGCCGAAGGCCGCCGAGATTGCCGGGGCACTGGTCAGCGCGGTCGGCGAGTTCCGCTTCGTGCATGGCACGCAGGCGTTCTCGATCGGCGCCAGCATCGGTGTCGCTCCGGTGCCGCCCGGCAACGGCGGGCCGCAGGTGGTGCTGAGCCGCGCCGACCGCGCCTGCTACGCGGCCAAGGACGCCGGGCGCAACTGCGTGTCGCTGGCCAATGAGGACGGCGATGCCGCGAGCAGCGGCACCCGCCACTGGCACGAGCGCCTCGAAGCGCTCCTCGACGGCGGCTCACAGGACTACGAACTGCACGTGCAGCCGGCCTCGGCGCTGTACGCCGGCCTGCCGCCGTACCGGGAGGTGCTGCTGCGCCTGCGCGACGACGACGGCCGGCTGGTGCCGCCGGGCGCCTTCCTGCCGGTCGCCGACCGCTACCGGCTCGCAGCCGGCCTCGACCGCTTCGTGCTCGATGCGCTGTGCCGCCGGCTCGCGGAGGGCGCCGGCGGCATCGACGGCCTGCACGCCATGAACCTGAGCGTCGCCACGCTGGAGGACGGCGGCTTTGCCGGGCACGTGCGCACGGCGCTGCAGCGCCACGGCCTGGCGCCGGCGCGGCTCGGCTTCGAGATCGAGGAAGCCGCCGTGCACGGCCGGCTCGCGCAGGCCGGCGAGCAGATCGGCGCGCTGCGCGCCCTCGGCTGCCGGGTCACCCTCGATCGCTGCGGCAGCGGCCTCGCGGCCTTCGACTGCCTGAAGGTGCTGCGGGTCGATGCGCTGAAGATCGACGGCAGCCGCCTGGAGGCCGAAGGCAGTCACCCGGTCGACACCGTCTCCGCCGAAGCCATCGTCCGCCTGGCCCGCCTGCTCGGCCTGCACACGATCGCCAGCCGCATCGAAACCACCGGCCAGCACAGCGGCGCGGTCGTGCTCGGCATCGATTACGTGCAGGGCTACGGGGTCTGCCGGCCCACCTCGCTCGGAAATCCCGGCCGGGGCTGATGCCCATCCCGTGTGATGGGTATCGGGCCAGAGCGGAAGACGGTCGAGCTCTGGCGTTCGCTGCCTGCGCAGCAGGCAATGACGGGATCGGACTGGATCGGGCAGGTGCCGCCTGCCGATCTCCGGATGGCAGCCGGCGGATCGGGGTGGCCGCGGAGCGGCCGGTCCACCGCCGGTTCAGGGCTTCGCGAACTCCGCCTTGCTCTGCGCGCGCAGCATCGCCTCGTCGCGCGCCACCTGGCCGCGCTTGACCAGTTCGAGCAGGCATTGATCGAGCGTCTGCATGCCGTAGGCAGCGCCGGTCTGGATCGAGGAATACATCTGCGCGACCTTGTCCTCGCGGATCAGGTTGCGGATCGCCGGCGTGCCGACCATGACCTCGTGTGCGGCGATGCGGCCGCCGCCGA
>JAFEGB010000186.1 GCA_018240295.1 Pseudomonadota bacterium
CTTCCGCCGGGTCGATCAGGTGGCTGGGGCCAAGCAGTGCAAACAGATCACCGCCCACCCGGGCGATCAGCACCGTTGGATCAAGCCTTTGCCGCAACTGCTGACCGATGCGTCGCAACAGCGCATCCCCATACGCAGGGCCGAGGGCCAGGTTGAGGCCGGCAAAGCTGTCGACATCCAGCAGCAGCAAGGTGTGATCCTGCCGCGGACTGCCTGATCGGGCTGCTTCGATGGCACGCAGCAAAGCATTCCGGTTCGGAAGTCCGAGCAGCGAATCGCTATAGGCCAGTTCGTCAAGACGACTGAACAAGGCGACATTGTGCAGACCTCCGCCAATGTTCATGGCGAAGACACGCAACAGCTCCTGCTCGGTTGCATCCAGTTCGTTCTCGATCTCCACCCAGGCCACGTACTCGGAACCGGCCAGGGAAGAAGGGAAATACAGCACCATGCAGTCTGCCCGGATCAGCGTGCGCTGCTCCCGCAGGCAGGTGGAGATGGCCTCATGCACGCGGGCCGTTGCAATCGAATCGATGGATTTCCCGACCGTGCCGGCATAGCGGCCGGCGGCCCCGATGATGCAGACCTCGTTCCGGGTGCGCCGCACACAGACGACGCCCTCCGGTGCGACGCCGAGCACGGAGGCAATCTCGGCGATCGTGCGGGCCGAGAAATCGTTCAGATTCCGTGCACCGACCAGTACATTGCTGGCCTCGACGATCATCTGCAGGCCACGACGGGCACGGGCGATCGTATGCACCTGCATCTAGGCGCGGGCGTTGGCGGTCAGCAGCGTGTGCAGACGCTCGATTCCGAGCTCCGACTTCGACCAGTAGTCATTGATGTCATAGTGCTCCATGACCTCACGTACCGGCGCAAAACCCGGCTGCCCGGTCACGAGCACGATGCGCAGCTCGGCATTCCCGAGCACTTCGCGGACCGCCCGGGCCAGCCTGAGACCCGCGTCGTCCGTTTCCATGACCACATCGAGCAGCATCACCGCAATGTCCTGCTCCCTGGCCAGGATTTGTGCGGCCTCGGCATGGCTGCCGGCCTGCAGCAGTTCAATCTTCCTGCCGAGCACGCACATGCCGGAAAGAGCGAAGGCCATGGAGCGCTGGAAGTCGGGGTCATCATCGACGGCCAGCACCCGCCAGAGATCAGGATCCGTGTTGGCACTGGAAGCCAGCGTCTCCAGCGGCTCTGATTCTGACAGGAAGACAAAATCATTCCCTTCCCCTTCCGACGACGATGAAGAGGGCACCAGTTCGTATTGCGTCATGATTTCCTCACAATTGCATGCTTGTAGCGCCCATCAACTCCGCACTGGCAGAATGCCTGAAAGCAATTCTGATCCATCCCGGACATTTTCCATGAATCTGGCGTGATTCATGCGTTCAATCACCTTTGATCCTTGAGATGCAGGTTCAATCATTACCAAATATATAGTATTTTCAATACGACAACTGCAGCAGTAATGATTCACGATTTATAGGTAAGCAATCTGGAAATGGCATTTTTTTGACACTCATTCAGCCCGTCATTGAAACACCTCGCACCGTCAATAAATCGTCAACAACCTGACGACCTCGAACGAATTACCGCATCTGCCCGTTCAGGACATGGCTTTCAGCGATCTTTTCAGGAAGTCCGCACGACACGCCTGAGCGATGCCGGCTTACCGCCGGCCCCGTGCGCTTCATTGCAATGACCCCGGAGAGGGTGCAGGCGCTCGGTTTCACCGGTCACCGCACGCCGGCGCGCCGCCGCCGGGCAGGGCTCATCAGCGCGGTGCCGGGTGTCACCCCACCCGCAGCCGGAACGCCCGCTCCTCGCCGCTGCCGGCCTCGCGCTCGATCATCTCGACCCTGCCATCGGCCCGCCACAGCAGCACCAGCGAGCCGCGTGTGCCGTAGGTCGGGCTGACGATCCAGGCCGGAGACAGCAGGCGTTCCCATTCGGGCGACACGCCGGTCGAGGGCAGTTCGGCGTCGGGCGGGCGGCTGGTGTCGGCAAGCAGCGTGAACAGGGCTTCCGGGTCCGGGCGGGTGCCGGCTTCGAGCAGGGGCTGCAGGCGCGCCTTGCCGCGGCGCACCTTCGGCCACGGCGTATCGAGCAGGGCGTTGCTCAGGCCGTGCACGCCGGCTTCGATCGCGCGCGGCCTGCCGTCGCGGCTGCCGTAGTACCAGAGCCCGGCGGCCGGATCGGCGGCGAGCAGGTTGAAGCCGTTGTACGGCAGGCCGGCGGCGGCCACGTCGTCGAGATAGGCCGGGGCCGTCTGCGTGCCGCGCAGGAAATCGCCGACCAGCGCGCCGCGCGACGGCGCATCGGCGCGCATCCGGGCGGGATCGCGGTAATTGGTGATCGCGGCGAAGCGGCCGCTGCGGGTGATGCCGGCCCAGGTGCCGCCGGCGGCGAGATCACGCCCGGCGAGCAGATCCGGGGCATCCTGCCACCAGCCGAGCGGCAGGGCCGGGCGGGCGTAGAACTCGTCGCGGTTGGCGGCGAGGATCAGCGGATAGTCAGGATGGACGCGGTACGCGAACAGGATCAGGCACACGGACGTCGCTCCGGCAGCGGGCAGGACGGGCGCCGAGCATATACCCGCCGTCCGTGCCCGCCGCCGTGACCGTCAGTTGACCGGCTCCAGCACGATCTCGACGCGACGGTTGCGCGCGCGGCCTTCCGGCGTGGCGTTGCTGGCGATCGGCATGTCGTAGGCGAAGCCGCGCACGATCATGCGGCCCGAGGGCACGCCGAAACCGCTCAGCGTGTTGGCAACGACAGTGGCGCGGTCATACGACAGACGCTCGTTCAGCTCGCGCGAGCCGGTGTTGTCGGTGTGGCCGCAGACGCCGATGCGCGTGCGGTCGGCCGAGGCCAGCGTCGGCGCGATGCGCCCGAGCGCGGAACGGCCGCCGCTGCTCAGCGTCGACTTGCCGACCGGGAAGGTGATGCCTTCCGGGAAGGTCAGGATGACGATGTTGCCGGAGCGCGAGACGATGACGCCGGTGCCGGCGAGCTGCTGGCGCAGTGCCTGCTCCTTGTTGTCCATGTAGGCGCCGATCGCGCCGCCGACCACGGCACCGCCGGCCGCACCGATCAGCGCCCGCTTGCCCTTGCTGTGGCCGGTCGCGGCCCCGAGCGCGGCACCGGCGACCGCACCGATCAGCGCGCCGGTCGCGGTGTTGTTGGTCTCGGCGGTGTTGACGAAGCCGCAGGCGGTCTGCGTGCCGGCCGGCGGCGCGACCGAGGCCGGCTGCACGCAGCCGGTGGCGAGAAACGCCAGCGCGGCGATCAGGCCGAAGATGGAGCCGGTTTTCAGAAAGGACGCATGCATGAAACGCATGATGGGCGGGTCTCCCGTGAAGAAACATTCGTCATTGTGGTGAGGCGGTTTCAGCCAGCCGGCCCCAGCGTAGATGACGCCGGCAGCGGCGCAGGAGCGGAGCCGCAGCATCGGGTCCGGGATTGCGCATTCCGCCCGTGCAGACCGTGCCGGGCGATGCGATATGGACTCCGATCGACTGCGCCGGCGATGCTCAGGGTTCGGCGCCGGTCGCGACCGGGTTGGTCGGGTCGCGGATCCATTCGCTCCAGGAGCCGGCGTAGAGCTTCGAGCCGGTGAGGCCCGCAGCCTCCATCGCCAGCAGATTGTGACAGGCGGTGACGCCGGAGCCGCACATGTGGATCACGCGCGCCGGGGCGCGCTCGCCGAGCACGGCGCCGAAGCGCGCGGCCAGCGCCGCCGGCGGCAGGAAGCGGCCTTCGGCGTCGAGGTTGCCGTCCTGCGGCAGGTTCAGCGCCCCGGGCACGTGGCCGGCGACCGGATCGACCGGCTCGGTCTCGCCGCGATAGCGCGCTGCGGCGCGTGCATCGACCAGCGACTCGCCGGCCGCGAGTGCGGCCTTCAGCGCCGCGATGCCGAGCCAGCGCGCATCGTCGGGCTGCACCGGGTAGTCGCTGGCCGCGACCGCGGGCGCGGCGTCGGTCAGCGGCAGGCCGCGGCGCTGCCAGTCCGGCAGGCCGCCATCGAGCACCGCAGCCCGCTCGTGCCCGACCCAGCGCAGCAGCCACCACAGCCGGGCCGCGGCCATCGCACCGCCGGCCGCGTCGTAGGCGACGACGAAGCTGTCCGGGCGCACGCCCCAGCGCGACAGCGAGGCGGCGAACGCCGCCGGCGCCGGCAGCGGATGGCGGCCGCTCGTGCCCGTGACCGGGCCGGCGAGGTCGGCATCGAGATCGGCGTACCGGGCACCGGGCAGGTGTGCCGCGGCCCAGGCCCGGGGGCCGGCGGCCTTGTCCATCAGGTTGAAGCGGCAGTCGATGACGACGAGATCGGGATCATCGAGGCGCGCCGCGAGCGCGGCGGCGTCGATCAGCGGGTGCGGGGTGCTCATCGGGGCGGAATCTCCGGCGGCTCGGAAGGCGAGCGCACTCTATAGCCTGCGCGGCCGATGCGCGCGGTCCGCCGGCGCGGACCCGGCACAGCACCCAGGCGAGTCCCGTGCTGACGGCCGCCGCGGAAGCTGCGCCGGCAGCGCATGGCAGCACGTCAAATCAACCCGATACCTGTGTGTGCGCCGCCCGACTTCCGCTCAGCGCGCATCAAGCCCCGCAAGACATCAGAACCAGCCGTTGCCTTTCCGGCGATCTCGTCTACGAATCCCCTAAAAGCGATGATTGGCGATGATAAGAAGGTTCGCCCATCCAGGTTTTGATGACCACCCGGGACCAGACACTGAAATTCAATGGTTATTAAGCTTCCAGTTGCCGAGGACGAATGTATGCCTGGCCTCAACCGTGAATCTGCTACCTTGCTTGCTCGTGGCAGGATTGACCTGCTTGCTCAGGCGGCAGGGGATGAATTCGAGATGTTGCTCGACTTCACAAGGGAGATCGAGCAGGGATGGGTATTCTTCTATAACACTGCAGATTTCGTGCGGACACAAAATCCCGTATCTGCCCTTGCGGGTAACGGCCCGATTCTTGTTACCCGTGAAGGTGTTGTCCACGAATTGCCTAGCGCGATTCCTTGGGAAGATTCAGCGCACGGGCTGGATTGAGGAACGAAACCCAGCATTGGGAACAGACAGGGAGCAGCATGAGAAAACGGAATGACCAAACGATCGAACAGATGTGCGCCTTCGGGACTCTCTCATACCGATCACACGTAGCTGCATGGTTTTTCTCCCTCTCCCCAAGCTCTCCCCCACGAGGGGCAAAAGGCTGAAAAGCGCAGCGTTCCGGTGTGCCCGGCATTATTCGATTTGATGACTGCCGGGTTTCCTTGATCCATCCAGATTACGTGCCGGATGCCTGCTGGATGAAGCGGATGATTTCAGCGACGAAGCGACCGGACTGATCGACCGACCAACGGGCAGTCTCGCTGTCCACTTCGTCTCCCGTGTAATCCGCCACCAGACGGATGTCGGCGACCCGATTGAACGCCTTGCCGAACTCGACGGGCACCTGGCCGCTTTTGACCAGATGCAGGCTGAACGCGGTAATCAGGCCACTGTGCGTTTTGGCAATTTCCGGGGCCGTCGGAGCGTTTGTTGCGATCAAGGCTGCACGTGCCGCATCGAACATCGCGTAATAAGCGCGGTTGCAGGCGCCATCGACATCACCGAGGTCCAACAGAACCCGGGCTGAGGTCAGTGCGCGTTCCGCCTTCTGCAGCAATTCAGTCGCATTCACAGCGGAATGCCCTCGCGGCGGATGTTCTCGATCAGGCGCGGATTGGAAAAGCTTTCCGGATGCTCCCAGTCTTGCGTCCACAAGGGGACTGCCTGAATGTGGATGCCGGTTTCCAACAACACGTCGTAGGCGATGTCGGCCAGTTCCAGCCTGGTTTGCAGGCAGGGGCGATGAGTACCGTCCAGCAGCACTGCGATGTCGGCGTCGCTGCCGACGTGGAAATCCCCCCGCGCCCGACTGCCGAACAACAGGGCCAGCCGTAGCGGATAGCGTCGGCCAGCGGACTGGAGGAAAAGTCGGGCGGCATGTGCCGTGGCGGGGTCCGGCCGTGTAGTGGAAGCATCCGTCATCATCGCCCGCCTCCCCGTCGTCCCCGGTTGCCTGCCCATCACCAGACGCAGCCGGTTCCCCGGCGTTTACCACATCGTGCGGGCCGGACTGTCATCCGTGCAAATCCTGCCGCACGCCGCCGCCCGGCACCTCAGCCCGGCACCGGCAGGAACGGCAGCCGGCCGCCGCTCCAGTCCTGCCAGTAACCGGCCCACCAGCGGGCCGCGATCGGCAGCCCGGACAGCCACAGCGTGCCGAGATCGCCCGCGAACACGTGCGGGCCGAAGCCGCGCGGATCGAAGGAACGGGCGTCGAAGGCGTGCTTCAGCAGCAGCGGCACGGCGCCGCAGTCCGCATCGAGTTCGGCGACGACGCCGGCGAGCGTGAACAGCGCCTTGCGCAGCAGCACCAGCGACTCCGGAAACTCCAGCGCACGCGTCGTCGCGGCCCGGTCGAGCACCGACAGCAGCCAGTCGAAGCCCGGCAGCCGGCCGGTGCGCACCTCGGCGAGCGCGGCCGCCGACAGCGCGCGCAGGGCGTCTTCCCGGACCGGGCGGCCGAGCGCGGCGAGCGCGCGCGCAAACAGCGCGCCGTCCTGCGCGAGCGCCGCGAGCACGACGCGCACCAGCGCGATGCGCGCCTCGCGATCGAGCACGGCCACCAGACTCCAGTCGAGGATCGCGAGCCGCCCGTCGGCGGTCACACGCAGGTTGCCGGCGTGCGGGTCGGCATGGAACATCGTCTGCGCCTGCGGCTGCCAGAACGGCTGCGCGAGCAGCGCCGCGTACAGCGCGCGGGCCAGGCGCGGGCGATGGCCGGTGGCTTCGGTGATCTTGTCGCCGTCGATGCGCGTCATCGCCGTCAGCCGCGGCGTGCAGTATTCGAGCGGCTGCGGGATCAGCACGTTCGGGTCTTCGGCGTGGCGGCGGCAGGCGGCGGCGAGGTGCGCCTGTTCGGTCTCGGGGCGGATCTCGTTGAGCAGCAGCCCCTGCACGCCGCTGAGCGTCTCGCGGTACGGCAGTTCGGGCAGGCCGAGTTCGGCGCTGCGCGCTTCCAGCCAGTCGCCGAGTTCGGCCCAGATCGCGAGTTCCTCGGCGAGCTGCGCCTCGATGCCGGGCTTCAGCACCTTGAACACGCCGCGCGCATCCGGCGCGATGCCGCCGTGGCGCGCAAACGGCACGACGATCGCGACGCTGGCCTCGGCCAGTGCCTGCGGCGCGATCTCCAGATGCGGCACCGCACCGATCTCGGCGCGGATCAGCGGCAGCCAGACCTCGGCCGGCGTCTCGGGCGGCAGCGATTCCAGCGTCTGCAGCCGCACGCGCAGCTGCGCATCGAGCCGGCGGTCGCGCGCCAGCACCTGCCCGAGCTTGTGCAGGCTCGGGCAGGCACGCGCGAGCGCGACCACGCGCGCGGCGGCCGTCGCGTCCTCGGGCAGTTCGAGCTGCGCAGCGACGATGGCATCGAGCCGCGCGCCCGACAGCCGCCCGAGGAAGCCGTCGAGCGCATCGACGATCAGCGGCCGGTATCCGGCCCAGGCCGGCGGCACCAGTTCGGCGACCGCGGGCATCAGCAGCGGCGCGAGGCCGGCGGCAGCGGCCGGCGGGAAGGAGGTGGTCATGTCGGCATTCCCTGAAATGGCGCATCGCATGCGATACGGAAGTGAAAACAGCGCAGCGCTGCGGGTTCCCGGACGGATTTTCCGCCCGTGCAGCCGGGGCCATCGATCGCGGCCCCGGCAGCGGCCATGCTGAAGGCAGGAATCAGGCCGCAATCATGACGATGAACCATGACGATCCGCTGCTGCCGGCCGGGCCGCAGCCACTGAACCGCGACAGCTACGACGCCATCGCCAGCGCCTGGGATGCTGCGCGCCGTTGCCTGGACGAGCGCGAAGCCGGCTGGCTGCTTGATCTGGTGCGCGGGCTGAGGCCGCCGGCACCGGTGCTCGATCTCGGCTGCGGCAGCGGCCGGCCGCTGGGGGAATGGCTGCTGGCGCGCGGGCTGCAGGTCACCGGCATCGATCAGTCTGCCCGCCTGCTGGCGCTGGCCCGCACCCGGCTGCCGCAGGGACGCTGGCTGGAAGCCGACATCGGGGGCTGGATTCCGGACACGGACACGGACACGGACACGGACAAGAATTTCGCCGCGGTGCTCATCTGGGATGCGCTGTTTCACCTGCCGCGTGCCCTGCACCTGCCGCTGCTGGCCCGCATCTTCCGTCTTCTGCAGCCCGGTGGCCGGCTGCTGCTCAGCTCGGGCGGCAGCGCGCAGCCGGCCTTCACCGACACCATGCACGGCGCGCGCTTCTTCTACGACGCGCTGGCGCCGGATGTGCTGCTCGCAGGGCTGCTCGATCTCGGCTTCAGACTCGAACGCATCGAGTACCTGAATCCACCGACCCGCGGCCGCGACAAGGGCCGCATCGCCGTGCTCGCGCGCAGGCCCGCTGCAGCGCCGGCAACGGTTCCCCACGCTGCCGAATAGCAGCGCTTCCGGAGCAGGCGGCGGACGCCTCTCCTACGCTGATCGACAGACCGATCGCAAGCCCTTGAGCCCGCAGCCGGGAATCCGTCGACCGCGGCGCAGTCGCAGGTTGCAGGCCTGTCCGATCCGTTGCCGGAGAATCCTTCCGATGACCCACGATCCGTTCGACGTGCTGCGCGTCTTCACGACCGCCTCCGGCCAGCATGGCCGTTACTGCAGCCTCGCCGCGCTCGAGAGCGCCGGTCTCGGCGCCGTGTCGCGGCTGCCGGTGTCGCTGCGTCTGGTGCTGGAATCGGTGCTGCGCCACTGCGATGGCGAGAACATCACCGAGGCGCACGTGCGCGCCCTGGCCGGCTGGCAGCCGCAGGCGCCGCGCAGCGAGGAAATCCCGTTCGTGGTCGCGCGCGTCGTGCTGCAGGACTTCACCGGCGTGCCGCTGCTCTGCGATCTGGCGGCGATGCGCGATGCCGCGGCCGCCGCCGGCGGCGAGCCCGGCATCGTCGAGCCGCTGGTCGCGGTCGATCTGGTCGTCGATCACTCGGTGATGATCGATCACTGGGGCCGGCCCGATGCGCTCGAACTGAACCTGCAGCGCGAATACGAACGCAACCGCGAGCGCTACGCCTTCCTGAAGTGGGGCACGCAGGCCTTGCGCAGCTTCCGCGTCGTGCCGCCCGGCACCGGCATCGTCCATCAGGTCAACCTCGAATACCTCTGCCGCGGCGTGCACGAGCGCGACGGCATCACCTACCCGGACACGCTGGTCGGCACCGATTCGCACACGACGATGATCGACGCGCTCGGCGTGCTCGGCTGGGGCGTCGGCGGCATCGAGGCCGAGGCGGCGATGCTCGGCCAGCCGCTGTACTTCCTGACGCCGGACGTGGTCGGCGTCGAGCTGACCGGCCGGCTGCGCGAGGGCGTGACCGCCACCGCTCTGGGGCTGGCCGTGACCGAGCGCCTGCGCAGGGAGCGCGTGGTCGGCTGCTTCGTCGAGTTCTGCGGCGAGGGCATGGCGGGCCTGTCGGTCACCGACCGCGCGACCATTGCCAACATGGCGCCCGAATACGGCGCGACGACCGGCTTCTTCCCGGTCGATGCGCGCACGCTCGAGTACCTGCAGCACACCGGGCGCAGCGACGAGGAGATCGAGCGCTTCGAGGCCTACTTCCGCGCCCAGGGCCTGTTCGGCGTGCCGGCGGCGGCCGAGCTCGACTTCTCGCGGCTCGTGACCATCGATCTCGCGGCCGTCGTGCCGAGCCTCGCCGGCCCGAAGCGCCCGCAGGACCGCATCGCGCTCGATGAGCTGCCGGCGCGCTTCCGCCAGTTGCTCGCCGGCCGGCCGGACGAAGGCGGCTACGGGCTGACGGCGGAGCAGATCGATGCGCGCGTGCCGCTCGCAGGCGGCGGCGAGCCGGCCGAGAACCGCGAGGACGCGCTGCCGGCCGACCTCGGCCACGGCGACGTGCTGATCGCGGCGATCACCTCGTGCACGAACACCTCGAACCCGGAGGTGATGATCGCCGCCGGCCTGCTCGCACGTGCCGCCGTGGGCCGTGGCCTGACGGTGCGTGCCGGCATCAAGACCTCACTCGCCCCCGGCTCGCGCGTGGTCACGGATTACCTCGAACGCGCGGGGCTGCTGGCGCCGCTCGCCGAACTCGGCTTTGCGCTGTCGGCCTACGGCTGCACGACCTGCATCGGCAACGCCGGCGAACTCGCGCCGGCGATCGAACAGGCCGTCGCCGGGCACGGGCTGGTGTGCGCAGCGGTGCTCTCCGGCAACCGCAACTTCGAGGCGCGCATCCACCCGCGCATCCGCGCCAACTTCCTGGGCTCGCCGCCGCTGGTGGTCGCGTATGCGCTGGCCGGGCGCATCGACATCGACCTCGCGCACGAGCCGCTCGGCCACGATGCCGACGGCCGGCCGGTGTTCCTGCGCGAACTCTGGCCGACGCGCGCCGAGATCGCCGACACGCTCGCGCACGCCAGCGACCCGGACAGCTACCGCCGCCGCTACGGCGCGATCGACGGCGGGCCGCTGTGGCAGGACATCCCGGTGCCGAACGGCGCGCGCTACCACTGGCCGGACTCGGCCTACATCGCCCGGCCGCCGTTCTTCGACGGCTTCACGCGCGAGCCCTCGCCGCCGGCCGACATCCGCGATGCGCGCGCGCTGCTGATCCTCGGCGACTCGGTGACCACCGACCACATCTCGCCGGCCGGGAGCTTCCGCGCCGACTCGCCGGCCGGGCGCTACCTGCAGTCGCTCGGCGTGCCGCCGGCCGAGTTCAACAGCTACGGCTCCCGGCGCGGCAACCACGAGGTCATGATCCGCGGCACCTTCGCGAACGTGCGCATCCGCAACCGGATGCTGGCCCCCGGTGCGGACGGCAAGCCGGTCGAGGGCGGCTGGACGCTGCTCGACGGCGAGCGGGTGACGGTCTACGACGCGGCGATGGAATACGGCCGGCGCGGCGTGCCGACGCTGGTGTTCGCCGGCGAGGAATACGGCACCGGTTCGAGCCGCGACTGGGCGGCCAAGGGCACGCTGCTGCTCGGCGTGCGTGCGGTGGTCGCGAGGAGTTACGAGCGCATCCACCGCTCGAACCTGGTCGGCATGGGCGTGCTGCCGCTGCAGTTCAGCGACGAGGACAGCGCCCACACGCTGAACCTCGGCCCGGACGACCGCTTCGACCTGCCGCCGCTCGCGAGCCTCAAGCCGCAGCAGACGCTGGAACTGACGATCCGCAGCCCCGATGGCAGCGTGCGCCAGGTGCCGGTGCTCTGTCGCATCGACACGCCGATCGAACTCACCTGCTTCCGCCACGGCGGCATCCTGCCCTGGGTGCTGCGCCAGTTGCTCGACGACTGAGGGCGGTCACGAGCAGAGGCCGGACGGCTGCTTCCCCGGAGTGATCCCGATGAACATGCGCATCGAACACGACAGCCTCGGCGACGTGGAAGTCCCCGACGAACGGCTCTGGGGCGCGCAGACGCAGCGCTCGCTGGAGCACTTCCGCATCTCGACCGAGAAGATGCCGCCGGAGCTGATCCGGGCGCTGGCGCGCCTCAAGCGCGCCGCCGCGCTCGCCAACGCCGGGCTCGGCGTGCTCCCGGAGCCCGTCGCGCAGGCGATCGTGCAGGCGGCCGGCGAGATCATCGACGGCGGCCATGCCGATGAATTTCCGCTCGCGGTCTGGCAGACCGGCTCCGGCACGCAGACCAACATGAACCTCAACGAGGTGATCGCCAACCGCGCCAGCGAGCTGCTCGGCGGCCCGCGCGGCCAGGGCCGCAAGGTGCACCCGAACGATGCGGTCAACGCCGGCCAGTCCTCGAACGACGCCTTCCCGAGCGCGATGCACCTCGCTGCGGTCGAGGCCGTGCACCGGCAGGTGCTGCCGGCGCTGGCGACGCTGCGCGAGACGCTCGCCGACAAGGCCGTCGCCTGCGCCGGCGTCATCAAGATCGGCCGCACGCACCTGCAGGACGCCACGCCGCTGACGCTCGGGCAGGAGATGTCGGGCTGGGTCGCGCAGCTTGCGCACGCCGAACGCCATCTGACCGATGCCCTGCCGCACCTCTGCGAACTCGCGCTCGGCGGCACCGCGGTCGGCACCGGCCTCAACGCCCATCCGCAGTTCGCCGAACGCGCGATCGCGGAACTGGCGCGCAGCACCGGCCTGCCCTTCGTGCCGGCACCGAACCGCTTCGAGGCGCTGGCCGCGCACGATGCGCTGGTGCACGCGCACGGCGTGCTGAAGTCGCTGGCCGCGGCGCTGGTCAAGATCGCCAACGACGTGCGCTGGCTCGCCTCGGGGCCGCGCTCGGGCCTCGGCGAGCTCACGATCCCGGAGAACGAGCCGGGCAGCTCGATCATGCCCGGCAAGGTCAACCCGACGCAGTGCGAGGCGCTGACGATGGCCTGCGCGCAGGTGTTCGGCAACGACGTGGCGATCGGCTTCGCCGGCTCGCAGGGCAACTTCGAGCTGAACGTCTACAAGCCGCTGATCATCCATGCCTTCCTGCAGAGCACGCGGCTGCTCGCCGACGGCATGGACAGCTTCCGCCGCCACTGCGCGCTCGGCATCGAACCGAACCTGCCGCGCATCCGCGAGCTGCTCGACCGTTCGCTGATGCTGGTGACGGCGCTGAACCGCCACATCGGCTACGACCGCGCCGCCGCGATCGCGCGCAAGGCGCACACCGAGGGCCTGACACTGAAGGAGGCCGCGCTGGCACTCGGCTTCGTCAGCGCCGAACAGTTCGACGAATGGGTGCGCCCCGAGCAGATGCTCGGCCCCGGTACTGACTGAGGAACGGGAGCCGCACGATGCATCAGCCCATCCGCATCCGTGAACTCGATCACGTCGTGCTGCGCGTGCGCGATCCGGCACGCATGCAGCACTTCTACGAAACCGTACTCGGCTGTCCGCTGGAGCGGCGGCTCGACATCGGCCTGATCCAGCTGCGCGCTGGTGCCTCCATCATCGATCTGGTGCCATTCGACAGCGAACTCGGCCGTCAGGGCGGGCACGTGCCGGACCGCGACGGCCCGAACCTCGATCACTTCTGCGTGCGCATCGAGCCCTGGGACGAGGCCGCGATCCGCGCGCATCTGGCCGCCCACGGCCTCGCACCCGGCCCGACCGAACGCCGCTATGGCGCCGAAGGCATGGGGCCGTCGATCTACGTGCACGACCCGGAAGGCAACGTCGTCGAGCTGAAGGGTCCGCCGGACGGGCAGAGCGCCTGAGGTCTGCAGCCCTCGGCGCGCCGGCCGGCCGCTCATGCGAAATTTCCCGTTACCGGCTGCGGATGTTCGTACGCTTCTGGCATGGTAGCGACACCCGTCCCGTGCCGGTCCGCCACGGGGTCCAGACCACCGTGTTCGCCGAGGCCGCCGCCCGATGTCCGTTGCCGCCAGGGAAGCCTGCTCCGTCCGCCGATTCCGGGTCCGCAGCTGCGCGACACTGCTGCTCGCCACCCTGTCGCCGGTGGCGGCGGCCGATGTGGTCGGCATCGATGCCTCGATCTTCTGGCTGCTGGTCTCGGTCATGGCGATCACCGGTCTGGCGGCGCTGTTCGTGCAGCAGCGCATGCAGCGCCAGCTCGACCGTGCCGAGCGCGGGCTGCAGCGCGCCGTCAGCGAGCAGCGCGAGGCCGAACGCCGTTACCGGCTGCTGGCCGCGCACGGCAGCGAGCTGATCTGGACGATGTCGCTCGGTACGCCGCAGTTCACGTACCTGAGCCCGGCCCTCGAACGGCTGTGCCAGTTCGCGCCATCGAGCATGCAGAACCGGCCGCCGGAGGAACTCTGCACGCTCGAATCGGCTGCGCTGCTGAGCGCCGAACACGCCCGGCTGAGCCGTCAGGCCGGCGATGCGTCGATTCCGGAAGTCCGCTTCGAACTCGAACTGCGCTGCGCCGACGGCACGACGCTCTGGACCGATACACGCCTCGGTGTGCTGCGCGACGAGAGCGGGACCGCGACTGCGATCTACGGCGTCGTCAGCGACATGACCGAGCAGCGCAAGCTGCGTGCCCGGCTCGATTTCCTCGCCCACCACGACGCGCTGACCGGGCTGCCGAACCGCATGCTGTTCTTCGACCGGCTGGAGCGCGCGGTCGCCGCCGCCCGCCGCGACGGCACCCGGCTGGCGCTGCTGTACCTCGACCTCGACGGTTTCAAGGAGATCAACGACAGCCTCGGCCACCCTGCCGGCGACACGCTGCTGATGCAGGTGGCGCTCAGGCTCTCGGCCAGCGTCCGCGATTCCGACACGGTCGCGCGCATGGGCGGGGACGAGTTCACGGTGATCCTGCGCACGGTGCGCGACGCCCCCTCGGTCGCGCGCATCACCGAGAAGATCCTCACCGCGCTGTCCGAACCGATCGCGATCGACGCCCAGCGCGTGCGCATCGGCGTCAGCATCGGCGCCAGCCAGTTTCCGGAGCACGGCGATCAGGTCGGCACGCTGGTGGCACTGGCCGATGCAGCGATGGCGCGCAGCAAGCGCGGCGGTCGCAACCGCTGGAGCATGGCGATCCCGGATACGCCGGTGCTGAAGTCGGTGCCGGTGGAAGCCCCGCCTGCCGAGACACCGCCGCCGGAGGGCGCCGGCAGCGTGCGTCCGGTGCTGGCCGCGGTACGCAATCCCCTGTCCGAATCGTAAGCCGGCCGCCCCGGCTGCCCTGCTTCCGCTGCGACTGCCGGCGACTACGCTGGCGCTGTGCCGGATCACACCCTGCCGGCACATGCCCGTGGAACCCAGTCAACAAAAGCCATCAGGGAGTGCCTTGCCCATGCCCCGCCTTCCCCGCCTGTTATCCGCCCTCGCCTTCGCCGCCGTCGCCCATGGTGCGCAGGCCATCCCGATCAACTACGTCGCGACGCTGAGCGGTGCCGCCGAAGCACCGCCGAATGCCTCGGCCGGCACCGGCAGCGCGCACGTGGTCATCGATACCGATGCGCATACGTACGCGATCCACTTCGACTTCAGCGGCCTGACCGGCACCACCACCGCCGCCCACATCCACGGCCCGACCGCCTCGCCCGGTACCGGCACGGCCGGCGTGATGACGACGACCCCGGCGTTTCCGGGCTTCGTGACCGGCGTCAGCTCGGGCAGCTACGACCACCTCTTCGACATGACGGTGGCCTCGACCTTCAACCCTGCCTTCGTGACCGCGCAGGGCGGCCTCGCCAATGCCGAAGCGGCGTTTGCCGCCGCGCTCGCCTCCGGCAGCGCCTACCTGAACATCCACACCACGGCCGTGGGACTGGGCGAGATCCGCGGCTTCCTGACGCAGATCCCGGAACCGGCCAGCCTCGGCCTGCTGGCGATCGGTGCCCTCGGGCTCGGACGGCTGCGCGCGCGCCGGCGCTGATCGCCGCGCCCGGCCCCCGGCCAGAGGCCCCGGTGATCCCGGGGCCTTTTTCGTGGGCGTGTGCAGCTCGTGCACGGCGTTTGCCGCGGCGCATCACGCGGGGCGCGCGTGCGGCGGCGCATCGCTATACGCTAGGCAGCGGGCCACCCGTCACCGGCCCGGCGTAACCCGAGGAGTGCTCCGTCATGCTGCAACCGCTGTCCCCCGAAAGCCGCGCGCTGGTCGATACCGGCCGGCAGTTCTTCATCCCGAACTACAAACCGCGCGACATGATCCTCGACCGCGGCCAGGGCGCGCGCCTGTGGGACCTCGACGGCAACGAATACCTCGACCTCGGCGGCGGCATCGCCGTCAACTGCCTTGGTCATCAGGACCCGGCGCTGCTCGCCGCGCTCGAAGCGCAGGCGAAGAAGCTCTGGCACACCAGCAACGTCTACTTCACCGAGCCGGCGATCCGCCTCGCCGCGGAACTGGTCACGGCCTCGGGCTTCGCGAGCCGGGTGTTCTTCTGCAACTCCGGCGCCGAGGCCAATGAAGCGGCGATCAAGCTCGCGCGCCGCTACGCGACGCAGCATCTGGCACCGTCGCAGCGCCGGATCCTGACCTTCCACGGCTCCTTCCACGGCCGCACGCTGGCGACCGTCACCGCCACCGCACAGCCGAAGTACCAGGAAGGCTTCGAACCGCTGCCCGGCGGCTTCGTCTACGGGCCGTTCAACGACGTGACCGGCGCCACGCAGCTGATCGACGCCCACACCTGCGCGGTGCTGGTCGAGCCGGTGCAGGGCGAAGGCGGCGTGCTGCCGGCCGCGCCGGGCTTCCTCGCGGCGCTGCGCGCGGCCTGCGACAAGGTCGGCGCGCTGCTGATCTTCGACGAGGTGCAGTGCGGCATCGGCCGCACCGGCAAGCTGTTCGGCCACGAGTGGGACGGCGTGCGCCCCGATGCGCTGACGCTCGCAAAGGCGCTCGGCGGCGGCATGCCGATCGGCGCGCTGCTGGCGGCGCCGAAGGTCGAGGAAGTCCTCGGCTTCGGCACGCACGGTTCGACCTTCGGCGGCAACCCGCTCGCCTGCGCGGTGGCGCGGGCGGTGCTCGCGCGCGTCAGCGACGCCGGCTTCCTCGCCGGCGTGCAGCGCCAGGCCGAGCGCCTGCGCGCCGGCCTGCACGAACTCGGCATGCGCCACGACCTGTTCCGCGAGATCCGCGGCCGCGGCCTGATGATCGGTGCGGTGCTGAACAGCCGCTGGCAGGGCAAGGCCACCGACATCACCGAGTTCGCGCGCGAGGACGGCGTGCTGATCCTGCAGGCCGGCCCGGACGTGCTGCGCTTCGTGCCGCCGCTGACGCTGACCGATGAGGAACTCGACAGCGCGCTCGCGCGGCTGTCGACGACCTTCGCACGCCTGCCGGCCCCGGCGCAGAGCTGAGCCCCGATGCCTGACGCTGACGCCGGAGCTCTGCTGGCCGACCTTGCCGCCGCCGCGCAGCCGCAGATGCTCGCGCAGGTGCTGGCCTGGTCGGCGATCAACTCCGGCAGCCAGCACCTCGAAGGCCTGGCGCGCATGGCCGAGGTGCTCACCGGAGCCTTCGGCCGGCTGGCGCCGGTCGAGCGGCTGAGGCTCGCGCCGCAGCAGATCATCGGCGCCGATGGCGTGCTGCGCGAACGCCCGCTCGGTCAGGCGCTGCGCCTGCGCGTGCGCCCCGAGGCGCGCTGGCAGGTGCTGCTGGTCGGCCACTACGACACCGTCTACGGTGCCGCCGATGCCTTCCAGCAGCCGCGCTGGAACGCCGACGGCACGCTGAACGGCCCCGGCGTCGCCGATCTGAAGGGCGGACTGGCGGTGATGCTGGCCGCCCTCGAAGCCTTCGAGTCCGGGCCGGCGGCGCTGAAGGCGGCGCTCGGCTGGACCGTGCTGCTCAACCCCGACGAGGAGATCGGCTCGCCCGGCTCGGCGCCGCTGCTCGCCGCCGAGGCCGCCCGCCACGATGTCGGCCTGGTGTTCGAACCCTCGGCGCTGCCCGACGGCACGCTCGCCGGCGCGCGCAAGGGCAGCGGCAACTTCACGGTCACGCTGCGCGGGCGCGCCGCGCACGCCGGGCGCAACCCGCAGGACGGGCGCAACGCCATCGTCGCCGCCGCCGACTGCGTGCTCGGCCTCACCGCGCTCGCCGCTCCGGCGCAGGGCATCAGCGTCAACCCGGCAAAGATCGACGGCGGCGGTGCCGTCAACGTCGTGCCCGATCTCGCCGTCGTGCGCTTCAACGTCCGCCTCGCCGAACCGGCGCAGCAGGCCGGCCTGCTCGCGGCCGTGCAGCAGCTCTGCGCCGCCATCCACGAGCGCCACGGCTGCACGGCCGAACTCGCCGGCGGCTTCACGCGCCCGCCGAAACCGCTCGATGCCCGCCAGCGCGCGCTGCACGACTTCGTCGCCGGCACCGGCGCACAGCTCGGGCTCACACTCGGCACGCGCGATACCGGCGGTGTCTGTGACGGCAACAACCTCGCCGCCGCCGGACTCGCCAACGTCGACACGCTCGGCGTGCGCGGCGGCGCCATCCATTCGCCGGACGAATTTCTGATCGTCGACAGCCTCGCCGAACGCGCCCGTCTTGCGACGCGGCTGCTCGTGCGCCTGGCCGCCGGCGAGCTCGACCGCACCCTGTTCGCCCGGGAGACGCGATGCTGCTGATCCGCCCGATCCGTCCGGAGGATGCCGGCGCCTTCCTCGAACTGAGCATCGCCGCCGGCGCCGGCATGACCAGCCTGCCGACCGAGATGGAGCGCATCGAGCACAAGATCGAAAGCTCGGTCGCGAGCTTCGCGCGCGAGGTCGAGTCCCCCGGCGACGAGACCTACCTGTTCGTCGCCGAGGACCGCGCCAGCGGGCGCATCGTCGGCACCTGCGCGCTGTTCGCCGCGGTCGGCCTGCACCGGCCGTTCTACTCGTACAAGATCGTGCGCTTCGCGCATTCCTCGATGGAGCTGGATCACTTCGAGGAAGTCGACACGCTGATGATGGTCAACGAGTACCGCGGCGCCGCCGAGGTCGCGAGCCTGTTCCTGCGCCCCGACGCGCGCGGCAACCAGAACGGCAAGTTCCTGTCGCGCAGCCGCTTCCTGTTCCTCGCGCAGTTCGGCGAGCGTTTCGCCGATCTGGTCATGGCCGAGATGCGCGGCGTGCATGCCGAGGACGGCGCCTCGCCGTTCTGGGACGGGCTCGGCCGGCACTTCTTCGACATGGAGTTCATCAAGGCCGACCGGCTGTCCTCGCTCGGCAAGTACCAGTTCATCGCCGACCTGATGCCGAAGTTCCCGATCTACATCCGCCTGCTGCCATCCGACGCGCAGGCGGTGATCGGCCAGCCGCACCCGGCGACGCGCCCGGCCTACGAACTACTGCTGCGCGAAGGCTTCCGCTTCGAAGGCTGCGTCGATGTCTTCGACGCCGGCCCGACGCTGCACTGCCCGCGCAGCGAGATCCGCGGCGTGCGCAAGTCGCGCCTCGCCGAGATCGCCTGGGTCGTCGACCGCGTGCCGCCCGGCGCCCGGCAGATGATCGGCACCACCCGCCTCGCCGATTACCGCGCCTGCGCCGCCCCGCTGCTCGCGCTCGATGACGGGCGCGTGGTGCTCGATGCCGAAACGGCCGAGGCGCTGGGCGTGGCGCCCGGGGAAGCGGTGCGGTTCACGGAACTGTGAGCCGGACCCTGACCATTCATTCGCAATTCCAGCCGGAACCGTTTCTCAACCCGGCCTGATTCAGGCATCAGGTATCAGCATGGCAAAATGCGTAGTGCTTCACTCCACCGTCCCCTACTCGCAGGATCACGATGTCGCGCTCAAAAATGCGCTCGTGCCGCTGCCGGATTTGTTTGCCGTCGTGGGCGTTGACTGCGAAGCCTGGGAGGAAGCAATCGACTGGCTGTGCGTCGAAAGCAGCGTCTACTGCAACACCACGTCCCACCCGCAGGAGAGCCTGCAGGAAGTCATCACGTTTGCGGAGCAATGGTGCGAGCTGAAGCAGTGGGACAAGGATGTTCGCGTCATTGAAATCTGAAACTCCGGCCAACTCCACCGGCCGCCGGGTGCCCGATGCCGCAACGGCACGGGTGCCGGGCGGGGCACTGGGGAAAGCGGTGCGATTCACGAAGCCGTAAATCAGGGCATCCGGCCGCGGAAGATGGCGGGCGCCGGAAATGCCGGCTTCAGACAGAACCGCCCCGTCACGTATACCCCTCATCCCAGCGCAGCGGCATGAAGCGGATCGGCGGCAGCGGTGGCTGGCTGTCGGATTTCAGCGCACCGGACAGATCCAGCAGGATGTCGGAGGATTCCGGCGAGGGCACCGGCACGGCGAAGTCGATCGACAGCCGATAGCGCCGCCCGGGCTCGGACAATGCGTATGCGGCCGGCAGCGGCCAGTGCTGCCAGTCGCTGCCCTGTTCGATCCACCGGCCCTGCGCATCCCGGCGACCGAACTCGTATCCGGCCACGCCGGCATGTCGCTGCCCGGCAAACTGCAGGATCGCCTGCTCCGGCCGGAACACGAAACCCGGCTTCAGCGGCACGACGGTCACGAACACGCGCGTCCTGCCGGCGGTGACGTTCTTCGTGTACACGTTGCGCGGATCGATCGAAACCGGCACGAAGAACAGCATCACCTGGTAATCATGCGTGCGCAGCCGGTTGTCGATGTCGACACTGAACTTCAGCCCGGGCAGCTCGAATTCCGGCGGGGTCCGGCTCGGGCGATCGCCGGAGAGGACGGGCGGGGTGTCGCCGACATAAGCGATGCTCTCCCAGCCACCCCGGAAACCGGCGCAGCCGCTGAGGAGCAGGAGGCTCAGAAACAGGCAGGACAGTCTTGTCATCGCATGCACCAGCGGCTCATCGGTCCTGCGCAACCCGGTCCTCAGGCCGCCGCTGCCGGCGGCCCGGCGCCGGCCTGCGGAGGTCCGGCTGCAAGGTCGGCATCAGCGTATCCGGTCCGGAGACCGGCGGGCGACGGCGATGGCCTGAGCGGGCACGCGCTGCGGCTCAGTCCCGACGCCGCATCGCGCCGAGGCCAAGTCCGCCGGCCAGCAGCAGCGCCAGCCCCGCCGGCTCCGGCACCGGCACCGCCGAGAAGCTGATCAGCAGTTCGCTGTCCTCGGGGCCGAAGTTCGTGAAGCCGGGCGTGAACGGGGCCGCCGAGTACACCTCCAGATAGCCGGGCGGTGACAGGAAGCTGGCGAAGAACGGGCTGACGTAATTGCCGTCGGCGAGCTGGTAGCCGAAGCCGTCGCCAGTCAATTGCTCACTGCCGGACGATACGAGATTGTCGATGTTGAACGGCTCGTTGCCGGGAATCGGTGTGCCGGCCGGCATCAGGCCGGTGATGGCGATGCCGTTGCGGCTGCCGGTGATGGCGCTGATCAGGTAATGGCCGCTGCCGTCCGGGGTGTCGTCGGTCGTGAACGTGCCGCCGGCGGTGATGCCGGTGCCGGAATAGCTCCAGTTCCACAGCAGCGCCGAAGCCTGCGTGAACGGGGCGAGGGCGAGCGTTGCGCCGAGCAGGGCAGCGGCGAGACGGCGGGCGGGGTGTCGGGCGGGGCGAGTCGCGGACATGCAGGACTCCGTGGGGCAAGGGCCAGGTCTGGGCGGAGCCCCGAGCATGGCCGGGCGCGGCGCGAGTCACGGCAAGCAGCGCTGTCTCCGGAGCAAATCACGGCAGGTGTTCGACCGCGAGCGCATCGCCGATGCGAACCCAGCCACTTTCGAGCACGCGCGCGGTGATGCCGCCGTGGCCGCGCATGGCGTTCCAGCCGCCCGGTCCGAGGGCGGCTTCCATGCGCGAGCAGGGCTGGCACAGGCCGCTGTACTCGCAGAGCGCCTCGCCGAGGCGGAAGCGCCGGCCCTTCAGCGCCAGCAGGTTCAGGCCGGAAATCACGAGATTGCGCCGCAGCCGTGCCGGCTCGACCGCGGCCAGTCCGGCACAGCCGGCGATCACCGGCAGGTGCTCGGCCTGCAGCAGCGTGAGCTGGCGTGCGCCGTCGGGCCGGCCGGCCCAGCGGTCGCCGGCCAGGCCGCGGCCGGCCTCGGCGAGCACCGCATCGACCTCCTGCATCGGCGCACGCGGCGCCGGGCGCAGGCCGATCCAGTCGACGCGCCCGGTCTGCGGCAGCGTCGCCAGCAGTTGCCCGAGCGGCCCGCTCAGCCCGGCCATGTCGCGAGCAGGGCTTCGAGTTCGTGCAGGTCGTGAATCACGAACTCCGGCGGCGCGAGTCCGTGCGGCCAGTCGCGCCCGTCGCGCCGCACCCAGACCGCGCGCAGGCCGGCCGCGCGCGCGCCTTCGACATCGTGCTCCGGGTCGTCGCCGACGTGCAGGATCGCCGCCGGCGGCAGGCCGAGGCGTGCGACGGCCTGCTCGAACATCGCCGGATGCGGCTTCTGCGTGCCGACGATCGCCGCCGACAGGTGGAACGCGAACAGGTGTGCGATGCCGATGCGATCGAGATCGGCGTTGCCGTTGCTGAGCGCGACGACCGGGTAGCGCGCGGCCAGGCGTTCGAGCACCGGCAGCGCATCGGCGAAGAACTCGACCTGGTTGCGCGCCGCGAAGAACACCTCGAACGCCTCGTCGAGCGCGAATTCGGCGTAACCGGCGAGTTCGGCGGCGCGCGTCAGGCCGCGGCGGCGGATCAGGCTGCGGTCGTGGGCGATGGCCGGGTCGCGGGTGGCCTCGTCGCTGCAGAGCCGGCGCAGCGCCAGCGCATCGAACTGCGCGGCGATGCGCGGATAGCCGGCGAGCAGCCAGTCGTGCAGCTTCGCCTCGGCGCGCTCGATGCACGGCCAGATGTTCCACAGCGTGTCGTCGAGGTCGAAGCTCAGGGCGCGGATGGCGACGGTCATGGCGCAGGTCTCGGTCGGACGCGATCGACGGGTTGGGACCCCGGGCGCGTGACTTTCGCATGAATCCGCGCACGGCAGCGCGCGCGTGCCCGCCGGGCGGACCGCCGTGCTGCGGCGCATCCGGTACAATTCCGCGCCTTTTCCGCCCCGCCCCCCGCCGTTTGCCGAGAGGCCGATCGCCCATGCTGCGCTTCCGTGGTTCCCCCGCCCTTTCCGCCTTCCGCCGCGACAAGCTGCTCGCGGCCGTGCAGGCGCGCGTGCCCGCGGTGCGCGGCGTCTACGCCGAATACGTGCATTTCGTCGACGGCCGCCTCGATGAGGCCGGCACGGCGGTGATGACGCAGCTGCTCGAATACGGTCCGGCGCTCGAAGCCCGCACCGGGACGACGCCGCCGCTGCTCTTGGTCGTGCCGCGGCCGGGCACGATCTCGCCGTGGTCGTCGAAGGCCACCGACATCGCGCACGCCTGCGGGCTCGATGAAGTGCGCCGCGTCGAGCGCGGCATCGCCTGGTGGTTCGACGGCGCCGGCGCGGCCGATCGTCCGCTGCTGGCGCCGCTCGTGCACGATCGCATGGTCGAGGCCGTGCTCGCCGACGACGACGATCCGGCCGTGCTGTTCACGCAGGCCGAACCGCGGCCGCTGGCGAGCGTCGACGTGCTCGGCGGCGGTCGCGAGGCGCTGGTCGCGGCCAACCGTTCGCTCGGCCTCGCGCTGTCCGCAGACGAGATCGACTACCTGGTCACGAACTTCACGCAGCTCGGGCGCAATCCGAACGATGTCGAGCTGATGATGTTCGCGCAGGCCAACTCCGAGCACTGCCGGCACAAGATCTTCAACGCCGACTGGATCATCGACGGCGAGACGCAGCCGGTGTCGCTGTTCGGCATGATCAAGAACACCTATCGCGTCGCGCCGGCGGGCGTGCGCTCGGCCTATCACGACAACGCCGCGGTCATCGACGGCCACCCGGCGCAGCGCTTCTTCCCCGATGCGCAGACGGCCGAGTACCGCACCTCGGCCGAGCCGCTGCACATCCTGATGAAGGTCGAGACGCACAACCACCCGACCGCGATCTCGCCGTTCCCGGGGGCGGCGACCGGCTCAGGCGGCGAGATCCGCGACGAGGGCGCGACCGGGCGCGGCTCGAAGCCGAAGGCCGGCCTCTGCGGCTTCTCGGTGTCGAACCTGCACCTGCCCGATGCGCCGCAGCCCTGGGAAGGCACGCCGGCGAAGCCCGGGCGCATCGCCTCGGCGCTGGAGATCATGCTCGAAGGCCCGATCGGCGCGGCGGCCTTCAATAATGAATTCGGCCGCCCGAACCTCTGCGGCTACTTCCGCAGCTTCGAGCTCGACGGCCCGGATGGCGAGCGGCGCGGCTATCACAAGCCGATCATGATCGCCGGCGGCTACGGCTCGATCCGCGAGGCGCTGATCGACAAGGCCGGCGTGCCGGCCGGAGCTGCCATCGTCGTGCTCGGCGGCCCGGCAATGCTGATCGGACTCGGCGGCGGCGCGGCCTCGTCGATGGCGACCGGCGCTTCGAGCGAGGACCTCGACTTTGCCTCGGTGCAGCGCGGCAACCCCGAGATCCAGCGCCGCGCGCAGGAGGTCATCGACCGCTGCGCTGCGCTCGGCGACGCCAACCCGATCC
>JAFEGB010000187.1 GCA_018240295.1 Pseudomonadota bacterium
AGCTGGTGCGCGAGTACGAGCAGGAGGCGATCAAGGCGCTGAACCTGATCGCCGAGGGCTGAAGCGGCGCCGCATGCCTTGCGCAGCGCGCCGTCGCCCGCTCACTGGTGGCGCAGCAGCCGGCCCTTCTCGCGCTCCCAGTCGCGTTCCTTTTCGGTGGCGCGCTTGTCGTAGTCCTTCTTGCCGCGCGCGACGCCGATCTCCAGCTTGGCGCGACCCTTCTTCCAGTACAGCGACAGCGGGATCAGCGTGTAGCCGCGCCGCTCGACAGCGATGACGAGCTGCAGGATCTGCTCGCGGTGCAGCAGCAGCTTGCGCGTGCGCGTGGCGTCCGGGTGCACGTGCGTCGAGGCCGACAGCAGCGGCGAGATGTGGCAGCCGAACAGCCAGCTCTCGCCGTCCTTCAGCAGCACGTAGCTCTCCTTCAGCTGCACCTTGCCGGCGCGCAGCGCCTTGGCTTCCCAGCCCTCGAGGGCGAGGCCGGCCTCCAGGCGTTCCTCGATGAAGAAGTCATGGAAGGCCTTCTTGTTCTGGGCGATGGTCGATGGCGGGGCGTTCTTGGATTTCTTGCTCATCGGCGGATTGTACCCGGCGCCGCGCTGGCTGCGGACCGGCGGCGCGGTTGAGCGGGCGCGGCAATTGCCAGAGAATGCGCGCCGCGCCGGCACCGGACCGGTGGACATTCACGAGAACACATCAGGGAGCCCCCGGGTGGCGACGATCAAGAAGAGCGCGCTGGTCGCCTATTCGGCGGCGCGCATGTACGCGCTCGTCGCGGACATCGAGGCTTATCCGCAGTTCCTGCCGTGGTGCCGCTCGACACGCATCCTTGCGCGCAACGGCGACGAACTGCGCGCGAGCATCGAGATGGCCAAGGGCGCGGTCAACAAGTCGTTCTCGACCTGCAATCGCCTGCAGGCCAACAAGATGATCGAGATGCGCCTGATCGACGGGCCGTTCCGGCATCTGGAAGGCTACTGGCGCTTCGAGGGGCTGGGGGAGGATGCATGTCGGGTGTCGCTGGATCTCGAGTTCGAGTTCTCCAGCACCTTGCTGCGGCTCGCGATCGGGCCGATCTTCAACCAGATCGCGAACACGCTGGTCGATTCCTTCTGCAAGCGGGCGGTACAGATCTATGGCCGGGGATGAAAAGATGAACGTGGAGGTCGCCTACGCGCGGCCGGACCAGCAACTGATTCTGGCGCTCGAGCTGCCGCACGGGGCCAGCGTCGCCGAGGCGCTGGCGGCGGCGAGCGGGCCGCTGCAGGAGCGTTTTCCGGAACTCGACCTGGCCGCGGCCGAGGTCGGCGTGTTCGGCAAGGCCGTCACGCGCAGCCAGCCGCTGCAGCCGGGCGACCGGGTCGAGATCTACCGCAAACTCGTCGCCGACCCCAAGGAAGTCCGCAAGCAGCGCGCTGCCGAGGGCCGGCTGAAGAAGCAGCGGCGTGAGGACGCGGCCGGCGACTGAGCGTCCGGCCGCAAGCCCGGCTCAGCCCTGCGGCGGGTATTCGACGCGGCTCAGCACGTCGCGCTCGAAGTACAGCGTCACGCGCCGCTGCTCGGGCTCGCCGTCGTCGTAGGTGCCGGGACGGTAGCTGTAGACGTAGTCCCAGCGGTTCTGGTGGAACGGATCGGTGACCAGCGGCGTGCCGAGGCGCTGCTGCACCTCGCGCTTGCTCATGCCGGGCGTGATCGTGCCGAGTGTCGCCTCGTCGAGGTAATTCCCCTGCCGGACCTTGGTCTTGTAGAACGAGGGCAGCGGCATCGAGAAATCCGAGAAATACGAGCAGCCGCTGCCGCAGACGAGCAGTGCGGCGAGGCCGAGGCAGGCGGGAATCCGGGGCATTTGAGGCGGCGGGCACGGTGACTTAGACTCGGGCATCATAACCGATTCCGCCGGTCCGGCTGACGGCGCGCGAGGAGAACCGGCCCTTGGGCTCGAAAGAACTGAAGCAGGTGGGCCTGAAGGTCACGCTGCCGCGCATGAAGATCCTCGCGATCCTGCAGGAACACGGCGGCGCGCAGCACCTGAGCGCCGAAGACATCTACAAGTCCCTGATCGCGAGCGGCGAGGAAGTCGGTCTGGCGACCGTCTACCGCGTGCTGACGCAGTTCGAGACCGCCGGCCTGGTCAAGCGCCATCACTTCGAGGGCGGCCAGTCGGTGTTCGAGCTGAATCAGGGCGAGCACCACGATCACATCCTGTGCCTGCAGTGCGGCCGCATCGAGGAGTTCGTCGATGAGGTCATCGAGACGCGCCAGCGCGAGATCGCCGCGCAGCACGGCTTCCGGCTCGCCGAGCACTCGCTGATCCTGTACGGCAACTGCACGAACCCCGACTGCCCGCACCGGCCGCCGACCCACTGAAACGCGCGCCCGCTCCCTCCCGTTCGCTCTCCGTCCCGAGGCTGTTGCGGCCTGCTCAGGCCGGGCGTGCGTCGCTGCCTGCGGCGTGCGCATCGGCAGCGTTACCGGGCGGGGCCGGCGCGTAGTCCGCGGGCAGCGTCGGCAGGTCGGTCGCGTGACCGGCGGCTTCGCGCTCGTCCCACTGCGCCTTGATCTCCAGGATGCGCGGCAGGATGTCGGCAAAGGCCGTCACCAGCCGCGGTTCGAAGTGGCGGCCGGCGCCCTTGTGCAGCTCCGCCAGCGCCCGTTCGGCCGGCCAGGCTTCCTTGTACGGGCGCTTCATCGTCAGCGCATCGAAGACATCGGCGATCGCGACGATACGCGCGGTCTCGGGGATGCCGGTGCCGCAGAGACCGTCGGGGTAGCCGCTGCCGTCCCATTTCTCGTGATGGCGCAGCGCGATCTGCGCGGCCATCTGGAACACCGGCGCCTGACTGCGCGCGAGGATGTCGTGGCCGATGCGCGGGTGGGTGCGCATGATCACCCATTCGTCCGCGTCGAGCGGGCCGGGCTTGCGCAGGATCGCGTCCGGGATGCCGAGCTTGCCGGTGTCGTGCATCGGTGCGGCGAGTTCGAGCCGCCGGCAGATCCCGGCGTCGAGCCCGCAGGCGCCGCCCAAGGCCGCGGCATATGCCGCCATGCGCCAGATGTGCACGCCGGTGTCGTTGTCGCGGTAATGGCCGGCCTCGCCGAGCATGTAGATCGCATCGTGGTAGCTGCGCTCCAGCCGTTCCAGGCTGACCAGCGACAGATGCGCCCGCACGCGCGCACGCACGATCGGTGGTGACACGGGCTTGACGAGGTAGTCGACGGCACCGGCCTCGAAGCCGCGGGTCTCGTCGAGCGTGTCGGTGCAGCCGCTGACGAAGATCACCGGGATGGCGGCGGTCTGCGCATCGGCCTTCAACTGCCGGCAGACCTCGTAACCGTCTATGTCCGGCATGCGCACGTCGAGCAGGATCAGCAGCGGCTGGTGGCGCACGGCGGCGCGCAGGGCTTCCTCGCCGCTGCGGGCAAACGCGAGCCGGTACAGGCCGCCGAGCACCTCGCGCATCACGGCGAGGTTCAGCGGTTCATCGTCGACGATCAGGATCGGTCCATGGATCATTTCGGGTTCCCTCGGGTTCTCTGGGGGGATTTTTCAGGAACTTTCCGGTATCACGCCCGACAGCCCGAGTCGTGGCGCGAGGGCATGGGCAGCCGCCTCGGCGCGGCGGAAATCGAAGTTCTCGAT
>JAFEGB010000188.1 GCA_018240295.1 Pseudomonadota bacterium
AGTCGGTACCGACCACGTCACCGGGCAGGCCGGTCATCTCGAATCCGACGTAGCCGATCGTACCGGCGCCGCCGTTTTACCAGTTGCCGGCCTGCGCGCGCACTCCGCCACCGTTCAGATCGAACTCATCGATGGCCAGGACGCCGGCCTTGTTCGCATCGGCAAAGGCGGCGGCGTCGATGGTGCTGCCGGTGCCGAAACGCGTGGCGCTCGGAAAGCCGGCATCGTTGGCGATCAGGACGAACGACGGATCACTGACTACAACTGCGATCGCGTCGGTCTGGCCATCGCTGCCGGTAGTTGTTGCGTCATGCCCGAAGGCGAAATCATCCGCACCGTCGCCGTTGAGGTCGAGAAAATTACCGATGCTCGCATTGTTGGCGGTGACGAGGTCGGGAACGAGATCGACGTAGACGACCGTGGCTTCGGCCTGGAAGGCGGCGAGGCCGCCGAGCTTCAGCGCGCCGGCGGCGAGGGTGGAGCGGGTCAGATGGCGCATGTGCGGGGATCCTTGGGCGAAAAGGCTGGAAAGGTGACGTCCGGGTTCAATGGCCGCGGTTCTGCATCGATCACACCCACACCACCGGACGGACTGCCAGCGACAGGCAGCCTGCAAGGTCCGGACAGTGGTGCGACGTGCGGCGTCATCCTCGGTGAAACTTTGTCAAGCCCGGCTTTCAGAAACTTTTCTTTGCAATCCATGCGGGAACTTTTGCTCGTGCCCGCCGCCACCGCCCGCTGACTCCAACCGCTTTCGTACATGCCTGATTTGCATGCTCCTCGACTGCGCCTGCCTTCCGTGCTTTTGCCGAAGCCCGTACGGCCGCGGCCCGGACCGGACGACGGGTCTCCAGGTAAGCCGCGCTGTCACAAGAACCACGGCTGCCGGCACGGCAGGAACGAACCCTCGGGGACACATCGCACCGGCATAATCGGTCCTCCTTCCCGTTTCCGCCGGAATCCGCCCCCCATGCAGCCCTATCAGCGCGACTTCCTCGATTTCGCCGTCAGCCGCGGCGTGCTGCGCTTCGGCGAATTCACCCTGAAATCCGGCCGCATCAGCCCGTACTTCTTCAATGCCGGCCTGTTCAACACCGGCGGCGCGCTGGCCCGGCTCGGCCGGGCCTACGCGCAGGCGATCACTGATGCCGGCATCGACTACGACCTGCTGTTCGGCCCGGCCTACAAGGGCATCCCGCTGGCCGCGGCAACCTCGGTGCAGCTCATCGAGCAGTACGGCCGCGACGTTCCGTGGTGCTTCAACCGCAAGGAAGCCAAGGATCACGGCGAGGGCGGCCAGACCGTCGGTGCACCGCTCGCCGGGCGCGTGCTGATCATCGATGACGTGATCACCGCCGGCACCGCGATCCGCGAATCGCTGCTGCTGATCGCCGCGCACGGCGCCGAACCGGCCGGCGTGGTCATCGCGCTGGATCGGCAGGAGCGCGGCCTCGGCGAGCGTTCGGCGATCCAGGAGGTCGAGCAGAACTACGGCATCCCGGTCATCAGCATCGTCACGCTCGCCGACCTGATCGACTATGTCGCCGGCCGCCCGGATTTCGCCGCGCACGAAACCGCGATCCGCGCCTACCGCGAGCGTTACGGCGTCTGAAGCCGTGCGGTGCGTTCAGGCACGTTCAAGCGCGTTCAGGCGTGTTCAATACAGATCCTGCGGATCGACATCGAGCGACCAGCGCACCAGCCGTGCCTGCGGCAGCCGGCCGAGCATCGGGGCCAGCGCATCGAGCAGCGCGTGCAGCGGCGCGCGCGCGCCGGCCTCGAACAGCAGCTGCGCGCGATAGCGCCCGGCGCGGCGCTCCATCGGCGCCGGCACCGGACCGTGGACCTGCACGTGGCCGTCGCCGAGCAAGGGTTCGGCGAGCGTCGCGACCGCCGTCAGGAAGGCCGCCGGCGCTTCGGCATCGGTCGCCTCGGCGCGCAGCAGCGCCTGGTGGCCGAACGGCGGCAGCCGCGCGGCGCGGCGCTCGGCCAGCAGTTCGGCGGCGATCGCCGCGTAATCGCCGCGCAACAGCCGCATGAACAGCGGATGCTCGGGGTGATGGGTCTGGATCGCCACCGTGCCCGGCCGGCCGGCGCGACCGGCACGGCCGGCGACCTGCACGACGAGCTGCGCCAGACGCTCGGCCGAGCGGAAGTCGGCCCCGAACAGGCCCTGATCGGCATCGACGATGCCGACCAGGCCCACGTCCGGGAAGTCATGGCCCTTGGCGAGCATCTGCGTGCCGATCAGCAGCCGCGCCGCGCCGCTGCGCACGGCGTCGAGCTGCGCTTCGAGGCTGCCCTTGCGCCGCGTCGTGTCGCGGTCGATGCGCGCGATGCCGATGCCGGGGAAATGCCGCTCCAGCGCCTGTTCGATGCGCTCGGTGCCGAGCCCGAGCCCGGTCAGCGTCGTGCCGCCGCACTTCGGGCAGCGCGCCGGCAGCCGGTGCTCGGTTCCGCAGTGGTGGCAGATCAGCCGGCGCGTGGCGCGGTGCACGGTGTAGCGCGCATCGCAGCGTGAGCATTCGGCCAGCCAGCCGCAGTCGCAGCAGTACAGCACCGGCGCCCAGCCGCGGCGGTTCAGGAACAGCAGCACCTGCGCGCCGGCATCGAGCTGCGCGCGCATGCGCGCGAGCAGCGGCGCCGACAGCCCCTCGTCGAGCGGGGCGCGGCGCACATCGATCAGCTCCATGCGCGGTGCCGCCGCGCCGGCCGCGGCGCGATGCGTCAGCGCCAGGCGCGTGTAGCGGCCGGCGGCGACGTTGGCGAGGCTCTCCAGCGACGGCGTCGCCGAGCCGAGCACCAGCGGCACGCCGGCGGCGTGTGCGCGCACGACGGCCAGATCGCGCGCCGAATAGCGGAAGCCCTCGTGCTGCTTGTACGAAGCGTCGTGCTCCTCGTCGACGACGATCAGCCCCGGGCGCGCCAGCGGTGCGAACACCGCCGAGCGCGTGCCGATGACCACATCGGCGCGGCCGTCGCGCGCATCCAGCCAGGCGTTGAGCCGCTCGGCCCCGGCCAGCCCCGAGTGCAGCACCGCGATGCGCCCGCTCAGCCGCGCCCGGAAACGCTCGACCAGCTGCGGCGTCAGTGCGATCTCCGGCACCAGCACCAGCGCCTGGCACCCGCGCGCCAGCACCGCGGCGATCGCGCCGAGATAGACCTCGGTCTTGCCGCTGCCGGTGACGCCATCGAGCAGCAGGCAGCGATACCTGCCGGCGGCGGCGTCGATCGCGGCCACCGCCGCGGCCTGCCCGTCATGCAGCGCCGGAGCGGTGACCGCCGCAGCCGCCGGCCGGGGGGCGTCGGACTGCGGATCATCGAGGCGCTCGACCCAGCCGCGCTCGCACAGCGTGCGCAGCAGGGCGCCGTCGAGCGCGTGCCGCTCGCGCAGCACCGACAGCGCCAGTGCTCCGTCGGCGACACTCAGCGTCGCCAGCACGGCGCGCCGGCGCGCCGAGCGGCCGGTCGCCTGCTCCTGCAGCGCCAGCCGGCCGGCCTCGGTGATCCGGAAGCCCGGCTCGCAGCGGCGCAGCGGTGGCTGGCCATCGCGCAGCGCCGCCGGCAGCAGCGTCGCGAACACTTCGCCGGGCGGATGGTGGTAATAGCCGGCCGCCCAGTGACCGAGCGCGAGCAGTTCGGCCGGCAGCAGCGGCGTGTCGTCGAGGATCGCCAGCGCCGGCTTGAGCTTCGTCGAGGCGAGTTCGCTGGCGCCGGCCGTATCCAGCAGCACGCCGATGCGTTCGCCGTTCTTCAGCGGCACGCGCACGCGCAGCCCCGGCACCAGCGGCGGCAGCGGACCGGGCGGTGCGAGGTAATCGAGGGCGGCAGGCAGCGGCGAGGGCACGGCGACGCGCAGGATCGGGGCTTGCATCCCGGCATTGTAGGGGTCGGCGCCGGGGGCGGGCCGGCGCGGGTTTTCATGCATCCGTCACGAAACCCTCACGGTTCCTGCACAAATTCTTCACGAAACATTCACTTGTCCGGTAGGCACAGCGTGTAGATACTGTGCCCACGTCGTCTATACAAAAAAGTCATCCGGGCATGGGCAAGAAGGGCAAGAAGAAGGACAGAGACGAAGAAGCGAAATTCGTCATCCGCATCGAAAAGGACCTTCGCGACGAATTCGTGGACCTCTGCCGCGACCTGGATACGACGGCGTCACGCGAGGTGCGGCGCTTCATCCGCAGCTACCTCGCCGAGAACGGCAGGGGCGCATCAGACGCCCCGCCGTCCCCTGATGCAGGGGAAAGCGCGTAATTCCATTGGCACGGCTCTGGAGGCGAAACCATGAACATCGACCGGAACGATTCACCCGTCCACGCCCAGACGGTCGCGGCAATCGAGGCCCAGCAGGCCTACTTCGAGGCCCGCGCCCGCGGTGTCTCGCGCGCCGAACGTGAGCGGCTCGAACGCAACTGGCTGTCGGCCGCGCGCCGCCTGCGCATCGGCATGGCCCAGTGAGGCCAGCGCCGGGGGCACGGCGGCCCGCGGCACAGCTGAAGAAGGCCGGCTCCTGCCATCGCGGCAGGGCCGGCCTTCACTTTTTGCGGCGTGGCGAGCGGCGTGATCCGGCGCCGGATCAGCCCTGCGTGACCGGCAGCAGCGTGATCTCGACGCGACGGTTCTGCGCGCGCCCGGCCTCGCTGGCGTTGTCGGCGACCGGACGCGTTGCGCCGTAGCCGGAGACCACCATGCGCGCATACGGCAGGCCGGCCTTGACGAAGCGCAGCGCCACGGCACCGGCGCGCTTCTGCGACAGCGCCTGGTTGGCCTCGGCCGCGCCGGTCGAATCGGTATGGCCGGCGATGTCGACGACGGTCTGCGGATATTCCTTCAGCACCGCGGCGATGCGGTCGATCTGCGGCTCGGCCGCCGGCTTCAGGGCCGCCTGACCGCTGTCGAAGGTGATCGCCTCGGGCAGGTTCAGCACGATGCTGTCGCCCTTGCGCTCGACACCGATGCCGCTGCCGGCGAGCTGCGCATCCAGATCGTTCTTCTGCTTGTCGAGATAGCTGCCGACCGCCGCGCCGGCGAGCGCGCCGACGCCGGCGCCGATCAGCGCACGCTTGGCCTTGTCGTGCTTGCCGCTGAGGCCGCCGGCCAGGGCGCCGAGCGCGGCACCGGCGACGGCACCGGTTGCGGTGCTGCTCATGCCGCTGCCGCTGCTGCTGCCGCCACCGCCGGCACCGGGCTGGGCGCAGCCGGCCACGGCGAGCGAGAGCGTGATGGCGGCCAGCACGGCCAGGTTCTTCTTCTGGGTCATGGAGTCTTCCTCTGCTTCCCGGGGAAACCGGCGCCCGTTGCGGTGGGCCGGTGCGAGGACGTCGCGAGGGTCATGACAGGCAAGGACCGCGCAGGTGCGACGCCCGGATCGGGGCAAAAGAATAGCCGGTGTCACCAGAGGGACACCGGCTCGAAGGCGGGGTGGGTCTTGTGACGGGGCCGGACGACCTCCTGCCGACCGGGAACCTCGTCTGTTATGGCTGCTGATGCCAGCGCAAAAGCATCTTGCATGCCAATCTTTTCATTGCATCAGAACAATTACTTGCCGGGTGCGCGCGGCGCAGCCGCCGGTTTTCCGGCGCCGGCGTCCGCAAAACGGCGTCAAAAATGCAAGGTCGATGGCATTTCGGGAATGCAGCGGCGGGCGGGGTGCTGCAATCCGCAGCCCGCCGGCGAGCTGCAGCGCAGGATGCCAGCGGGCTCCCGTTCACCGGCTCAGGGGCGGGCCGGCAGCACGCGGTTCAGGAAGGCGCCGATGTCGCGCAGTTCCTCCCAGCAGACCTCGTGGCCGATCGGATAGTCGTGCCATTCGGGCTGCCAGCCGAGCTGCACCAGCCGGTCGCGCGTCGCCGTGCCGCGCGGGAAGCGCACGACGGCATCGATCTCGCCGTGCGCGAGGAATACCGGCGTCGCGGCGTTGGCCGGGCTGCGCTCGGCGGCGAGCGTCGCGGCAAGCGGCAGATAGCCCGACAGCGCCAGCAGCCCGGCCAGCCGCTGCGGGTGGCGCAGGCCGGTGTGCAGCGTCATCGCCGCGCCCTGCGAGAAGCCGGCGAGCACGATGCGCGCATCCGGGATGCCGCGGGCGTTCTCGCGCGCGATCAGCGCCGTGATCTGCGCGGCCGAGGCGCGGATGCCGGCAGCATCCTCGCTGACCGGGCCATCGAAGCCGAGGATGTCGTACCAGGCGCGCATCACGAAACCGCCGTTGACGGTCACCGGCCGGCGCGGCGCGTGCGGGAACACGAAGCGGATCGCGTGTCCCGGCGGCAGGCCGAGTTCCGGCACCACCGGCTCGAAGTCGTGGCCGTCGGCGCCGAGCCCGTGCAGCCAGATCACGGTGGCGGTCGCCGGTACGGCGGGTTCGATTTCGACGGTCGGCAGCAGCTCGCTCATCTCGGGACACCTGTCGGTACGGAGGGGGAAGGGTGCAGTGTAAGCGCCGCGGTATACTCGCCGGCCCATCCGCCTGCCGTCGCCGGAAACCTCCGCCATGCCCCGCACCGTGTCCGCCCGTTCCGTGCTGCTCGTCCTCGCCGCGCTGCTGGCGTTCACCGTCGCCGGCTGCGGCCAGAAGGGTGACCTCTACCTGCCGGGCGGCAAGCCGCAGAAGGTCGACGATCGCAACCGCTCGAAGTGATCCGCCCCGCCCCGTCCGATCGCCGCTCCAGAGAATCCGCGCCATGGACCATTTCGAATACCGCCAGGGTCAGCTGTACGCCGAAGACGTGCCGGTCGCCGACCTCGCCCGGCGCTTCGGCACGCCGTGCTACGTGTACTCGCGCGCGACGCTGACCCGGCATTTCCGCGTCTTCGACGACGCCTTCGGCAGCCATCCGCACCTGGTCTGCTACGCGGTCAAGGCCAACGGCAACCTCGGCGTGCTGAACGTGCTCGCGCGCCTCGGTTCGGGCTTCGACATCGTCTCGGTCGGCGAGCTGGAGCGCGTGCTGGCCGCCGGCGGTGATCCGGGCAAGGTGGTGTTCTCCGGCGTCGGCAAGCGCGAGGACGAGATCGCCCGCGCGCTGGAGGTCGGCATCCGCTGCTTCAACGTCGAGAGCGAGGCCGAACTCGAACGTCTGCAGCAGGTCGCCGCCGCGCACGGCGTGCAGGCGCCGGTCAGCCTGCGCGTGAACCCCGATGTCGACGCCGGCACGCATCCGTACATCTCCACCGGCCTCAAGGAGAACAAGTTCGGCATCGCCATCGCCGATGCACCGGCCGTCTACGCCCGCGCCGCCAGCCGGGCGAACCCGCGCGTGACCCGGGTCGACTGCCACATCGGCTCGCAGCTGACCACGCTCGCGCCGTTCACCGACACGCTCGACCGGCTGCTGCTGCTGGTCGAGCGGCTCGCTGCCGACGGCATCGGCATCGATCACATCGACCTCGGCGGCGGCATCGGCATCCGCTATCGCGACGAGCAGCCGCCGCACCCGAGCCAGCACATTGCCGCGGTGCTCGAACGCCTGGCCGGCCTGCCGTACGCGGTCTACGTCGAGCCGGGCCGTGCGATCGTCGGCAACGCCGGGCTGCTGCTGACGCGCGTCGAGTTCCTGAAGTGTTCGGAACACAAGAACTTCGCGATCGTCGATGCGGCGATGAACGACCTGATCCGGCCGTCGCTGTACTCGGCGTGGATGGAAATCATCCCGGCCGACGCCACGCTCGAACGCGCGCAGCAGCGCTACGACGTGGTCGGCCCGATCTGCGAGACCGGCGACTTCCTCGGCAAGGACCGCGAACTCGCCGTGGCCGAAGGCGACCTGCTGGCCGTGCGCTCGGCCGGGGCCTACGGCTTCACGATGAGCAGCAACTACAACGCCCGCCCGCGCGCCGCCGAGGTGCTGGTCGACGGCAGCGAGGTCCATCTGGTGCGCGCGCGCGAATCGCTGGCGAGCCTCTATGCCGGCGAATCGGTGCTGCCGGCATGAGCTTCACCAACCCCGGCCCCGATGCCATCCGCGCCCGGCTTGCGCAGGTGCGCAGCATCGCCGTCGTCGGCCAGTCGGATTCGCCGGGCCGGCCGAGCTACGGTGTCGCCCTCGGCCTGCAGGGGCTTGGCTACCGGATCATCCCGGTCAACCCGCGGCTGAACCACGCCCTCGGCCTGCCCGCGTACGCCTCGCTCGACGAACTGCCGGCCGTGCCGGATCTGGTCGACGTGTTCCGCGCCTCCGAACACGTCGCCGGCATCGTCGACGACTGCATCCGCCTCGGCGTGCCGGCGCTGTGGCTGCAGGACGGCGTCATCGATGCCGCCGCCGCGCGCCGTGCGCAGGCGGCCGGCATCTTCGTGGTCATGGACCGCTGCCTGTGGCGCGACTGCGTGCAACTTGGCGTGCGTGCGGCCCGCTGATCGACATTAGTTGCAATTCAACAACTGTGCTTAACAGCCACACAACAACTCCTATCATCCCCGCAACGCCACCATATCCGCAGGTGGCCTGACCGCAATCCGCAGCGGACCCGGGGGAGACAAGGACCATGAAGCACGCCTGCCTGATCGCCGGCGCACTGTGCGCCGCGATGACAATGTCCACTCAGGCCAAAGACCTGTTCGAGCTGGGCCTGAGCGTCAACAGCGCGCCCGAGGTGCGCGAAGGCTTCACGACGATCAGCGACCTGTTCGACGCCCTCTCCACCGAAGGGCTGACGCAACTGTCGCCCGGCTATACGGAATCCTCGCCGGCGACTGCCGCGCTGTACGTGCGCGGCCTGCCGGCCGAAGCCTCGTTCCAGTCCGGATCGACGACGCTGCGCTTTCGCGTGCCCTCGCTCGGCATCGACGTGAGTTTCACCGGCGAAACCCGCGACGACAGTCGTGACCAGTTCGAGGACTACATCAAGGCCAACGGCGGCGACATCCTCAAGCGCATGCTGAAGGAGCTGGCCCGCGTGTCGCCGGTCGACCCGGTCGCCGGCAATCCGGGCAGCCTGATGGCGCAGATGGGGGCGCAGGATTTTGCCGATGCCGCCAGTGTCAGCGGCAATCCCGGCGGGACCGGTTCCTCAGGCAACCTGTTCGGCATCGGTCTCGGCTATGACAGCAACTCGCTCGGTCCCTATGACCAGAACGTCATGCGCCTGCCGCTGAGCTTCGGCTTCGACCTGAGCAACGGCTACCGGCTGACGCTGTCGGCACCGATCTATCGCGTCGAATCCGAAGGCACCGACAGCTACGGCGCGAGCTTCGGCGCGGCACTGCGCATTCCGCTGACGGCCGACTGGGCGCTGACGCCGGCGCTGCGCGTCGGTGCGGCCGGCTCCGGCGATCTGGGGAGTGCCGCCGCGCTGTACTCGGGCTCGCTGACCAGCCGCTACGTCTGGCATTTCGCCGGCGGACTCGATCTCGGCATGACCAACCAGCTCGCGCTCTACCAGTCGCGCTCGATCAGCGCCGGTGACTACGAGGCCGACTACGACCTGTCGAACCGCAGTCTCAAGAACGGCCTCGACCTCGCCGGGCCGCTGAACGGCACCTTCCTCGGCAACGGCGCCCAATGGCGGGCCTGGGTCATCGACACGCGCTTCTACGGCGACGAGCTGTACTCGAACTCCTGGCAGGAATACGGCGTGTCGGTCGGCACGCGCGTGCAGGCCGGCGCGATCGTCTACGAGCAGCTGAACTTCGGCATCAGCTACCTCAACGGCGAGAACGACGTGAGCGGCCTGAAGCTGAACTTCGGCTACCGGTTCTGAGGCAGGCGGCCGCAATCCGCCCGCTGCTGCATACCCTTGCATCCGGAATCGGCATCCGGAGCATCCGCGGCGGGCGCATCGTCCCGGAGTCCGGTCACATCCGGACTGATCCGGACAGTTTCCGGCAATTGATCTATATAAGGACTCGCACATCGTCCGCGGTGGCCCGGCCGTGTCCCACGACCGGTCGCGGCCGGCCACCCGCCATCGAGGAAAACCCGAGGTCTCCGTCTGCGCCGCAAAGGACTGCAGCGCAGCCAGTGTGTTGATCACCTGAGGCTTATCGGTCACACCCGGACCTGGCCGGATTCTGGCAGTGGTCGCCGGCAGCAGCCGGCCGTACCGGCGCCCGCCCCCACGTCCGGAGTCCGCCGCCGATGAGTACCTTTCCTGCCCCCGCCGTCCTCGTCATCGCCTGTC
>JAFEGB010000189.1 GCA_018240295.1 Pseudomonadota bacterium
CGTTGATCGGTCGATCCATCCGGCCCGCGGAACCGCTGACTTGTGTAGATACCGATGCTTCCCGGCTGAGCGGCAGCCACGGCAGGGTCCGGCAAGAGGCCCCGGGCCGCCGGCCGCCGCTCACAGCGCCAGCTGCCGGTACACCTGATGCGCCGCGGCCGAGAGTTCCTAGCGGCTCACGTCGCCGACCAGCGCGTAGCCGAGTTCGCCGTCGAGCCAGTAGAACGCATTCAGACTGTCCTCGTGGTGGAAGCGGAAGGAGGTCTCGCCGCGGGCATCGCAGCGGTTCACGTACAGCGTCAGCCGCCGGCCATCGGCGTTCTGGTACATGAACTGCGCGGCCGGACGGCCCTCCTCGCCCGGCAGCAGCCGGCCGCCGAGCAGCTCGAAGCCGAGCGCCTCCAGACCGGGCGCGCGGATCGTGTGGCCCATGCGCTTCGACAGCCAGCCGAACAGGTGCTGGCTCTCGGCGGCGGCGACCTCGACCGGATGGCGGACCTCGGGCACGTAGACGGCGTGCGCGTAGACCGCGCGCTCGACGAAGGCGGCGTCGGGGCCGGCCGCCACCGGCCAGTCCCCGCCGAAGCGCGCGTGTCCGAACCAGCCGCCGAATGCGCCGGCGATGCCAGCGCCCAGCAGGCAGCCGGCGACCATCGCCGCCCGCAGCCACGGCCGCTGCACGGCTTGCGGAGGCTGCGGGGGTGCCGGCTGCGCGAGCACGTCGAGCAGTCGCGCCGGCAGCGGTTCTTCGAGCACCGGTGCGTACAGTTCCCGCAGGCCGGCCTCGGCCGTGTGATAGCTCGCGAGGCGCTCGGCCTCGTCGGGGTTGGCGGCCAGCCAGTCCTCGACCGCCGCGCGCCGTTCGGGTTCGAGGCGACCGTCGAGCCAGGCGTGCAGCTCGGCCTCGGCGATGCGCCTGCCGGACTCGCCGTTCATCACTTGACCCTCCTCAGCCGCGGGCCGTCATCGGCCCCGGCCAGCAGTTGCCGCAGGCGCTCGCGCGCCCGCGACAGGCGCGACATCACGGTGCCGACCGGCACGCCGAGCACGGCGGCGGCCTGCGGGTAGGTCAGCTCCTCGACGCCGATCAGCAGCAGCACCGCGCGCTGCTCGTCGGAGAGCCGGTCCATGGCCTGTGCCAGATCGCGCAGTGCCAGTTCGCCGTCGTGGTTCGGGGCCACCGGTGCGGCCTCGGCCAGCGCGTCGGCATCGACGAAGGCCGGCCGGCGGTGATAGCTGCGCGCGGCGTTGGCGTGCAGGTTGTGCAGGATCGTGAACAGCCACGGCCGCAGCTCGCTGCTGCCGTCGTAGTGGTGCTGACGGGTCCAGGCGCGCTCCAGGCAGTCCTGCACCAGATCGTCGGCACGCTCCGGGTCGCCGGTCAGCGCGCGCGCGTAGCGGCGCAGGCGCGGAATCTCGGCGGTCATGGCGTCGGCGAGCATGCGGCTCACGGACGGGGCTTCCTGCGACGGTTCAAGGTCTGGACCTCCGGAGTTCGTGTTCTACCCTGCACGTACACCACGTCTACACCCCAAAGGTTGCAGCCCTTCCCGGGGGATCCGCGAACTTCGCCGGCGATCCGCCATCCCACCTTGCGTTACGGTCCGCCCCTGCCCGCAGCGGGGACGGATGGCCTGCTGCCGCAGGCGCCCACCGGCCGCTTCCGTGCCGATCCAGACCAGGCCAGATCAGGCCAGATCCAGAAGGAGACCTTCACCATGAATCGCCCGAACCGCATGCTCGCCCTGTTCGCCGCGGCCGCGCTGCTTTCCGGCATCGGCCTCGCGCAGGCCAAGACCGAGACCATCGTCACGACCATCACGAATCCCGACGGCACCGTCACCCGCCAGGTCGAGCAGCGCGAAGTGCCGAACTCGGTTCCCGACCAGAGCTTCGAGTGGGCCGACCGGGACGGCAACGGCTGCATCGACCCGAGGGAAGCCAAGGACATGGGCATCCTGAACTTCGCGAAGGCCGACACCGCCCGCCGCGGCTGCCTGGGGCGCGCCGAGTACGAGCACGCGCTGATCTCGCAGTAAGGCAGTCAGCGCACGAAGCCGGTTTCACGACCTGCTTCACGAGCTACGCCGGCGGGCGGTCTGCGGACCGCCCGTCGTCGTTCCGGCCCCTGCCCTGCCGCGCCGCTTCAGCCTTCCCCGCGCAGCGCCGCCAGCACCGGCGCCGTATCCGGACGCACGCCGCGCCAGATCAGGAAGGCCTCGGCCGCCTGCTCGACCAGCATGCCGAGACCGTCAGCGGCATGCGCGGCGCCGTGCGCGCGCGCCCAGCGCACGAAGGCGGTCGGTTCGTCGCCGTACATCATGTCGTAGCACCAGGCAGCGTCGGCGAGCAGCCCTTCGGGCAGCGGCGGCACCTCGCCCGAAAGCCCGGCGGCGGTGGCGTTGATGAGCAGGTCGAAGCGTTCGCCGGCCAGTTCGTCGTAGCTGCGGCCGTAGCAGAGGCCGAGGTCGCCGAAGCGCAGCGCGAGTTCCGCGGCCTTGTCCGGCGTGCGGTTGGCAATCGTCACCGCCGCCGGTCCTGCCGCCAGCAGCGGTGCCAGCACGCCGCGCGCCGCGCCGCCGGCCCCGAGCAGCAGCACGCGCCGCCCGGCCAGCGTGCAGCCGAGGTTGGTTTCGAGGTCGCGCACCAGCCCGGCGCCGTCGGTGTTGTCCCCGAGCACGCCGTCCTCGTCGAGCTTCAGCGTGTTGACCGCGCCGGCGCGCTCGGCGCGCGTGCTCAGGCGATCGGCCCAGACCCAGGCGTCCTGCTTGAACGGCACGGTGACGTTCAGGCCGCGCCCGCCGGCTGCGCGAAACGCCGTGGCGCAGTCGGCGAAACCGCCCTGCGGACCGAGGATCGCCTCGTAGACGAGATCCTGTCCGGTCCGGGCGGCGAACAGCGTGTGGATGCGCGGCGACTTGCTGTGGGCGATCGGGTTGCCGATCACGGCGTAGCGGTCGGTCATGACGGCGGCTTCCGGGTGAGGTCGGGGGCCGGCAGTGTAGGAGCGGACGGCGGGCGGCGGGAGGAGAAAAAACGCCGTCGCCCGCGCTGCCGCCCTGTCCTTCCCGCCGTCCCGCCGTCACGCCCTCACTGCAGCTGGATCCACGACTGCCGCCCGGTGCTGCGCGCATCGATGCGCTCGCCGACGCTGAACGGCGTGCCACCGGCGGAGCCGGTCACCCATTTGGTTTCGGACTTGGCGCCGACGACCACCGCCGGCGCACCGCTGATGACGCCGACCTGCGGATTGATGCCGGTGACGACGACGAGCTCGCCGTTGATCGTCACGCCGTCGCTGCCATCGAAGCGCCCGTCGTTGTTCAGGTCGAACGAGGCGGTCTTCGGCCGGCCGCCGCTGGCGGACAGCACCTCCATCAGCCAGCCGTCGCCGCCACCCGAGCAGCCGGCGCTCGCAAGCGGCAGCATGGTCGGGAACACGATGCGGTCGTAACGGATCACGGCGCGCTCGACGACACGCTCGCCGGCCGCGACACCGTTCGGCGGCACCAGGTCCAGATACCAGCCCTTCGCCCCGTCGGCCGGCGTGTTGTCGGAGCTGACCCGCAGCGGATACGGGCCGTTGGTGCCGGCCGGGAACTCGGCGATGAGGGTCTGTGCGGTCAGCACGCTGCTGCGGCTGGTGTAGGTGATGCTGCTGCCGGCATCGACGAGGCCGTAGAAGCTCTGCACCGCCGGCGAGGTCTCGATCTGGCCGTCGCTGGCTTCGAGATACTTGCCGGTGCCGAAGAACACGCGCACGACGCCGTCCTTGCCCTTGCCGACGGTCGGCTGCACGGTGATCGGCTGCGCGAGCCCGGTCGGGCCGCGCGCCGTGAACAGCGGCTGGCCGCCGAGCGCCACCCGCCAGCCACCGGCGCTGCCACTGAGGTCGAACTTCCACAGGTTGCCGAGCAGGTCGCCGGCGTAGACGGCATCGGTGACCAGATCGCCGTCGGCATCCCAGGCGACCGGGGTCGCGAGGCCGCTGGCGCCGCTGACCGGCAGCACGATCTTCGCGAGCTGCACGCCGCTCAGCGCATCGAGCGCGTACAGCACGGCGTTGCCGCTCGTGCCGTTGTAGCCGTTGCCGAACAGCACGACCCACGGGTGCGCGCTGTCGTGCGTGCGCACGATCAGCGCCTGACGCACGCCCTCGCCGAGATCGGCGTCGGTGAACTCCCACAGCACGTTGCCGGGGCCGAACGTGGCCGGATCGCTGACATCGAGCCCGAACACCGCCTTGCCGCCCGCCCCGAGCGTGCCGGCCAGCAGCGTGCGCCAGCGGCTGCCGTCATGGACATCACCGACCGCCGGCGCGCCGTCGACGCTGTAGACGTGGCTGTAGCTGCGCGCCGTGAGGCCGGCGAGGCGGCCGAACACGGCGTTCGGCACGTAGGCGAGGCGCTCGCTGCCGGTGGTCGCATCGAAGCCGTGCAGCATGCCGTCGTTGGCGCCGACGTAGACCATCTGCGCGAGGCTTTCCTTGGCCGTGACCCAGGCTGCGTAGCTCGCGCCCTCGCTGCCCGGCAGCCTGCCGTATCCGGCGTCGCTGACGCCGGCGAACACCGGATCGCTGTTGACGACATCGCCGAGGCGGGTCGTGCGCACGCGCAGCTGGTTGCTGGCCGTGCCCTCGCGGCTCTGGTCGCCGCGCAGCCAGTCGAGCAGCGTGCTGTCGTTGCCCAGCGCCGCCTTCTGCGTGCTGTCGAGATTCGTCCACGTGAAGGCGATGCCGCCGCTGCCCGGGCGCCAGGTGACGATGTTGCGGCTCGCGGTCGCCGGCAGGTGATCGCTCGCCTTCCAGATCAGCCCGGACAGCGCGCCGGTGGCGGCGTCGATGCCGTAGGCCTTGACCTCGCCGCTCCAGTCGGCGGGGTTATAGGAAGCCTGGAACAGCAGCGCCGAGGTCTGCAGCGTGCGCACGTTGGCGCTCAGGGCCGCCGAGGACGGGTCGCCGGCGGCGACCGACGCGAACAGCCGGCTCAGCGCCGGCGACAGCTCGCCGGGGTTCTTCACGTCGAAGAAGTGGTCCTCCCACTCGCCGTCGTCGGGCCGGCCGTTGCTGTTGCGGTCGCGGAAACCGCCCCACTTCGCCGCGTAGTACAGCGGCGCACGCAGCGTGCCGGCGGCGGTGCCGGAGATGGTGTAGGTCTGCGCGGTCTGCACCGCCGGACTGCTGACCGAGCAGCCGGCGCTGCAGTCGCGCGCGCCGGTCGCGTCGGTGTAGCGGAAGGTGTTGTGGCCCGAGTGCGCGTGGAAGCCGTCCTGCGAGGTGCCGCTGATGATGTAGCCGAAGCCGAGCGTGTGGCCGGCGTTGGCGTAGTCGATCCAGGTGGTGACCGTCACGGTGTTGCTGGTGACCACGTAGTCGATCGTGCCCTTCATGTCCTCGTCGTAGTCGTTGCCCTGCTCGCCGTCCTCCCAGACCACCGACACGCGCCCGGCGTACTGGCCGGCGGTGGCCGTCTGGCTGAGGATGCGGAAGTCGACGATCGTGCAGGCCGAGTCGTTGTTGCTGTCCTTGCACGCCGGCAGGATCGTCACGGTGCGCGTCGAGGCCGGCACCGGGATCGTGATCTTCGGCACCGGCGGGGCCATCGACACGCCGAAGAAATCGACCTTGCGCCCGCCGACGCCGGCGGTATGCGCGGCGTTGGCAAGCCCGGCGATCTGGTAGCTGCCGGACAGGCGCGGTGCCTCCGGGCACGGCCCCTTGACGCCGGAGAGCGCCGTGACGGTCTTGGCCGTGCAGCGGCGGTCGGTGCTGCTGCCGAACTCGCCGACGAACAGCGGGGTGCCGCTGCTGCTGATGCCTTCGGCCGCCCCGATCGCGTCGGTGTAGCCGGACAGCGTGCCGCTGATGCCGAGGTCCGAAAAGCCGCCGAGCTGGTCGGAATCGTAGGAACTGACGCCGGAGTTGATCGCGATCAGGCTCGCCGGCGAGCACTTGTACTGGTCGCTGCTCGCCGGGTTCTGCCAGCTGACCAGCTTCAGGTCGGCGAAGCGCGCGCTGTCGTCCTTGTTGAAGGCCGTGGTCGGACTCAGGCCGTTGGCGGTCGAGCTGGTCGAATAGCGCAGGCCGGCGAAGTAGCGCATCGCCTCCAGCGTCAGCTCGGCGATCGGGTTGCCCCAGGTCGAACAGTTGCCCTCGGTGAACGAGTTCAGCGGGTCGGTGTTCGAGGCCAGGCCGCAGGCATCACCGCCGTTGCCGCTGTTGTAGCTGTCGGTATACGAGCCACCGTGCTTGTAGCCGAACAGGCGCAGCGCATCGAGCGCGGCGCGGATGCTGCCGGTCGACGGGGTTGCCAGGAACTGGCCGGTCTGCAGGTTGATCTCGTCACCGCGCCACGAGGCGATGTTCTTCCTGAGCGCCCCGCCCGACTTGTTGCCGCCATAGGTGCCGAGCATCAGGCCGAAGTACATCTGGTCGTCGTCGCCGTAGTCCTGCAGCACGCCGACCGGCCGGTAGCTGCCGTCCGGATACTGCTTGCATTTTTCGCCGCCGAGGCCGCCGGTGCCGCTGCCGGGCACGCAGACGCGCACGCGCGCCGCGTAGTCACCGATCAGCGCCGAGCTGCCGGGGCTGCCGCTCACGCCGGTCTGGCACTGGCGCACCTCCTGCGCCGCCCAGTCCGGAAACTCGCCGGCCGCGAAGCGCATGACCGGCGGATAGGCGGCGGTGTCGACGCGCTGCGAGTAGCTGCCGCTCGCGGCATACGTGGTGTTGCAGATCGAGATCGACGCGCGCGCGCCGAGCGGCGTCAGCCGGCCGATGTCGCTGGTCCCCGAAGGCGCGTAGACCTTGCTCCAGCTGTGCGCGTCGTTCGGCAGGTAGCTGCGTTCGAGCACGACGATGCCCGGCGTCACGGTGCTCGTCGTCGTCGCCGTGGTCACGTAGGTGGTCGTCGTCGTCGTCACTGCGGTGCGGTACCAGCAGGAATTCGACGAGCTGCCGCAGTTGCTCACGACCGTCGTCGTCGTCGTCTGCGTGCAGGTGCCGGCGACGTTGGTCGGGCAGGCGGCGCTGGTGGCTGTCGTCGTGGAGGCAGCCGGACAGTTGGCATTCGAGCCGTGGTTGTCGCAGGTCGTCGGGGAAGAAGTCGTCGTCGAGGGAGCGCCGGTCGAGGAGGTCGTGCTGTAGCTCGTCGAGCTCACGGTCGCATCGGCGGTGTCGGTGCTGCGGCGGCCGCCGTAGAGCACCTTGCGCACCACGTCGATGCGCGCCATCGACACCCAGTTCAGGAAGTTGCCGCTCCAGGTCGTGCCGCTGCAGTAGTGGTCGCTGCTCGCTGCGGCCGGCTCGAAGCGCTGGTTCGTCGTGTCGTAGGAGTAGCACTTCAGGCTGTCGAAATAGCCGTAATAGGTGATCGCGTTTCTGTACGTGGTGTCGGCCACCCCGTCGCTGTCGAGGTCGGAGTAGTCGTCGTAGGCCTTGTAGAACAGCGTGTGGTCCTTCGACATCGACAGCAGCACCAGCGGCTTGCGCGGCGGTGCCTGATAGATCGGGGCCTGCGCGAGATTCAGCGCCGCCGCCAGCCCCGGCAGCAGCAGGCCGGCGAACAGCAGCAGCAGGACGCACAGGGACGACGGTTTCGGCGGGCGGATGCAGCGGACGGACATCGGATACCTTCCCGCCGGGCCGGCCCGGCCGGTCGTTTCTGGTTGGCTTATTCGGTGATGTAGATCGACTGCAGCACGACGACGCCGGCGCCCGAGCCACCGGTCGCCCGCGCCGTGACCCGCCAGGTCGAGGTCGAGGCATCGAGCTGCTCGACGATGTAGCGCGGGTTCGCGGCGAGCGGACTCGTGCTGCCCGAGGGCGGCGCCACGGCGATCGGCACCGAGTTGCCGTCGCCCCAGCCGATGCGCTTCCAGACCGGCGTCTGGGCGCCGCTCGCCGCCGTGTACCAGCCGGCCGCGCAGTTGCCGGCATCGGCGCTGCAGAGCACCGGCACGCTGCCCGCGGCCACGGCATTGGCGAGCGCCGACTCGCCGCCGCGCAGCGCCGCCTCGGCGGCCTGGAAGGACAGGTTGCGGTCGAGCAGGTTGCCGGCCATGCGCTCTTCGAGCGCGGTGTTGCGCTGCGCCGACAGCGCGATCAGCGTCGCGACCACCAGCAGGATCAGCGTCATGATCAGCACGGCACCGCGCTCGCGGCGCGGCGCGCGCAGCGAAGCCGGAGGGCGGCAAAACGGGGTGGCGCTCATGGCAGGCGGTTGCGGATCGCGATCGTGGCCGTGAAGGTCCGGCGCAGGCGGCGGTCGCTGCCGCTGACACCGTTGATGGTCACGGCCTGCGCGCTGTCGGTGATGCCGTCGTCCGGGCTTTCCAGCGTCATCGTCACGCGCAGGCCGACGATCTTCTGCCAGTTATCGGCATCGGCGCTGATCACTGCAGCCGTCGCGTAGCGGCTGGCGTAGTCGCCGTTGCTGCCGTCGGCGAGGCCGTAGAGCACCTGCAGGTCATCGACGCCCGGGATCAGCTCGACCGGCGTCGCGCTGCCCTGGCGGCGGTACAGCGCCGGGCGGCCGTCGCTGCCGGCGGCGACGTAGTACGAATACGTGGTCAGCTTCAGCGCCAGTCCGCCGACGTAGCGCGCGCCGAGATCGGCACTGGCGTTGCCGGGCGAACCGGCGCCGGCGGCGTGCGCGAGCGAGGCGACCGGCGCGGCCCCGGCCGTGACGCCGCTCACCTGGAAGATCGCGCCTTCCGAGCAGTCGGCCGCCGCCAGCAGCACGAAGTCGCCGCTCGCGAAGCCGCTGCCGTTGTCGAGTGTCACGTCGGCGGAGGTGCTGGCCTGGGCGCTGACGCGCGTCTGCGGCGAGGACTGCGCACCGCGCAGCGTCAGCACGTCGGTGCCGCGGTACGGCGCCGGAAAGCCCGAAGGCAGCGCCGGTGACCACGACACACCGCTCGCCTCGGAGCCGTCGACCGGCTGTTCGAACAGCCATTCGTAGGTCGTCGCGCTGTTCAGCACGTTGGTGAGCGGGGCGGCCACCGGCAGGCAGGCCATGAAACCGGCCTGACGGCCGTCGCGGGCCATCAGCTCGAAGGCCAGCCGCGCGTTCTCCTGCAGCCGCGCCCAGGCTTCCTGATGCTGGTAGACGGCGCGGTTGGCGGCGTAGACGGCGAGCGCCCCGGCGACGATCAGCAGCCCGAGCGCCAGCGCGAGCATCATCTCGACCAGCGTGAAACCGCCGGCGGCGCAGCGTGGCGCGCGCGCGTTCAGAAGTCGGTGGTTATCAGGAAGCTCGCCCATTGCGTCCCGTCCCCCGATCGCGAATGGTCCCAGCGCACCGTGACGGTGACGCGCGTGCCGCTCATCTCGACCTTGCCGTCGCCGGCCGGCAGCGCGCCGAGCGAAGCCTTCCAGCGCGCCAGGTCGAAGGCCGCCATCTGTGCGCCGGAGCAGCTCGTCGCCTCGCAGTCGGTCGAGGCGGTGGCGGCCGCGCCGTAAGCGCTTGCGTAGTTGCCGGCGCGCACCGCATCGGCGTTGGCGCGCATGCGCTCCAGCAGGTCGTTGGCGGCGAGCGTCGCCAGGCTGCGCTGGTAGGCGGTCTCGACGCTGCGCAGCCCCGAAAGATGCAGCGCCGCCATGCCGAGCAGGCCGATCGCCGCGATCAGCAGCGCGACCAGCACCTCGATCAGCGTGAATCCCTGCACCTGCCGCCTGCCGTCCACGCCCGCGTCCCCCGTCCCCGATGCGGGCGCCGGACCTGCCGGCCCGGCGACGCGCCTGCCGTCATCGCCGGCACCGGCTCATCACTCGCAGCTGTCGCTGCCGGAAGGCTGCTTCGCCACCGCCCGGCCGGCGGCAGCCACGTCGATGATGCGGCCGTGGCTGATGCCGCGCTCGTCGCAGAGCCGCAGCTGGCCGAAGCTCGCGGTCGCCATGCCGATGCCGTCGAAGCTCAGGTGCGCAGCGAGCGTGACGTTGTTGGCGCGCAGCGTGTAGCCGCTGGCGAGCGCCGGGCTCCTGCGCAGCACGCAGTCGGCCGGCGTCGAGCAGTCGCTGCTGTCGAGCACGCCGGAAGCGTCGTTGTCCCGGAAGCTGATCCAGCCCTGCTCCCAGCCGCCGCTGCCGGCGCAGCTCGTGCCGTCGGTGCTCGGGCAGACGGTGACGGTCTGGCCGCGGCGGATCGCCTCGGTGCGTGCCAGCGCCAGATCGGTGATCAGCTCGTTGGTCCGGGTGCTGACGCCGTTGTCGCGGATCGTCGACAGGAAGGAAGGCACACCGATCGTGGTCAGGATCGCCGCCACGGACAGCACGACCATCAGTTCGACCAGCGTGAAGCCGTCCTGGCGGATGCGGGGGCAGTGCGTGGCGTTCATTTCATTGTTTCGGGCGGGTTTGCCGCCGCGATCCTCGTTATGGGTCAGGTGCCGTTCCGGTTCGTCGAAATCTTGACACCCGATACTGAGCATCAAATCCGGGCGTCGAATCGTCGAAAGTCCGTCACCCGAAACATTAACTAAAGGATAATCTGCCTGATCTCCCTGGCGGAATCCAGTGTCACAGCGTTTTACAGCCGCTGCAGCCGATGCGCGCTTCCCGCTGGCATCCATCGGCTTTCCGACCCTGTCAGCATGCGTAACGAAACGATCTTCAGCCAATCACCAATCGTCAACTCGGTAACGGAATGTGGCGCACGGGCTTCCGGAAATGCATGGCAGGCCGTGCCCGGCCCGCAAACCCTTTCTCCCCGCACGGCGCCCATGGCAGACCACCCGCAACCCGGACAAGCGGCCGACACATCCAGACATGCCCAGCAAAAACACAGCCTTACAAAACAGGCCGCATCCTCCGAAAGCAGCCGTCATCGGGTCCGGCCAAAGCCGTGACGGCCGGCAGCAGTGCGCCGGCCACCGGTCACCGCCCTGTCGCCCCGGCCCGCTCCCGGCACCGGATCCCTCCATCGCGGACGGCGCACACGGACGGAATCCATCCATGGCCGCAAGCCGGATGGCATTCGAGTGCATTACGATCCGGCGCGGATTCCTGCAATCCCCTGCCTTTCACCAGGACCGGAAAATTCCGCATCCGCACCGTAATGCAATCCTCTACCTTTCCGGCGATGCCGGACTTCCAGCATGCTGCGCACGGAATGCCGGCCACAGATCAGCACGTCGTTTTTTCAAAACCTTCCCGCTCGCACGGAGAAATCGGGACAGAGGAATGATGCCGATCACACGTGAATGCGCGGTTGATCCCGCTCTCCCCAACCCCTTCCCCGCGAGCGGGAGGAGCTGAAAAGACCGGGTGTTCAGCCAGGATCAGCATGATCGCACCGGCAAACGAAACCGGCAGCCAGATGGCTGCCGGTCGCAGGTCGAGGCAGGCCGGACGGATGCTGCCGGCCTTTTGTGCCGGCAGCAGAGCTATTGCCCGGACGGCGGCCGGTACTGCGCGCGCCATTGCGCGTAATCGGCCGGCAGCAGGTAGGTCAGGATCGACTTGCCATTGTCCTGCCGGAACAGATCGAGCGAACGCGCCGGATACAGCCAG
>JAFEGB010000018.1 GCA_018240295.1 Pseudomonadota bacterium
GGATCATTGATCCGGATCAGTGGCTTCTGTCGAAAGCCCCGCAATTACAAAAAAATCTAAAACGATTCCGGTGCCGGCGTGGTTGTTGCTCGACAAATGTTCGAAAGGACAAGGGGGGATTCCTGATGCAATTTCTGAAATCGGTTGCACTGACGATCATCATCGGGCTGTCATTTTTCATCTTCCCGGAAGGCCGGAGTGCAACGGATAACCCGTTGCCGTCATGGCAGGATGGGGCGTCCAGACAAGCCATCATCGATTTCGTGGCCGCCGTCACCCGTGAGGGCTCGCCGGATTTCGTACCTGCGCCTGAACGCATCGCCGTATTCGATAACGATGGCACGCTGTGGGCCGAACAGCCGATGTACTTTCAGGCGCTCTTTGCATTCGACCGCGTCAGGACGCTCGCGCCGCAGCATCCGGAGTGGCAGACCCGCGAACCGTTTGCGTCGGTACTCAAGGGGGACTTCAAGAAGGCGCTGGCGGGGGGGGGAGAAGGCGTTGCTGGATCTGGTGATGGAGACGCACGCCGGCATGACTACCGACGAGTTTGCCAGACTGGTCGAAGACTGGCTGGCGACTGCGAAGCATCCGGTTACCCACAAACCGTATACCGGTATGGTGTACCAGCCCATGCTCGAAGTTTTGGGCTATCTGCGTGCCAATGGCTTCAAGACCTTTATCGTGTCGGGCGGCGGCATCGAGTTCATGCGTCCGTGGGCGGAGCGGGTGTATGGCGTTCCACCCGAGCAGGTGGTCGGCAGCAGCATCAAAACCCGGTTTGAAATGCAGGATGACAAGCCGGTACTGGTCCGGTTGCCCGAAGTCAATTTCATTGACGACAAGACCGGCAAGCCTGTCGGCATCCATCAGCATATCGGTCGCCGCCCGATCGCGGCATTCGGCAACTCGGATGGCGATCTGCAGATGCTGCAATGGGCCACCGCAGGTACTGGCAAGCGTCTTGGTGTCATCGTGCACCACACGGATGCGCAGCGTGAGTGGGCGTATGACCGCGAATCCGCGGTAGGCCGGCTTGCAGATGCGCTGGATCTGGCCGTGAAGCAGGGGTGGACCGTCATCGACATGAAGCGCGAGTGGAAGACAATCTATCCGGAGCCGTGAATCAGGATTCCAACAATATCTGTGCAAACAGACAGGTGTTGGTATAGGCCCTGCTCATGAGGGGGTGGGGGTTATGTTATCCAGCCAAGGATTTTTCCGACATGAAAACAAGCAAAAAGAATGTTCTTGCTGCCGCGGTTGCGGGCGCACTGGTCGTTGCTGCCGTGCCGGGAGTCGTATCTGCGGCCCCCTCTTCCAAACCCAATATCCTGTTCATCGTCTCGGATGACACCGGCTATGGCGATCTGGGGCCATATGGCGGCGGTGAAGGTCGCGGCATGCAAACGCCGAACATCGACAGGCTGGCTGCCGACGGCATGACCTTCTTTTCGTTCTATGCACAGCCCAGCAGTACGCCGGGCCGTGCAGCAATGCAGACCGGCCGGATTCCCAACCGCAGCGGCATGACCACGGTGGCGTTCCAGGGGCAGGGCGGCGGCTTGCCGGCAGCCGAATGGACGCTGGCGTCCGTGCTCAAGCAAGGTGGCTATCAGACCTACTTCACCGGCAAGTGGCATCTGGGGGAGGCAGACTATGCCCTGCCGAACGCGCAGGGTTACGACGAAATGAAGCACGTCGGCCTGTACCACCTCAACGCCTATACGTATGCCGATCCGGCGTGGTTTCCGGACATGGAGCCGGAACTGCGGGCAATGTTTCAGCAGGTAACCACCGGCTCGCTGTCGGGCAGGGCCGGCGAGAAGGCGCATGAAGACTTCAAGATCAATGGCCAGTATGTCGATACGCCGGACAAGGGCGTGGTCGGCATCCCGTACTTCGATGGCTACGTCGAAAGGGCGGCGGAAGAATTCCTTGAGAAGGCGGCCAAGAGTCCGGACAAGCCGTTCTTCATCAACGTCAACTTCATGAAGGTGCATCAGCCCAACATGCCGGCACCCGAGTTCCAGAACAAGTCGCTGTCCAGGAGCAAGTACGCCGATTCGGTTGTCGAGCTCGATACGCGCATCGGCCGTATCATGGAGAAGCTGCGCGAACTCGGACTGGATAAGAACACGCTTGTGTTCTACACCACCGACAACGGTGCCTGGCAGGATGTGTATCCGGATGCCGGCTACACGCCGTTCCGCGGCACCAAGGGTACCGTGCGCGAGGGTGGCAACCGTGTGCCGGCTATTGCCGTGTGGCCGGGCAAGATCCAGCCGGGTTCGAAGAACCACGACATTGTCGGTGGCCTGGACCTGATGGCCACGTTTGCTGCAGTGGGCAGCGTCAAGCTGCCGGAAGTGGATCGCGAAGGCAAGCCGATCATCTTCGATAGCTATGACATGACGCCGGTCCTCACCGGTACCGGAAAGTCCGAGCGCAAGTCCTGGTTCTACTTCACCGAGAACGAACTGACTCCGGGCGCTGCGCGCGTCGGTCATTACAAGGCAGTGTTCAACCTGCGTGGTGATAACGGCCAGGCCACCGGTGGTCTGGCGGTCGATTCAAACCTGGGCTGGAAGGGGGCCGAGAAATACGTGGCCACCGTGCCGCAGGTGTTCGACCTCTGGCAGGATCCGCAAGAGCGCTACGACGTATTCATGACCAGCTACACCGAGCATACCTGGACGCTGGTGTTCTTCAGTGAAGAGATTCGCAAGCTGATGAAGACCTACGTCCAGTATCCGCCGCGCAAGCTGCAGAGCGAGTCTTACTCCGGTCCGCTGACGCTGACGCAGTACCAGCGCCTGCAGTACGTGCGCGAGAGTCTGCAAAAGGAAGGGGTGTCGATTCCGCTGCCGAGCGGCAACTGATCGCGTCCGCCTGATCGTGGGGGCGACTTCGCGCTTCAAGTAAGGATGGCGGCTTCTGAATCAGTGGGTTGCGGCGGATAACCAAAGCCGCGGCAGGAGTCGCATCATTTGTGGCCGGTTGCGCGAATGATGCGATTCACTGCGTCAGGCACATTCTGTCGATCGGTGTGAGCCGTGATTTCAGACTCCAGGCGGTTTTACAGAGCAGTGCGGTCTGCTACGGCTTCGTGTGCAGACCGCATCGCGGATGCTGCGTGAAGACTGACAAGGGGCCGCAGCGTGCTGAAACAGTCGATCGTTCACCCGCCGGTTCTGATTCCGGAGCGGACGCGACTCAGGGGCTGCACGCAACTTTGATCAGAATATCCTGCTCCACAAAATCGGGCAATCGCCCGATTGCACGACGTTATCCGGCAGTCAATCGCCTGGGCGAGCGATTCAAGGGTTGCATCAGCGATGTGTTTGCCGGAAGTTGTCATGTTTCCGGAGTGGGGCAGAAAGTTGCGCAGAGGCGTTGATTTTGGCCATGAGCCTGGCTCTGATTCAAACTACTTGCTGGCGTGGCGGATGCTGCTGCATCTCCAAAAACGGCGGTGTCGGGAGCAAGTCGGTCTGGTGCAGTTTCACGGCCGTTCTGTTGGCCGGGCTTGATGACAGCGAACCCATTTCTCCGGATTAGCACACAGATATCACATCATGAAAACTACCCGGGCGTTTTCTTTCACCGCCGGAGCGGCCAGCCTGATGCTGGCATTCTGTGTCAGCCAGCCAGCCCAGGCCGAAGATGCCTGGGTCTATGAGTTCACTCCGTATCTGTGGGCTACCCGGATGCAGGGTGACGTCCAGTCCGGACGCCTGCCGGAAGCCCATCTCGACATGAGTTTCGGGGACATCCTGGAGGATCTGGATTTCGGTCTGATGGGCAGTTTCGAGGCCCGGCACGGTCGCTGGGGGCTGTTGATCGATGCGATCTACATGAAGATTTCGCAATCGGCCGAAGTGCATGGTCGTTTACCCGGACCCATCGCTGCCTCCGGCAGTGCGGATGCCGACGCCTCCGTCAAGCAGACCCTGCTGGCGGCGGCGATTGCATACCGGCTCACCGAACTTCCCGATGCCATCGATATCCTCGCCGGCCTGCGCTATAACCGCATTTATGCGGAAACCCGACTGAATGCCAGTCTGTTTGGTCTGAGCGGTTCCATCAAGGCCAGTGACCACGAAAGCTGGCTGGATCCCTATGTCGGCTTGCGCTATCAGAATGCGCTGTCCACGAACTGGACTTTCGTCGGTTATGCCGACATCGGTGGATTCGGCATCGGCTCGAACCTGACCTGGCAGGGGCTGGTCGGTTTGCGCTATACCTGCTCGGACAGCCTGTCGGCCATATTCGGATTCCGGCATTTGAAAACGGACTACGATCAGGATGGTCTGCAATACGATGTTCAGGACTCTGGTCCCTATCTGGGCGTGACCCTGCGCTACTGAATGGAGGCATGATCGCCTGCGCATGCCGCTCGGCAGAGCCATGTGCGGGTGAAATCTGTCCGGGAGGCGCGGGCGGGGCGGCCGCCCGTGGATTTGTGCGCCAGCGTTTCGCGGCTGCCCGTGCGGGCTGCTCGTGTGCGGAGATTCAGCGACCACCCCTGAGGTTTCCGAGTTGCGCGAGCAGCGCCTCGTCACGTCGCGCCTCGTCGAGCAGCCATTTGCGGAACGCGACGATTTTCGGGCGCTGCGCGGTGATCATCGGGCAGACGATCCAGTACGCGAACTCGATCGGCACCTGCCGGCCGAACGGGGCGACCAGCCGCCCGGTCTGGATGTCGGCCAGTGCCAGCACCGGCAGGCCGAGCGCGACGCCCTGACCGTCGAGTGCGGCCTCGATGGTCAGCGAGGCGCTGCTGAAGTGCGGGCCGCGCCGGGCATCGACCCGGTCGGCGACGCCGGCCGCGCGCAGCCACACGCGCCACATCGGTTCGCGCTCCGGCGTGTATTCGGGGCCGTAGACGGTCTCGTCGTGCAGCAGCACGTGCTGTGCGAGATCGGCCGGCTCGTTCAGCGGGTTGCGCTTCAGCAGCGCCGGGCTGCAGAGCGGCGTCGCGTGCACCGAGAACAGCTTGGTGACGTGGAAATCCGGGTAGTCGCCGCTGCCGAAGCGGATCGCGAGGTCCACGTCCTCGCGCCGGAAATCGACCAGATCAGTCGTGCTGCGCTGACCGCCGCCGCGCAGGTCGAGCTGGCGGCTGCTGGCGGCGATGCGCATCTCGATGTTCGGGTGCAGCGCCGAGAAGCGGTCGAGCCGCGGCACCAGCCACTTGACCGCGAACGATGGCGTCAGGCTGACGGTCAGCAGGCCGCTGTCTTCCTGCGCGCGCACGAGATCGACGGCTTCGGACAGCGCATCGAAGCCCTGGCGCAGCCGCGGCAGGCAGGCCTGCGCGGCGTCGGTCAGCGCCAGCGCGCGGTTCATGCGCCGGAACAGCTGCACGCCGAGGAACTCCTCCAGCGACTTGATCTGGTGGCTGATCGCCGCCGGCGTCACGAACAGTTCCTCGGCGGCCTTGCTGAAACTCAGATGGCGGGCGGCGGCTTCGAAGGCGCGCAGGGCGTTCAGGGGCGGCAGGCGATAGGCCATCTTCGTTAAACCTGGATTTGTGCGAGGGTGAGATTTTGTCGTTTGCAGGCGCCGCGGGTGCGGACCAGCATTGCACCAACAAAGAGCGGTACTGTTTCAAATTGGTGCAAATCGTTACAAGTCATTGGTTGGTCGTCGCGTCACAGGGATGGTGTGAACCGAAACAGTGCATTGACGCGAGACGACCGATCGGGGCTGTTGCAGGTGGTCATCATGTTCAGTCGTTTCGTCGTTCATCCGGGTGCCGGTCATCTCGTCAACGCCATCAGCGGCAGCGGCCTGATGGTACCGGTGCGCGTCGACATCGAATCCCCGTCGCGGTTCGTCGGCGCGCTGAAACTGCTGCGGCTGTGGGTGATGCGCGCCAGGGAGCGCCGCGCCCTGGTCCGGCTCGACGAGCACGCACTCACCGACATCGGCATGAGCCGCGCCGATGCGCTGAGCGAGGCCGCCAAGCCGTTCTGGCGTCGCTGAGGCGCGTCCGGGCGAGCGGCAGCGGGCGGTCGTTTCCCGGCGCCGGCCCGGCCGGAGCGCGCCGTGCTCACGGCGGGTGCGCCTGACGGGGCCGTCACGGCCGGTCATGCCTGAGGTTTTCCGGACGGGGGTGTCCGGATGCTGGTACACGGGTCATCCGGGGGGAGTGGCCCGTGTGCCGGCACTCCATCGCCGGGGCGAACATACATAGCACGATGCGTGCCGGGCTGAGCGGACTGCCGGACATCCGGGGCTGGCCGGGCCTCGCTGCCGGTGTCTGCCGAAGCCTGCGCCCCTGCCGGTGTGCAGGCTTCGCCGATCGGCACCGGAACGGCCACGCGCCGGCCCCAACCTGAAGCGGCACGGGCTTCAGCGGAAACCGTCCTCGCGGCGCAGGCCGTACTTCTTCAGCTTGTCGTACAGCGTCTTGCGCGGCACGCCGAGCGCATCGGCGGTGGCGACGACGTTGCCGTCCTGGCGTTCGAGCTCCTGCACGATGACGATGCGCTCGAAGGCCGCGACCTGATCGGGCAGCGACTGCGCCGGGGCGCCGGCGGCGAGCGCGGCCGGACCGAGCAGGTGACCGAGCACGAAGCGGTCGGCGGCGTTGGCGAGTTCGCGGACGTTGCCGGGCCACGGCTCGCTCATCAGCGCCGCCAGCGTGTCGCCGGCGACCTCGGGCGGCTCGCGCCGGTAGCGCTCGGCGGCCTTCAGCACGAAATGCCGGAACAGCAGCGGGATGTCCTCGCGCCGCTCGCGCAGCGGCGGGATCGCCAGCTTGACGACGTTGAGCCGGTAATACAGGTCCTCGCGGAACCTGCCCTCGCGCGCCGCGACGCGCAGGTCGACCTTGGTCGCGGCGACGACGCGGATGTCGAGCGCGACGCCGCGGTTCGAGCCGAGCCGCTCGATCATGCGGTCCTGCAGCGCGCGCAGCACCTTGACCTGCAGCGCCAGCGGCATCGATTCGATCTCGTCGAGGAACACCGTGCCGCCGTGCGCGTGTTCGAGCTTGCCGACGCGCCGGCCGCTGGCGCCGGTGAAGGCGCCGGCCTCGTGGCCGAACAGCTCGGACTCGAAGATGGTCTCGGGAATCGCGCCGCAGTTGAGCGCGACGAAGGCCTGCCCGCGCCGGTGGCTGCGCTGGTGCAGCAGGCGCGCGACCACCTCCTTGCCGGCGCCGGTCTCGCCCTCGATCAGCACGTCGGCGCCGGTATCGGCGAGGTTGTCGATCGCCGCGCGCAGGCGTGCGATGCCGGGGCTGCGCCCGAGCAGCAGCGCGTCGCCCTCGCGGTGCGCGGCCAGCTCGCGCCGCAGCCGGCGGTTCTCCAGCGTCAGCGCGCGCTTGTCGAGGCCGCGGCGCACGATGTCGAGCAGCGCCTCGGTGCGGAAAGGTTTTTCCAGGAAGTCGTAGGCACCGTCGCGGATCGCCTGCACCGCCATCGCGATGTCGCCGTGGCCGGTGACCAGCACCACCGGCAGCTCCGGATCGAGCGCGGCGACGGCGCGCTGCAGCGCCAGCCCGTCCATGCCCGGCATGCGCACGTCCGAGACCACGATGCCGTCGAACTCCGGCGACAGCCGCGCCAGCGCCGCGGCGGCTGACGCGAGCGGTTCGGCGGTGATGCCTTCGAGTTCCAGCGTCTGCACCGCGGCCAGGCGCACGTGCGGTTCGTCATCGACGACGAGGACGGTCGGGTTCATGCGGACTCCAGCGGCTGCGGGGCCGGCAGCGGCAGTTCGACGGTGAAGCAGGCGCCGCCGCCGGCGAGGTTTTCGGCGCGGATCGTGCCGCCGAGGTTCTGGACGATGCCGTAGCTGATCGACAGCCCGAGCCCGAGGCCCTCGCCGACCGGCTTGGTCGTGAAGAAGGGGTCGAACAGCTGCCCGAGCGCTTCGGGCGGGATGCCGGGGCCGTTGTCGGTGACGACGAGGCGTGCACGCCGCGCGGCCGGGTCGGCCTGCAGGCGCAGCCCGATGCGCGGAACCGGCGTTGCGGCCTCCAGCAGCGCGTCGGCGGCGTTCTTCAGCAGGTTCACGAGCACCTGCTCGATGCGGATGGCGTTGGCGCGCACGGTCAACGCCGTGTCGGGCTGTTCGATGTGCAGTTCGATGCCGTCGCGGCGCAGCCGCGGGTCGAGCAGCGCGCGCGCGCGCCCGACCGAGGCGCGCAGGTCGATGTCGGCGACCTCATCCGAGGTGCGCCGCGCGAAGGTCTTCAGCTCCGCGGTCAGCGTCGCCATGCGCTCGGTCAGCTCGCCGATCAGGTCGAGGTTGCCGCTCGCCGCCTCGGGCCGCCCGCGCTCCAGAAAGGTGCGGGCGTTGGCCGCGTAGGCGCGGATCGCCGCCAGCGGCTGGTTCAGCTCGTGGACGATGCCGGCGGCGAGCTGGCCGAGCGCGGCGAGCTTGCTCGCCTGGATCAGCTCGTTCTGCGTCTTCAGCACGATCTGCTCGGCGCGCTCGCGTTCCTGGATCTCGCGCGACAGCCGCTGGTTGGCCTCGACCAGATCGCGCGTGCGCTCGACGACGTGCGCCTCCAGCCGGTCGTGCGACTCGCGCAGCGCCTCGGCGACGCGCGCCTGATAGGCGAGCCGCTCGTGCGTGCGCAGGCGCTTCTGCGCCAGCATCAGCCCGAACAGCGTCGCGATCGCGCTCGCCGAGCCGGCCAGCAGCACCGCGACGCCGACCTGCTCCTCGACCGTCGCCGTCGGCACCAGCACCGAGACCTCCCAGTCGGTGTTCGGCACCGGCGCCTTCGCCAGCAGGTATTCGACGCTGCGCCGGCCCTCATGCAGGCTGACCAGCCGCACGCCGTCGAACTCGCGCTCGCCGACCACCGGCAGCGGCGCCAGCGGCCCGTCGCCGTACTGGCGCGAGCCGACCAGCTCGGCGGCCAGCACCGGCGGCAGCGGCCGCAGCGCGTGATAGCGGAAGTCCTCGCGGTTGGTGATGAACACCACGCCGGCGGCATCGGTGACCAGGATCGGCGTGGCGCTCTGCGACCAGGCCGATTCCAGGCGCTCCTGGCCGATCTTGACGACGGCGACCCCGACCGCGTCGCCGCCGCTCGACTTGACCGGATACGAGAAATAGAACCCGGGCCGGTTCGAGGTCGTGCCGTGTGCGAAATACAGCCCGGCCCAGCCGGCGATCGCGAGATGAAAGTAGGGCCGGAACGCGAAGTTGCGCCCGACGAAGGACACCGGCGATTCGGAGTTGCTGGCCGCGATCGTGTTGCCGAGCGCATCGAGCACGTAGGTCTCGGAGGCCCCGGCCGCGGCGTTGAAGGCCGACAGGAACTCGTTGGCGGTTTCGCGCGTGGCCGGTGACAGCGTCGGGGTCGCGTACAGGTTCAGGATCAGCGGCTCGCGCGCCAGCACGCGCGGCAGGATCTGGTAGGTGTCGAGCAGGCCCTGCAGGCTGCTGACCGAACGCTGCAGCGCCGGCGCCGCCTCGGCACGCAGCTCGGCGAGGGCGGACTGGCGTGTCAGCAGCGCCGCGACCAGCATCACCAGCGCCGCGAGCACCAGCACGGCACCGACGATCACCGTCACGCGCAGCCCGCGCGGCAGGCCAGCGACGCCGGCCGCCGGTTCCTGCGACTGCGGCGCTGTCATGAATGCGGCCCTGCGCAGAGCAGCACGACCAGCGGCAGCGTCAGCATCGCCGCCAGCGTCTCGACCGTGATCACCACCGCCGCGAGCGGCGCATCGGCCCCGAGCTGACGCGCGAGGATGTAGGCCGACGGCGCCGAGGGCAGCGCCGCGAACAGCACGACGACGGCGCTCTCCAGCGCCGGCAGCGCGCAGAGCCTTGCCAGCGCGGCGGCGAGCAGCGGTGCCAGCACGAGCTTCAGCAGCACCGTCACCGTGATCGCCGCGGCCCGCCCGCGCACGGCCGCGATCTGCAGCGCCGCGCCCATCGCCAGCAGCCCGAGCGGCAGTGCTGCCTGCGCGAGGATGCGCGTGAAGCCCTCGCTGCCCGGCGGCAGGCCGAGGCCCGAGACGTTCAGCGCGATGCCGGCCGCGCAGGCGAGGATCAGCGGGTTGCCGGCGAGCTGGCGCAGCAGGTGGGCCGGCCGGGCCTGCCCGAGCGCGTGCGTGATGACGAGGACGCTCAGCAGGTTCACGACCGGCACCATGACCGCCAGGGCGAGCGCCGCCAGCGCGCCGCCGGCGGCCCCGTACAGCGGCAGCGCCGTCGCCAGCCCGACGTAGGTGTTGAGCCGGATCACGCCCTGGAAGCTCGCGCCGAAGGCCGGCCCGTCGTTGCCCAGCCAGCGGCGCAGCCGCAGCGCCAGCACGCTCATGAGCGCGATCGTCGCGAGCAGCGCGACGACCACGCCGCCGACGGCCAGCGCGCCGAAGTCGGCGCGCGCCAGCTCGCGCAGCAGCAGCGCCGGCAGCAGCAGGTAGTAGCTCAGCCGCTCGGCCGGCTGCCAGAAGCCGCTGCCCGGAAAGCCGCAGCGGCGCAGCACGGTGCCGAGCGCGATCAGCCCGAACACCGGGCCGAGGGCGGCGAGGACGGGGAGCAGGGCGGCGGAGGCGGGCATCGATGCAGCGTAGCGAAGCGCTTGCGCGATGTGAAATGCCCGCGAGGCTCCGGCCGGCTGCACTACGCCGGCTGCCGCTTGTCCCTGTCACAGGCCGGTGATATTGAAGCCTGCCCCGACTTCGCCGTGCCCGGCCGGGGCCAGACCCGGGCATCGGCGAAACCTCACAGGAAACGACACGGACCGTGGCATCACGCAGCGGCACCGCCCGGCGGATGCACTGACGCAGCCCGAGGAGCAAGCCAGTCATGGCGATCACCTACCGACTCACGACCTACGGCTTCCAGGAAGGCCGGCCGCGCGGCCCGGCGCGCGCGCTGATGACCGGCCTGCTGGAAGGCGAACCCGAAGACATCGAGCGGCTCGCCGACCGCGTGCTCTGCGGCGAGCGTCTGGCGCTGGCCGGCGGTCTCGACAAGGCGGATGGAGAGCGCCTGCGCAAGGCGCTCGCCGGCGTCGGCATCGAGGCCAAGCTCTATCCCGAATCCCTGAGCCTGCTGCCGGTCGAGCTCGAAGCACCGCAGGCGCACACCTACCGCTGCCCCGCCTGCCACCACGAGCAGGAAGTCGATCCGCTCGCGCCCGATACCTGCAAGTCCTGCGGCGTGATCGGCAGCAAGTTCGACGAGGTGCGCGAGATCAAGGACGTGCTCGACGCCGAGCGGCGCAAGCTGGAGGCGCGCATCAGCGAGGCCGAGGCCGCCGAAATCGAGCAGCAGCGCCAGCGCGAGCACGAGCGCCTGCGCGAGATTGGCCGCAAGCGCACCGAGCAGCAGCTCGGCATCACCCGCATGACCAAGCTGCGGGCGCTGCTGCGCAGTCCGGTGTTTGCGCCACTCGCCGGCGGCGTGGCGGTCGCCGTGCTCGCCGGCGTCGGCCTCTGGCAGTACCGCGTGCATCAGTCGCCGGCTCCGGCGGCCGCGCAGTCGTCCGTGGCACAGATTCCGGGCGCCGTGACGCCGGGTGCTGCCCCGGTGCAGGCGGTGGCAGCCGACAGCAGCAAGCGTCCGCAGGGCGAACCGCCGGCCGAGATCGAGCAGGCGATCGCCGCGGCCGAGGCCGGCACCGGCGGTGGCCGGCCGGGCCTGACACCGCAGCAGGCGGTGATGGCGGTCAACCAGCTGGCATCGAAGCTGCCGGGCGGCGGTGAGGCCGGCCCCGCGGCGGCGGCCGGCTTCACGGCGGTGCCGGTGGCCGTGCCGGAGGCCGTGCCGCCTGCGGCGGCTGCCCCGGCCGCCGCGCTGCTGCCGGTCGCCCCCGCAGCGGTGGCAGAGGCGGCGCAGTTGCGCGGCATCGTGGCCGGGGCGCCGCTGCGCCTGACCGGGACGCTGCTCGATGCCGGCCGTCTGGCGCGGCTGCCGCTCGCGCCCGGCGAAGGCAGCGCGGCGGCGGCTGCGCCCGTGCGGCCCGAGGCGCTGATCGAACTGGCGCGCTACGCGCGCGAGCGTGGCGACTTCGGCGCGGCCGGGCAGGCGCTCGCGGCGGCCGATGCCCGGGTCCAGGGCCCGCAGGGCACGGCGGCGCTCGCCGATGCCGTGCTGCTCGAACGCATCGCCCTGACCCTCACCCTGCCCGCGGCCGCTGCCGGGACCAGCGCCGCGCCGGCAGCGGCCGGCCTGCCGCCTCTGGCCGAACGCCTCGCGGCGGCGCGCCGGCTGGCCGATGGCCTGTTCAGCGATGCGGCGCGGGCCGATGCCTGCCTGCTGCTGGCCGCCAGCGCGCCGGGGCCCGGGCAGGCGCTGGCCGACTTCGAGCGCGCGCGCGACTTCGTGCGCCTGACCGAGCCGGCCGAGGACCGCGCCGCTGCCAGCGGCCGCTTCGCCCGGGCGCTGATGCTCGCCGGTCGTCAGGAGGCCGGGCAGCAGGAGTTCGTGCTCGCGCAGTCGCTGGCCGACGGGCTGGCGGACCGGCAGGCGCGCGCGAACGCGCTGGCGCTGCTGGCGCGGTTGCGGGTCGAAGCCGGCGACCTCGCCGGGGCCGAGCGGCTGCATGCGCGCCTCGGCGAACCGTCGCCGGCCGGCGCGCACGATGCGCAGTGGCTGGCCGCGCGCGCCGGCCTGCGCGCCTCGGCCGGCGAACTGGCGGCGGCGCAGGTCGACATCGCAGCGGCCTACGACCGCCTGAGCGCGCTCGATGACGCCGCGGCTGCGGCGGCCGGGCTGATGTATCTGGCGCGCCGGCTGCAGGCCGCCGGCGACAGCATCAGCGCCGAGCGGCTGGTGGCCGGGGCGATGTCGCGCTATGCGCAGGACGACGGCAGCGTCGCCACCGCGACGACGGTTCCCGCACCGGCTGCGGCGCAGCCGGCTGCCGGCAGCCGCTGAGGAAACCTTGCCGGACCCTGATCCGGCCACCGCTTTTCACCCTTCCCCTGCCGGGGGAAGGGCCGGGGAGAAGGGGGCCGGCCCGGGCTTCAGGCCTGGCCGAGCGCGACCAGCGCGGTCGCAAAGCGCGTGTCGAGGGCCGGATCGGCGGCGGCCGGGGTGCAGTACCAGTCGTGGATGACGCTGTCGGCGTCCGGCGGCGCTTCGCCGGACAGCGCCGCCGACAGCCGGGCGATGCGGTGTTCGAGCAGTTCCTGCGCGTCCTCGGGCGGCGGTTCGATGCCGGCGAGGATCTCCAGCTCCAGGCACAGCCGGTGGCGGATCGACGCGCCCTCGGTCATCCGCATCGCCAGCCGGTGGGCCTCGACCGGATCGGCCAGCGCGCGCTGCGCGGCGTCGAGCCGGCTGCGGATGCGCCGTTCGAGCGGTTCGGGCAGCCGCGCCAGCCGCTGCCACTCCTCGCGCAGCGCCGCCGGCTCGTCGTCGGCGCCGTCGGCACCGGGGTCCCCGGCCGTGGCGGGCGGGCCGTCGAGCACGTGCCGTTCCAGCCGCGCACAGAGCGTCGCCTTCTCGGCGAGGGCATGCACGGCCTTGCGCCGCTGCACGCGTTCAAGCCCGGTCAGCCGCTCGTGCCAGGCATCGAGGGCGGCCGCATAACGCTGTTCGATGGCGTGCTGCGCCGCGCGCGGCAGCTCGCCGAGCCCGGCCCAGTCCTCGGCGATGCGTGCCGCCGCGGCGCGGGCGGCGCCGGCGTTGTCGGCATCGAGGGGCGTGGCTGCCAGCGTTTCCAGTTCGGCGCACAGCGCGGCGGCGGCATCGAGCGTCGCCTGCCGCTGCGCCTGACCGGCCGAGCGCACCTGCTCGCGGCGCCCGAAGATCGCATCGCAGACTGCCCGGAAGCGCAGCCACAGCGCCTGCTCGGCATCGCGGCGCAACTGCAGCGTCGGTGACCAGTCGGCCTGGGCCTGGCGGGCGGCGGCGATCGCGGTGCGCAGGTCTTCATCGGCCAGGCTCTGGAGCTGCACGATCAGCGCCTCGCGCCGGGCGCGCTCGCGCTGGCGCTCGGCCTCGATGCGCCCGCCGACGGCCTCGGCGGCGGCCTTCCAGTCCTGCTCCAGCGTCCGGTAGGCGTTGCGCGGCACGGTGCCGGCCTCGCGCCAGCCGCGCTGCAGCTCGCGCCAGGCCTGATCCAGCGTCCGCCAGTCCGGGGCCGACCAGTCGGTGCCGGCATCGAGCTGCTGCAGGCGTTCGATCAGCGCGCGGCGTGCGCCGATGTGCTGCTCGCGCTCGGCCGCGGCCTGCGCGAAAGCGGCCTGCGCCGGGGCATAGGCGCGTTCGCAGGCGCTGTTGAAGCGTTCCCACTGTCCGCGCGTCGCCGGCAGCTCGCCGCCGTCGAGCTGCTTCCACTGCGCGCGCAGCTGCTGCACGCGGCGCGCGAGTTCGGCCGGCGCCCAGGCGTCCGGCACCAGCCCTTCGGCGGCGAGGCAGAGCTGTTCGCGCGCCTGCCGGCCGCCCCAGCGCGCCCAGTCACGCAGTTCGGCGAGCCGGGCGGCGGCGGCGTGCAGCCGTGCATCGAGGGCGCGCAGGCCGCGGGCCTCGGTCTGGATCTGCTCGTACAGCGGCTGCGCCGTATGCAGTTCACCGGCTTCGAGGGCGGCTTCGAGGGTTTCGAGCCGCGCGAGCAATTGCGCATCCGGTTCGGCCGGGGCGCGGCGCGGCGCGGCCGGTTTCGGTGCGGAGGACTGCGTTGGTGCTGGCGCCGGCTGTGCGGCCAGCAGCTGCGCGAGCCGGGCGCGGGCGCGTTCGTCCTGACGGCGGCGCAGCGTGGCATCGGCCGGTGCCGGGAGCGCCTGCCATTCGGCTTCGAGCCGGGTCCGGGTCGCGGCGTCGATCGACGCCAGCGTTTCGAGCGCGTTCAGCCAGCGTTCGCGGGCTTCGGCATGGGCGGTGTCGCGCCCGCGCTCGGCCAGCCGCTCGCGCAGCGCCTGCATGCGCACGACGATGCGCGGATCGGCCGGAGCCTCGGCTTCGAGCCCGGCGAGCGCCGTGGCGCAGGCCGTGGCGTCGCCGTGCGTGGCGAAGCCGGCGGTGATGGCATCGAGGGCGCGCAGGCAGCGGGCGACCGCGACGCCGTGGGCCTGATGCGCGGCGAGCAGCGGCGCGAGCCGGGCCTGCGCGGCCTGACGGCGGGCCGGGTCATCGGCTTCGGCCGGCAGCTGCCCGAATTCGCGTTCGAGCGCGGCGGCGCGGACCACGTCCTCGGCTTCCAGGCGCTCGCGGGCGGCCAGCGCGTCGAGCTCATCGAGCAGCGCCGCGGCGCGCAGGCGTTCGGTCTCGCGCCGGCGCACGGTTTCCAGCCGCTCGCTGACGAGCCGGTACAGGCGCTTGTCGCGAGCGCGGAAGCTGCGCGCCAGCCCGGCGAGCAGTTCGGGATCGTGGATGCGTTCGGTGGCCGCGAGGCGCACCTCGGCAACCGCGTCCTGCACGGCGATGACGGCGAGCTGCCGCTGATCGAGGACGCCGGCGAGCGCGGCCAGCCGCAGCGCCGATTCGGCCGCCTCGGCGGCGAGGTGGACGAGCAGCGCCGGCGGCAGGCGCGGATCGGCAAGCACGGCGAGGCGCACCGTCACCGCCGGCCCGCCGGCGAGGTGCCCGGCGAGCAGCGTGCGCAGCCGGCCGGTGGCGGCCTCGCGCACGACGGCGTCGTCCTCGGCGTGCAGATGTTCGAGCAGCCGCAGCGGATCGTGCAGCCGGTCGAGCGCGGCGCGGCGCACGCCCGGATCGCTGTCACCGGCCAGTTCGAGCAGTGCCGGATCGCCGTCGGCGAGGCTTTGCAGCGCGCGCAGGCGCTCGCGGGGATCACGATGGCGCCACGACGGCGCACGGCGGAACAGGCGGGTGAAGATCATCGGTGACTCGGCAGGTCTCGGGCGGGGGCGATTGAAGCACAAAGCGGCGGGCGCGTCCGGAGCCGGCCGGTTACGGGACGTGGCGGGGGGCAGCGGGTCAGCGCAGGCTCAGCCGTCGCGGCGCAGCGGCTGCAGCAGCAGCGCGCCGAGGCGCTGGGCGTGCGGGGCGCGGAAGCCGTCGAGGCCGATCGTCATCGTCGCGTGTCCGTCGCGCGGTGCCGAGCGCCAGGTGCCGAACAGGTGATCCCACCAGACGACGCTGAAGCCGAAGTTGCTGTCGGTCTCGTCGCGGTGGATCGAGTGGTGGATGCGGTGCACGTCCGGCGTGATCAGCACGCGGCGCAGCCACGCATCGACCGGCGCCGGCAGCGCGAGGTTGGCGTGGTTGAACAGCGCGCAGGCCGACAGCAGCAGCTCGAAGCCCGCAACCGCCGCGACCGGCGCGCCGAGCGCGAGCACCAGCACGATCTTCCAGAGCATCGACAGCCCGATCTCCAGCGGGTGAAAGCGCAGCGCCGTGCTGGTGTCGAAGTCGGTGTCGGTGTGATGCACGCGGTGCAGGCGCCAGAGCAGCGGCACGCGGTGCATCGCGACATGCTGCGCCCAGATCGCCAGATCGAGCAGCAGCAGGCTCAGCATCCCGGCAAGCGGCGCCGGCACGGCGAGCGCCCGCAGCAGGCCCCAGCCGCGGGCCTCGGCGAGCGCCGCGGCCCCGGTCGCGAGCAGCGGCAGCGTGAGGCGCAGCAGCACGGCATCGAGCCCGACCAGCGCCAGGTGACGCGCGACGCGCGGCCAGCGCGGCTGCGTCCAGGCGCGGCGCGGCGCGCGCGATTCGAGCGCCAGCAGCGCGAGCAGCACGCAGACGAACAGCAGCGGACGCAGCCAGCCACCGTCCATCGCTCAGCTCGCCGGCGGCGCGTCGACCGGCGCCGCGGCAGGGGCGGGGGATGGCCCGCTTTCGGCGTCGGCGTCGGCGTCGGCGTCGGCGTCGGCGGACGGTCCGGGCGCGGCGCGCGGCGGCACCGGTGCCAGCCAGCCGACCAGCAGCAGCAGGGCGCCGGTGCCGAGAAAGGCGAGGATGCGCGCCAGCGTGTCGCGACCGTCCAGATCGACGACGAAGAGCTTCAGCACCACCAGCGCCATCAGCCCGGCGCCGGCGAGCCAGATGCCGCGCTGCCCGCGGCGCGTGCCGGTGAGCATCAGCACGACCGCCGCCGTCGCCCAGACCAGCGCCAGCGCGGTCTGCACGAGGCGCGAATCCCACAGCGCAGCGGCCGACCACGGCACGCCGGCGAGGTGATGGCAGGCGCGCAGCACGGCGAGGTTCAGCGTCGCGAAGCCGAGCGCCGCCAGCACGGTGCGCGCGGCCGGCAGCTGCGCCGGCGGCACGAACCACGGTCGGCCGCCGGCGCGCGCGAGCACCAGCAGTGCGGCGACAGCAGCCAGTTCGACCGGATTCAGCAGCGGCACGAACGGCAGCGGCGCCGGCAGCGCCGGGCCGTGCAGGCCGGCGGCCGGGAACCACGCGAGCAGCAGCAGCGCCACCGGTGCGCCGGCGAGCCGGCGACCGGCCGTGCCGTATGCGGCGAGCGGCCACGCCGGGCGCTCGCCATCGAGCAGCAGCGCCAGCGTCGCCGCGATCAGCACGCCATTGGCGGCGCGCGTCCACACGAAAGCGAGATGCACGACATCGCTGATCAGCCACGCCACCTCCTGCAGCGCCAGCGCCAGCGCCAGCCAGACGGCGGCCGCGTAGCGCCAGCGCCGGCCGCGATCACCGGCATCGGCCGCGGAGGATTCGACGCGCAGCAGCCCGAACTGCACGGCGAACGCCGCCAGCCAGCCGGCAGCGCCGAGGCCGGCGAGCGGGTGGTCGCGGTGCAGGAAGTCGTGCATGGCCAGCGGCGCGAGCAGCAGCGGCAGCCCGTACAGCGGCACGCGCAGCCAGCCGAGCGCCAGCCGCCGCCAGGCGAGGAAGGCGAGCGCGCTGCTCGCGGCAAGGAACAGCAGCCAGACGCCGCTCGCAGCATCGACCGCCAGCGTCGACATCGCCGTCTCGCGCAGGCACCACAGCAGCCACCAGAACGCCCCCCAGCCGGCGAGCACGGTTTCGAGGCGCAGCGGCTGCGGTGCCGGGCGCAGGCGCCCGAGGGCGGCGGCGGCGACCAGCGCCGCGAGCGCGAGCAGCGGCGTGTCGAGCGCGTCGGCGCGCAGGAACGGCCGCGACACCGGCATATCGGGCAGGTGCGCGTCCAGCCACAGCGCCCCGGCGGCGAACAGCAGCAGCGCGCCGAAGCCGGTCAGCCCGCGCCGGTCCTGCCGGGCGCCGACCCAGACCAGCCCGGCGCCTTCGAGCGCCCACAGCGGGCTCGACGTGCCGGCCTCGAAGTACAGCGGCACGGCGAGCGTCGCCGACACCAGCGCGATCGCTGCCTGACATTCGCCGAGCAGCACGAGCGCCGGCCGCTGCCGGCAGAAGCGCCAGAGCGCCGCATACCAGGCCGCGCAGCCGAGTGCGCTCAGCGCCAGTCCGTGTTCGACGCCTTCGAGCAGCGCCGCCTGCAGCGCCAGCGTCAGCACCGGCACGCCGAACACCAGCCCGGCGTCGAGCGGGCGCTTCGGGTCCGGCGGCAGCCGGTGCGCGGCCAGCACCGGCAGCAGCGAGAACAGCCCGAAGAACGCGAGCAGGAAGGGCTCGGTGCTCGCCAGCAGCTCGGGCCGGTAGCGCAGCCCGCCCCACAGCGTGCCGATCACGTAGGTGCAGACGAAGCCGAGCACGGCCAGCCGCCGCCACGGCTCGCGCAGCAGCAGCGCCAGGATGCCGAGATCGAGCACGAGGTAGTAGCCGAACAGCGCGACGTGATCGTTGCTGCCGGTCGAGACCAGCACCGGCGCGAGAAAGCCGCCGAGCACCGCGAACAGCCCGAGCACCTCGGCGGCCTGCGCGACCGCGAGCGCGACGCCGGCCGCCGTGCAGGCGAACAGCAGCGCGAAACCGGCGAGCGGCGGGATCAGCCCGTAGAACTGCATCGCGCCGTACAGCACCAGATAGACCAGGCCGAGGCCGCCGCCCTGCAGGCTCAGCGCATAACCGCGCCGGCGCTCGCGCAGCCGCCAGCCGAGCGCGACGCCGGCGATGCCGGTCGCCGCGAGCGCCGCGAGGCGCAGCTCGATCGACAGCTGCGAATGCTCGGCGACGTAGCGCACCAGAAAGGCCGCGCCGAAGAACAGCACGACGATGCCGGTACGCACCAGCGCGTTGCCACCGGCGAGCCAGTCCTGCAGCCGCGAGCGCAGCGAAGCCCCGGCCGCACCGGACTGCGGGGTGTCCCAGCCGGGCGGGATCGCGGCCTGCGGAAAGCCGGGCTGCCAGCCATCGGGGGGCGGCGCCGCTGCCTGCGCGACAGCCGCGGGCTCGACGGCTGCGCGGGTCCAGACGGTTTCGCGGGCCGGGACGGCGGCGGGGCGTGCCGCTTCGGCGGGCGCCGGGGCCGGCTGGCCGGTGCCGGGCGCATCGAGCCGGGCTTCGAGCCGCTGCACGCGCCGGCGCAGGGCGAGCAGCAGGCCGAGCGTCAGCCCGAGCGTGGCGCCGAGCACGGCACCGGCGGCGTCATCGCGGGTGGCTTCGGCGCCGGTGATGGCCCCGAGGATGATCAGGAACAGCGACAGCAGCAGTGGCATCGGCAGCGGCGATCCGGCGGTGCGGGGCAGGCATGCACCCGTCGGCATCACTATATGCACCGGCCGGGCGGGCTGGTGCTGCGCCGCGTCACGCCGCCGGCCGGCGTGCGTGGCAAACTCCGCGCCCTTGTGCGCCGTTGCCGCCCCGGAGTGTTGCCGACATGCCGCAGACCTTCCCGTCCCGCCACCCCGCCGCCCGTCCGCGCCGCCTGCGCCGTGACGAGTTCTCGCGCCGGCTGGTGCGCGAGACCGTGCTGACGACCGATGACCTGATCCAGCCGCTGTTCGTGATCGAGGGTCACGGCCGGCGCGAGGCGGTGGCGTCGATGCCCGGCGTCGAGCGCGTGACCATCGACGAACTGCTGCGCGAGGCCGAACAGCTGGTCGCGCTCGGCGTGCCGGCGGTGGCGCTGTTCCCGGTCACCGCGCCCGAGGCCAAGAGCCTCGATGCCGCGAGCGCGTACGACCCGGCGGGGCTCGCGCAGCGTGCGGTGCGGGCGCTGAAGGAGCGCTTCCCGGAGCTTGGCGTCATCACCGACATCGCGCTCGATCCGTACACCAGCCACGGCCAGGACGGTCTGGTCGATGCCGATGGCTACGTGATGAACGACGAGACCATCGAGGTGCTGGTGAAGCAGGCGCTGTCGCACGCCGAGGCCGGTGCCGATGTCGTGGCACCGAGCGACATGATGGACGGGCGCATCGGCGCAATACGCAATGCGCTCGAAGCCGCCGGCCACATCCATACGCGCATCCTCGCGTATTCGGCCAAGTACGCATCGAGTTTCTACGGGCCGTTTCGCGATGCGGTCGGTTCGGCCGGCGCGCTCGGCAAAGGCAACAAATACACCTACCAGATGGACCCGGCGAACAGCGACGAGGCGCTGCGCGAAGTCGCGCTCGATCTCGACGAGGGCGCCGACATGGTCATGGTCAAGCCGGGCATGCCGTATCTCGATATCGTGCGGCGCGTGAAGAGCGAATTCGGCGTGCCGACCTTCGTGTATCAGGTCAGCGGCGAATACGCGATGCAGATGGCGGCGATCCAGAACGGCTGGCTCGCCGAAGCGGTGATCGCCGAATCCCTGCTTTGCATCAAGCGCGCCGGGGCCGATGCCGTATTGACGTATTTCGCGAAACGCGTCGCCGCCGATCTGCGGGAACGCGGCTGATGCGCCGGCCGGGGCTGTGGATCGGCGCGGCGGCACTCGTGCTCGGCGTGCTGACCGTGCCGCTGTTCGCACCGGGCAGCAAGCCGTCGGTGCCCGGCACCGACCTGCCCTGGCAGGTCGAAACCGACGCGCACGGCGTGCCGGCGGTGTTCGGCATCCGGCTCGGCGAGACGCGCCTGCAGGACGTGCTGCCGCGGCTCGGGCGCAGCGTCGAACTCGGCCTGTTCCGGCAGGCCGACGGCCGCAGCGTGCTCGAAGCCTATTACCGCGAGATCGAGCTCGGCGGCCTGACGACCAAGCTGATCCTGCGTCTCGGCGCCGGACAGGAGGCGCTCGATGCGATGATCGCGCGTGCCGGCAAGGGCGATCCGACGCCGTCGGGCTCGATGCAGTACATCCCGGCGAGCACCGACGACCACGCCATCATCGCGCTGCCGATCATCGGTCTCACCTATTCGCCGCTGGTGCGGCTCGACGAGGACGTGATCCGGAGCCGTTTCGGCGAGCCGGCCGAAAAGCTGGCCGAGAAGGACGGCGTGCACTGGCTGTATCCGGCGCGTTCGCTCGATCTGTTCCGGCAGGACAATGGCAAGTCGATCCTGACCTACCTGCTGCCGGCCGATTACGCGCAATGGCGCGCGCAGTACCGGCCGCCATCCGGGCAATAGCTCTGCTGCCGGCACAAAAGGCCGGCAGCATCCGTCCGGCCTGCCTCGACCTGCGACCGGCAGCCATCCGGCTGCCGGTTTCGTTTGCCGGTGCGATCATGCTGATCCCGGCTGAATGCCCGATCGTTTCAGCCCTTCCCTCCTCGCGGGAAAGGGGCTGGGAGAGGGGGATCAATCGCGCATTCACGTGTGATCGGCATCATTCCTTTCGCCAGATTTCTCCGTGCGAGCGGGATGGTTTGGAAAGGACGACGTGCTGATCTGTGGCCGGCATTCCGGGCGTCGCATGCCGGAAGTCCGGCATCGCCGGAAAGGCAGAGGGCTGAATTACAGTGCGGATGCGGAATTTTCCGGTCCTGGTGAAAGGCAGGGGATTGCAGGAATCCGCGCCGGATCGTAATGCGCTCGAATGCCATCCGGCTTGCGGCCATGGATGGATTTCGTCCGTGTGCGCAGTCCGTGAGGGAGGAATCCGGTGCCGGGA
>JAFEGB010000190.1 GCA_018240295.1 Pseudomonadota bacterium
AGCGGATCGCGGTGCGTCCGCGCCAGCCGTGCCGGCGACGGCCCCACAGCAGCGTGGCGAACACCAGCCAGGCCGCGATCGACAGCACGGTCTTGTGCACGAGGTGCTGCGCGAACAGGTTGTCGAGAAAGAAGAACCCCGACAGCAGCGACAGCGTCAGCGCCCCGAAGCCGGCGCCGATCATCTGGAACAGCAGCGATTCCATCGTCACCAGCGGCGGCAGTCCGCGCGAGATGCCGCCCAGGCGGCGCGTGCGCAGGCGCCGTTCCTGCACCGCGAGCAGCAGCGACTGCACGGCGGCGAGCGCGAGCAGCGCGTAGGCGGTGATCGAGATCAGGATGTGCAGCTCCAGTCGCCACTGCGCGGCCTCGGTGACGAGTCGCGTCGCCGGGAACGCCAGCGCCAGCACGACGGTCGTCGCCGTGAACGGCAGCAGCACGATGCCGAGGTTCTCGACCGGGCGCGCCAGCGAACTTGCGAGCAGCAGCAGCGCGATCAGCCAGCCGGTGAACGACAGCGCGTTGAAGAAGCCGAGGTTCATGCCTTCGGGCTGCACGACGGTCTGGCCGAGCACGAAGGCGTGCAGCACGATCGCGACCAGACCGAGCGCCAGCGCCGGTGCGCGCGCCGGCTGGTGCGGCTGGTTGACGCGCGCCAGCCGCACGCCGAGCAGCGTGCCGGTGGCGAGGTAGAGCAGGGCGGCGAGGGCGCCGGTCAGGATGCTGGTCATGCGGGCGTCACGGGCAGGTGAGCAGAACCGCCGCATGATCGCACACTGGCGCGCGTGCCTGACCCGGCGCGGTCCGTCCCCTATACTGCCGCCCTTTTCTGCCCGCTGCCGCGAGCCCGAGTCCGACGCCATGTTCGAGAACCTTTCCGAGCGCCTGCTGCGCACCGTCAAGCACCTGCGCGGTCAGGCGCGTCTGACCGAGGACAACATCCGCGACGCGCTGCGCGAGGTGCGCATGGCGCTGCTCGAAGCCGACGTGGCGCTGCCGGTGGTGCGCAGCTTCATCGAACAGGTGCGCGTGCGCGCGGTCGGCCAGGAGGTCATGACCGCGCTGTCGCCCGGGCAGGTGCTGGTCAAGATCGTCAACGAGGAACTCGTGCGGCTGATGGGCGAGGCCAACGAGGCGCTGGACCTGCGCGCGCAGCCGCCGGCCGTGGTGCTGATGGCCGGCCTGCAGGGCTCGGGCAAGACGACCAGCACCGCCAAGCTCGCGCGCTTCCTGCGCGAGCGCGAAAAGAAGAAGGTGCTGGTGGTCAGCTGCGACGTCTACCGGCCGGCGGCGATCCAGCAGCTGGCCACGCTCGCGAAGGAAGTCCAGGTCGAGTGGTTTGCGAGCGAGGGCGGTCAGCAGCCGGTGGCGATCGCGCAGGCGGCCCTTGCGTACGCGAAACGGCAGTTCTTCGATGTGCTGATCGTCGATACCGCCGGTCGCCTGCATGTCGATGCGGCGATGATGGAGGAAATCCAGGCGCTGCACGCGGCGGTGACGCCGGTCGAGACGCTGTTCGTCGTCGATGCGATGACCGGTCAGGACGCCGCCAACACCGCGAAGGCCTTCCACGAGGCGCTGCCGCTGACCGGCGTCGTGCTGACCAAGACCGACGGTGACGCGCGCGGCGGTGCGGCGCTGTCGATCCGCTACCTGACCGGCAAGCCGATCAAGTTCCTCGGTGTCGGCGAGAAGACCGCCGCGCTCGAACCCTTCCATCCGGATCGCGTCGCCTCGCGCATCCTCGGCATGGGCGACGTGCTCAGCCTGGTCGAGGAGGTCGAGCGCAAGGTCGACAAGGAAAAGGCGCTGAAGCTCGCCGAGAAGGTCAAGTCCGGCAAGAGCTTCGATTTCGAGGACTTCCGCGAGCAGATGGAACAGATGCTGGCGATGGGCGGCATGGCCGGGCTGCTCGACAAGCTGCCGGGCATGGACAAGGTGCCGGACGATCTGAAGAAGCAGGCCAACGACAAGCAGGTGCGCCGGCTGATCGGCATCGTCAACTCGATGACGCCGCAGGAGCGGCGCTTTCCGGACCTGATCAAGGGCTCGCGCAAGCGCCGCATCGCCGCCGGCGCCGGCGTGCAGGTGCAGGAAATCAACCGCCTGCTCAAGCAGTTCGAGGAAATGCGCCGGATGATGAAGAAGATGTCCGGCGGCGGCATGATGAAGCTGATGCGCGCGATGAAGGGCAAGCTGCCGATGGGCGGACTCGGGGGCCTCGGCGGTCCCGGCGGCCTGCCGCCGTTCAAGTGAGCGTTCAGATGAGGCGATGCGCCGACCCTTGAGCCATCGGCGTTTTCGCGTACAATCCGCGGTTTTCTCCGGGACCGCGCCTGCGGGCGCGGTCTTTTCGTCCCCGGGACAGACACGGCTCACACCGGCACACCCGGTACAAACTGGATCGCAAGAGGATCGCTATGGTCACCATCCGACTGGCGCGCGGCGGCGCGAAGAAGCGCCCGTTCTACCACGTCGTCGTCACCGACAGCCGCAACCGCCGCGACGGTCGCTACATCGAGCGCCTCGGTTTCTTCAATCCGATCGCCCGTGGTGGCGAAGTGCGCCTGAACCTCGACGCCGGGCGCGTGCAGTACTGGCAGGGCAACGGCGCGCAGGTGTCCGAGCGCGTCGCCGCGCTGCTGAAGGAATTCGACAAGGCGCAGGCGGCTGCGGCCTGATCCGCACGCCGGGCGCTGCATCCGTGAGCATCGCTGCTGCCGACAGCTGGGTCGTGCTCGGGCGCGTCGCCGGTCTCTGGGGCGTGCGCGGCGGGCTGAAGATCTGGTCCGACACGCAGCCGCGCGCCGCGATCTGCCGTTACCGGCCGCTGTTTCTCGGTCGTGATGGCCAGTGGCGCGAGGTCGTGCCGGTGCTCGGTCGCGAGCAGGGCAAGGGCATCGTCATGCAGTTCGACGGCGTCGAGGATCGCGATGCCGCTGCGGCACTGATTGGCTGCGAGATCGCGATCCGTCGCGAACAGCTGCCAGCCCCGGCTCCAGGCGAGTATTACTGGACCGATCTGGTCGGCCTGCACGTCGAGACGCTGGATGGCATCGAACTCGGCCACGTCGATCACCTGTTCGAGACCGGCTCGAACGACGTGATCGTCGTGCGCGGCGAGCGCGAGCGCCTGATCCCGTTCCTGCGCGGGTCGGTGATCCAGGACATCGATCTCGAAGCCGGCCGGATGCGCGTGGACTGGGATCCGGATTTCTGATCCGGAACAAGCCGCTGATCATCCGTGCGCATCGACGTCGTCACGCTGTTTCCGGAGTTCATCGCGGCGCTGCTCGCCTGCGGCGTGACCGGGCGCGGGGCCGGGCGCGGGCTGTTCGAGGTCGCGACCTGGAATCCGCGCGACTGGACGCACGACCGTCACCACACGGTCGACGACCGGCCGTACGGTGGCGGGCCGGGCATGCTGATGAAGGTGCAGCCGCTGCGCGATGCGATCACGGCGGCGCGGGCGGCGAGCCCCGGGCGGCCGCGGACGATCTACCTGAGTCCGCAGGGCCGGCGGCTCGATCAGGCCGGCGTGCGCGAGCTCGCCGCGCTGCCGCGGCTGCTGCTGGTGTGCGGACGCTACGAAGGCATCGACGAGCGCCTGATCGCGACCGAGATCGACGAGGAATGGTCGATCGGCGACTACGTGCTGTCCGGCGGCGAGCTGGCGGCGGCGGTGCTGATCGACGCGCTGGCGCGGCTGGCGCCGGGCGTGCTCGGCAATGCCGCCTCGCACGAGCAGGATTCGTTCGCGGACGGCCTGCTCGACTGTCCGCATTACACGCGGCCCGAGGAAATCGCCGGGCTGCAGGTGCCGGCGGCGCTGCGCTCGGGCGATCACGCCGCGATCGCGCGCTGGCGCCGGCAGCAGGCGCTCGGACGTACCTGGCTGCGCCGGCGGGACCTGCTGGCCGGCCGGTGCCTCGACAGGCAGGACCAGGGGCTGCTGGATGCCTTCATCCGGCAGCACGAAGAACGTGGATCCGCGGCGCCGGGCGCCGTGGATCCGGCATCACAGGGTGTCGGCGCTGCGGCTCCGGACCCGGCGGAACCGTAGGGGAGTGACCTTCATGAGCAACATCATCGATCAGCTGAACCAGGAACAGATCGCCGGCAAGACCATCCCGGACTTCGGCCCCGGCGACACCGTCGTCGTGCAGGTCAAGGTCAAGGAAGGCAACCGCGAGCGTCTGCAGGCCTTCGAGGGCGTCTGCATCGCCCGCCGCAACCGCGGCCTGAACTCGGCCTTCACCGTGCGCAAGATCTCGCACGGCGAAGGCGTCGAGCGCGTGTTCCAGACCTACAGCCCGAGCATCGCCGACATCAGCGTCAAGCGCCGCGGCGACGTGCGTCGCGCCAAGCTCTACTACCTGCGCGGGCTCGAAGGCAAGGCGGCGCGCATCAAGGAAAAGCTGTCCTGATCGCGGCGGTCCGCGGATTCGCGTGATCCACGAAGACGGGCGTCACCCGCAAGGGCGACGCCCGTCTTCGTGTCAGTCGTTTGCATCTTCACGCCGGGCATCGGTTTTTGTGTGGCTGTGGTTTCATGCTGCAGTGCAGTAAGCTTTGCCGTGTTTCCGCAGCACGATGGTGCGCGCGCCAGATTTCGTCCCTGTCGAGGAATCCCTTCATGTCCCAAGACTTCGCCCAGTGGCTGACGCCCGTGCGCACCATCGCCGCCGAAGCCGCTGCCCGCATCCTCGAAATCTACGATACGAATTTCGATGTCGAAACCAAGGGCGACGACAGCCCGCTGACCGCGGCCGATCGCGCCGCGCACGAATGCATCGTTGCCGGGCTGACGGCGCTGACGCCGGACATCCCGGTGCTGTCCGAAGAATCCAGGGCGCTGCCGTTCGAGCAGCGGGCCGCGTGGTCGCGCTACTGGCTGGTCGACCCGCTCGATGGCACCAAGGAGTTCATCAAGCGCAACGGTGAGTTCACGGTCAACATCGCGCTGATCGACGGTCACCGGCCGGTGCTTGGCGTTGTGCATGTGCCGGTCGGCAACGAGGTGTACTTTGCCGCGCTCGGTCACGGATCCTGGCATGCCAGGGCTGACGCCACGCCCGAGCGCATCCGCGTGCAGATCCCCTGCAAGCCGGAAGTGCGTGTCGTCGGCAGTCGCTCGCACAGCAGCGATGCGATGGATGGCTTCATCAACCGTCTCGGGGATCATGCCTTCGTCGCCTGTGGCAGTTCGCTGAAGTTCTGCCGTGTCGCCGAAGGCCGCGCCGATGTCTATCCGCGCCTGGGCCTGACTTCCGAATGGGATACGGCAGCGGCGCAGTGCGTCGTCGAGGAGGCCGGCGGTCGCGTGGTCGGGCTCGACGGTTCGGCGCTTGCCTACAACACCAAG
>JAFEGB010000191.1 GCA_018240295.1 Pseudomonadota bacterium
CGAGGGTCAGCTCGCGCACCAGCGGGCTCACGGCCAGCACCCGGCAGCGCAGCGGGGCCCAGGCAGTGCGTGACGCATCAAGATAAAGGCTGCGCATCTCGGCACGCGCCGAGGCATTGACCTCGTGCAGCGTGCCGGGCGGGATCCACACCGCGCGCTGCGGCGGTGCCAGCCAGCAGCCGGTGTCGGTGCGCACTTCGAGCACGCCGCTGAGCGCCCACGACAACTGCACCCAGTCATGGCGATGCGGACGCACCCAGGAGCCGGCCGGCAGCGATTCGGCGCGCGCGTAGACGGCGCGCGGCAGGCGTTCGAGCGCCGGCACGCTGCGCTCGGGCGCATCGGCGGGCCGTGGCGTCAGGGCGGGCGCGAGATGGCCGGAATTCGACATCGATTGACCCCGCGGCGACGACCGGACAGGCCGTTCCTGCGCAGTATGCCCGGCAGACGGTCGCGTTCCCGGCGACCGTACCGGTGCCGGAGATTCCGCCATGCTGCTGCCTCACCTGCGTCGCCTGCTGCGCGACCGTTTCCTGCTCGGCATGCTGCTCGCCGTCGGACTCGCGGTGCTGACGCCGCAATTCGGGCGCAGCGGCGGCACGCTGCACCTCGATGCGGTCTCGAATGCCGGCATCTTCACGGTGTTCTTCCTGCACGGCATCGCGCTGTCGATGCAGAGCCTGCGCGCGGGCTTGCTGAACTGGCGGCTGCACACGCTGGTGCAGGCGCATACCTTCCTCGTCTTCCCGCTGCTGTGGCTCGCACTCGATGCGCTGTTCGGCGCCTGGGTGCCGCAGGGGCTGATGCTCGGCTTCTGGTATCTGTGCGCGCTGCCCTCGACGATCTCCTCGTCGGTGGCGATGACCGCGCTCGGGCGCGGCAACGTGCCGGGGGCGATCTTCAACGCCACGCTGTCGAGCCTGCTCGGCATCGTGCTGACGCCGCTGCTGGTCAGCCTGATGGTCGCTCACGGCGGGGAGGGCGGGCGCGGCCCCGGCGAGGCGATCCTGAACATCGCCGGCCTGCTGCTCGCGCCCTTCGTGCTCGGGCAGCTGCTGAGGCCGTGGCTCGGCGCCTGGTTTGCAGAGCGCAAGCGCTGGACGGGCCTGATCGACCGCGGCGTGATCCTGATGCTGGTCTACGGCTCGTTCTGCGACGCGACGGCCGGCGGGCTGTGGTCGGACTACGGCGCCGGCGTGCTCGCGACGGCGTTTGCCGGCAGTGCGCTGCTGCTGGCGATCGTGCTGGGGCTGAGCCGGCGCGCTGCACGCCTGTTCGGCTTTTCGGTCGAGGACGAGGTGGCGGCGGTGTTCTGCGGCTCGAAGAAGACGCTGGCCTCGGGCATGCCGATGGCGAAGCTGCTGTTCGGCGCCAGCCCCGCGCTCGGGCTGGTGGTGCTGCCGATCCTGCTCTATCACCCGCTGCAGCTGTTCGTCTGCTCGGTGATGGCCGAACGCTACGCGGCCCGGCCGGCACGTTGAGCTTCAGACCGGTATGCCGGCCTCGTCGGCGGCGATGATCTCGGTTTCGGTGCGCGCGTCGTTCGCCCAGGCGCGCATCGCCTCGCATTCGAGCACCGTTGACAGCCAGGCACCGACGATGTCGTCGTGCGGCACGTCGTAGGTCGTGAAGCGCCAGGCGACCGGCGCGAGCATCGCATCGGCGGCCGAGAACTCGCCGAACAGCCACGGGCCGTCGGCGCCGTGCAGCAGCCGGCTTTCGCGGATCAGCGCCTGCAGCCGCGCGATGTCGGCGTTGCAGTCGACCGAGGGCTCGACGCGCCGGCGCGCGCGGATGTTCATCGGCAGCTCGCTGCGCAGCGCCCCGAAGCCCGAGTGCATCTCGGCAGCCACCGAACGGGCAATGGCGCGGGCTTCGAGCGCCTTCGGCCAGACGCGGCCGGGGGCGAGGACTTCGTTGACGTACTCGGCGATGGCGAGCGAATCCCAGACCACCAGCTCCCCGTGGTGCAGCACCGGCACGCGCCCGCTCGGACTCCAGCGTCCGATCTCGGTGACGAACTGCGGGGTGTCGAGCGGCAGGCGGACCTCGGTGAAGGCGATGCCGAGCTGCTTCAGCAGCAGCCACGGCCGCAGCGACCACGAGGAGTAGTTCTTGTTGCCGATGACGAGGACGGGAGCGGGGGGCGGAGACATGGCAGACAGCACCGGTACGCTTGCGCCCGTCGGGCGCGGGAGCCTGCCAGCATAGCCGACACCGCACCCCGCACCCGTCAGCGAAGCTTTCCGGAAGTCAAGATTTGTGCAGGCCGGCCGGTTTCAGGCCACCGCGCAGGTGATGGCCGATTCGTCGCGGGCATCGTCGATCCATTCGATCATCGCCGGCAGTTCGAGCAGGGCGCGGACCCAGCCCGCGACGGCGCTGTCGGTGGCGATGCCGTAGCTGCGGAAACGCACGGCGACCGGCGCGTACATCGCATCGGCGGCCGAGAACTCGCCGAACAGCCAGGGTCCGCCGCGACCATGGCGCAGGCGGCAGTCCCGGATCACCGACTGCACCTGCGCGATGTCGGCACGGCAGTCGGCCGACAGCACCGGGCTGTGGCGCCCGGCGACGTCCATCGGCAGCTCGCGCCGGAACACCGAGAAGTTGCTGTGGATCTCGGCGGACACCGAGCGGGCGACGGCACGACTGGCGAGATCGGCGGGCCACACGCGGCCGGGGGCGAGGGCCTCGTTCAGGTATTCGGCGATCGCCAGCGAATCGCGCACGGTCAGCGCGCCGTGTTTCAGGACGGGGATGCCGGACTCCGGACTCCAGCGACCGCCATCCGGGAGCCGCTCGCGCGCACCGATCGGCAGGCGGATCTCATCGAAGGGGATGCCGAGCTGGCGCATCAGCAGCCAGGGACGCAGCGACCACGGGGAGTTGTTCCGGGTGCCGGTGACGAGCGTGATCTGACTCATGGGGCGGTCTCCCTGGGTTGTTGTTAGATCGCTGTCCTTGCGCGACACGGCTGTATCCGGATGCAGACGTATCGGGATGATTCAGGAATTTCCGGACCGGCGCAAACCGTCAGCGAGTGTGGAATTTTAAGGTGTGCGCCAGCGCCCCGTTGCCGCCGCCACCCCTGCTGACCACCTCGTCGGCCCGGATCGGGCATTCCTGCCGCCGGGCCAGCGACCAGTCCGGCGGTCGGTTGATAACGTGCTGAATGTTACAGAGTTTGTCAAAGCATTTGTCAATTTGAGTTTGCAGGGTCCAGGCGTGCGTGACTAGCTTGGCACGTACCCGGTTTGTAACCGTCCGCCCTCCCGCGGCAGCCCTCACAGACCGCGCAGGGCGGCCTGCAGGTGCAGCGCGAGGATCGATGCGGCCAGCAGCTTCGGGATGTAAGTGTTGTTCCAGCGCTGGAACGCAAACACCGGGATGCCGTAGCGCCCCTGCATCGACAGGTGCAGCCCCGACAGCGGTCCGGCCGGCACGCCGATCGCCCAGCCCATCGTCAGCGTGCTGGTCAGCAGCGTCGGGTCCGGCGCGAGCGGCGCGAGCCAGGTGCCGAAGGTCGTGATCGCGATCACCGGATGCACGCCGACGAAGGCCGCCGCGACGATCAGCAGCAGCGTCAGGCTTGCCTCGATCGGCCCGAAGCGCACGAACGGCAGCTGCCCGCCGGTGGCGGCGAGCAGCCCGGTGATGCCGGCGGCGAGCAGGCCGGCGGCGAGGAACAGCACCAGTTCCGGCGCGCCGTCACCGAGGCGGCGCAGCGCGTGCCCGGCGAAAGCGTGCAGCCCCGCGCGGCCGCGGCGTCCGAGCAGCACGACGAGGCAGAGCAGCGGCGCATACAGCGTGACGATGGTCGTGATGCCGGTCTGCGGCCACAGCAGGTGCGTCCCGAGCACCAGCCCGACCAGCGCCCCCGGCACCGCCAGCGTGCGCAGGTGCATCGGATAGCCGACGAAGCCCGCACCGCGCGTGTCGCGGCGGCCGTCGTCGGTGTCGAGTGCCGTCAGCCACAGCGCCAGGGCTGCCAGCGGCAGGCCGGTGAGGATGATGATGCCGAGCCGCGCCCCGGGCGCGAAGTTCAGCGCCGCCGCCATCGCGGCGAAGAACGGTGACCAGAACGTGCAGGCGCAGAAGCCGCGCGTCAGCACCAGCGCCGCGCGCCGGCCGAGGCGGCCGTTGCGCAGCAGCCGGTCGGCGAGGATGAACACCGCCGGGATGTTGATGACGGCGCCGAAGAGGTGCACGCCGAGCAGCGTGCGCCAGAGCGCCGTGCGCCCGCGCGGCAGCGCTTCGCTGCGGGTCTGCGCGTCCGGCATCGTCACCAGCCGCAGGAAGGACACGGCGCAGAGCAGTCCGATCAGCGTCTGGTTGCCGGTGGCGGCGAGGCGCAGATCCGCAGGCACGCCGGACAGCACGCCTGCCAGCATGCCGGCGACGCC
>JAFEGB010000192.1 GCA_018240295.1 Pseudomonadota bacterium
CCGTTCGACAGCCGCGCCAGCCGCACGCTGATCAGGTTCTGCTGCGCCGAGTACAGCGAGCGCTGCGAGTCGAGCGTGCTCAGGTAGCTGTCGACGCCGCGGCGGAAGCGCGCTTCGGACAGCCGGTAGCTGTCGGCACTGGCATCGACCAGCGCACGCTGGGCGCTCAGGCGGTCCTGGATCGTCGAGCGCGTCGCCAGCGCATCGGCGACCTCGCGGAAGGCGGTCTGGATGGTCTTCTCGTAGGTGGTGACGGCGATGTCGCGATCGACCTTCGCAGCGTCGAGGTTGGCCTGGTTCGCGCCGCCATCGAAGATCGGCAGGCTGATCGACGGCGCGAAGCTCCAGAAGCCGCTGGCGCCCGAGAACAGCGAACCGAGCCGGGCACTGGCACTGCCGCCGGCTCCGGTCAGCGTGATGGTCGGGAAGAAGGCCGCGCGTGCGGCGCCGATGCTGGCGTTGGCGCCGATCAGCGTGTGCTCGGCGGCGAGGATGTCGGGCCGCTGCAGCAGCACCGAGGACGGCAGGCCGACCGGCACCTCGGCGAGCGTCGCGGCATCGGCCGGCAGCTTCTGCGGCAGCAGGTTTTCCGGCGGCTCGCTGCCGAGCAGCAGGCGCAGCGCGTTGCGGTCCTGCTCGACCTGCGCCGAGTAGGTCGCGACATCGCCGCGCGCGGTCTCGACGCTGGTGCGCGCCTGCGCGAGATCGAGCCCCGAGCCGATGCCGGAGCTGACCGTGCGCTCGGTCAGCCGGTACGAGGCCTGCTGGCTGGCTAGCGTCTCGCGCGCCAGCGCCAGCCGCTCGCGGTCGGCGGCGAGCGTCAGCCAGGCATTGGCGACCTCGGCGATCAGCGTCAGCTGCGTCGCGCGTCGCGCCTCGGCGCTGGAGAAGTAGCTTTCCAGCGCCTGGGTTTCGAGGTTCTTCAGCCGCCCCCACAGATCGAGCTCCCAGGCGCTGACGCCGAGCTGCGCCGTGTACTGGCGCGACACCGTCGCCCGGCCGCTCTGCGACAGCTGCCCGGGCGTGCGCTGCACGCTCTGCGACAGGCCGGCGTTCACCTGCGGCAGCGATTCGGCGGCCTGCACGCGGTACAGCGCGCGCGCCTTGTCGATGTCGAGCGCCGCCAGCCGCAGGTCGCGGTTGTCGGCGAGCGCGGTTTCGATCAGTTGGCGCAGGCGCGGATCGCGGTAGTAGTCACGCCAGACCGGGGCCGGCAGCGGCTGTGCCACCGGCGGTTTCGTGCCGGCCGGCCAGGCATCGGCGACCGGCAGCGACGGACGCGCGTAGTCGGGGGCGAGGTTCATGCAGCCGCTCGCGAGCACGGCGGCCAGCGCGACGGCAGGCGGGCTCAGGCGCTTCATCGGGCGTCTCCGGTGCTCGGGTGTGCCGGCAGCGCCGGGGAAGCGGCAGGATCGGCGGGATCGGCAGGAATGCCGGCTTGCGCTTGCGCACGCTCGCGCCCGCCGAGGTAGCGGCGCACCAGCACGAAGAACAGCGGCACGAAGAACAGCGCCAGCACGGTTGCCGACAGCATGCCGCCGAGCACGCCGGTGCCGATCGAATGCCGGCTGCCGGAGCCGGCGCCGGTGCTGATCGCGAGCGGCAGCACGCCGAGCATGAACGCCGCCGAGGTCATCACGATCGGCCGCAGGCGCTGGTGCGCGGCCGACAGCGTCGCCTCGATCAGGCCCATGCCCTTGCGCTGCAGCTCATGCGCGAACTCGACGATCAGGATGGCGTTCTTCGCCGACAGGCCGATCGTCGTCAGCAGCCCGACCTGGAAGTACACGTCGTTCTCCAGCCCGCGCAGCTCGGTGGCCGTGACCGCGCCGATGACGCCGAGCGGCACGACCAGCAGTACCGCGAACGGGATCGACCAGCTCTCGTACAGCGCCGCCAGCGCCAGGAACACCACCAGCACCGACACCGCGTACAGATACGGCGCCTGCGAGCCGGACTGGCGCTCCTGCCGCGACAGGCCGGTCCATTCGTAGGCGATGCCCTGCGGCATCTGACCCATGATCCGCTCGACCGCCGCCATCGCCTCGCCGGAACTGCGCCCCGGTGCGGCCTCGCCGACGATCTCGATCGACGAGCTGCCGTTGAAGCGCTCCAGCCGCGGCGAGCCGTAGACCCAGTACGCATGCGAGAAGTCCGAGAACGGCACCATCGCGCCGTCGCCGTTGCGCACGTACCAGCGGCTGATGTCCTCGGGCCGCATCCGGAACGGCGCGTCGCCCTGCACGTAGACCTTCTTGACGCGACCGCGATCGAGATAGTCGTTGACGTAGTCGCCGCCGAGCGCGGTGCCGAGCGCGTCGTTGACCTCGCTCATCGTCAGCCCGAGCGCGCCGGCCTTGGCGGTGTCGATGTCGACCTGCAGCTGCGGCGTGTCATCGAGGCCCTGCGGGCGCACGCGCGTCAGCAGCGGTTCCTGACGCGCGAGTTCGAGGAAGCGCTCGCGCGCCGCGACCAGCGCCTCGTGACCGACGCCGCCGCTGTCCTGCATCTGCACGTCGAAACCGGTCGAGTTGCCGAGGCCGCGGATCTGCGGCGGGTTCATCACGAACACCTGCGCATCGCGGATGCGCCCGAGCGTCTTCGTCGCGCGCTCGACGATCGCCGGGGCGCGCAGTTCGTCACGGTCGCGCAGACTCCAGTCGCGCAGCTTGATGAAGGCGGTCGCGACGTTCTGGCCGTTGCCGCCGAAGCCGAAGCCGGAAACCGCGAACACCGAGCGCACGGCGTCCTTCTCGTGGTCGAGGAAGTAGTTCTCGATCTGGGCGATCACGTCGAGCGCGCGCTCCTGCGTCGCCCCGACCGGCAGCGTGATCTGCGCATACAGCGTGCCCTGGTCCTCATCGGGCAGGAAGCTCGTCGGCAGGCGCAGGAACAGCACGCCGAGCACGCCGAGCAGCAGCACGTACAGCAGCACGAAGCGCAGCGGCCGGCGCACGATGCCGCCGGCGGCCGCGGCATAGCGGTCGGTCGTGCGGCCGAAACCGCGGTTGAAGGCCGCGAACGCGCGCCCGAGCCGGCCGTGGCCGCCGGCGTGGTGGCCTGCGGGCAGCGGCCGCAGCAGCGTCGCGCACAGCGCCGGCGACAGCGTCAGCGCCACCAGCACCGACAGCGCCATCGCCGAGACGATGGTTACCGAGAACTGCCGGTAGATGACGCCGCTGGAACTCTGGATGAAGGCCATCGGCACGAACACCGCCGACAGCACCAGCGCGATGCCGATCAGCGCACCGCTGATCTGATCCATCGACCGGCGCGTGGCTTCGAGCGGCGGGAGCTTTTGCTCCGCCATCACGCGCTCGACGTTCTCGACGACGACGATGGCGTCATCGACCAGCAGGCCGATCGCCAGCACCATCGCGAACAGCGTCAGCGTGTTGATCGAGTAACCGAGCGCGGCGAGCACGCCGAAGGTGCCGAGCAGCACGACCGGCACGGCGATGGTCGGGATCAGCGTCGCGCGCCAGCTCTGCAGGAACAGGTACATGACGCCGAACACCAGCACGACCGCCTCGATCAACGTCTTGACCACTTCCTCGATCGACAGGCGCACGAACGGCGAGGTGTCGTTGGCGATCACGGCGCGGATGCCGGACGGGAAGAAGCGCTCCAGTTCGCGGATCTTCGCCTCGGCGGCCTCGGCGACCGCGAGTGCGTTGGCGCCCGAGGCGAGCCGGATCGCGAGGCCGGCGGCCGGGCGGCCGTTGAAGCGCGCCAGCACCGAGTAGCTCTCGGCGCCGACCTCGACGCGCGCGACATCGGACAGGCGCACGGTGGCGCCATCGGTGGCGCTGCGCAGCACGATGGCGCGGAACTGCTCCGGCGTCTGCAGGCGGCTGCGGGCGTTGATGGTCGCGTTCAGACCGGTGCCGGGCGCCGCCGGCAGGTCGCCGAGCTGGCCGACCGCGACCTGCGTGTTCTGCGCCTCGATCGCCGATTTCACGTCGGCCGGCGTCAGCGCGTACTTCACGAGCTTCGCCGGATCGAGCCAGATGCGCATCGCGTACCTGGCGCCGAGCAGCGTCGTCTCGCCGACGCCGTCGATGCGGCTGATCGGGTCGAGCACCTGGTTCGAGACGAAATCGGCGATGTCGGTGCCGGTCACGTCGTCGCGATCGGACACGAAGGCGTAGACGGCGAGGAAGCTGTTCGCGGACTTGGTGACGGTCACGCCCTGCGACTGCACGGCCTGCGGCAGCAGCGCCAGCGCCAGCTGCAGCTTGTTCTGCACCTGCACCTGGGCGATGTCGGGGTTGGTGTCGGCCGAGAAGGTCAGCTCGACGCGCGCGGTGCCGGCGGACGAACTGTTCGAGCTCATGTACTGCAGCCCGTCGATGCCCTTCATGTTCTGCTCGATGACCTGCGTCACCGAGTCCTCGATGGTTTTGGCCGAGGCGCCGGGATAGGTGGCGTTGATCGCGACGGTCGGCGGCGCGATGTCGGGGTACTGGGCAATCGGCAGTCGTACGATCGCCAGCGCGCCGGCGAGCATGATCGTGATCGAGATCACCCACGCGAAGATCGGGCGATCGATGAAGAATCGGGCCATGGTCGCGCGCTCCGGCTCAGATCGGATCGAGATCGGTCAGCGGACGCAGGCCGGCGGTTTCCCGCTTCGGCGCCGACCACGGCAGCGGCTTCACCAGCGCACCGGCCTTGACCTTCTGCAGGTTGTCGACGATCACGCGCTCGCCGGCGGCGATGCCGGTCGTCACCAGCCAGCGGTCGCCGACCGCGCGCTCGGTGACCAGATCGCGGCGCTCGGCCTTGCCGTCGGCATTGACCACCAGCGCGCTGGCCTTGCCGCGCGCATCGCGGCTGACGGCGCGCTGCGGCACCAGCAGCGCCTGCTGCGCGATGCCCTCTTCGAGCACCGCGCGCACGTACATGCCCGGCAGCAGGCGCTGGTCCGGGTTCGGGAATTCGGCGCGCAGCGTGATCGCACCGGTGCCGGCATCGACCGTGACCTCCGAGAACAGCAGCCTGCCGGTCTGCGGGTAGTCGCTGCCGTCTTCGAGCTTCAGGCGCACGGTGATGCTGCCGTCGGCACCGGGGTGGCTGAGCCGGCCGCTTTTCAGCGCCTGCTGCAGCTCCAGCCATTCGGTGCTGGAACGCTGCACATCGACGTAGACCGGATCGAGCTGCTGGATGGTCGCAAGCGCCGTGGTCTGGTCGGCGGTCACGAGCGCGCCCGGCGTCACCGAAGAGCGGCCGATGCGCCCGGCGATCGGCGCGCGCACCTGCGTGTAGTCGAGGTTGATGCGCGCGGTCTCGAGCGCCGCCTTCTGGGCCTCGACCTCGGCCTGCGCCTGCGCGAGGGCGGCGCGCGCGTCGTCGTAGTCCTGATCGCTGACCGCCTTGATGCGCACCAGATCCTTGTAGCGCTCGGCTTTGAGCTGCACCGAGCGGATGTCGGCCTGCGCCTTGGCGAGCGCAGCCTTCGCGCTGTCGCACGCCGCCTGGAAGCTCGCCGGATCGATGCGGTACAGCAGCTCGCCGGCGCCGACCTCGGCGCCTTCGCGGAACAGCCGCTGCTCGATGATGCCGCCGACC